>BDTS01000115.1 GCA_002897915.1 bacterium BMS3Bbin09 | reverse complement strand
ATATACTGAGGTGGGATTACACAAAGATGCTGGCTGGAAACGCAGCTACTGCTGACAGAGATACCGGCTGCTTTGCCTGTCATACCGGGAAAGACGGAAATTAGTAACAACGAAGACGGGTATCATGCCTTGGCATGATACCCTGTCTTTTTAAAGGTATTAAAAAAGCCCCTTACCAACAGGTAAGGGGCTTTTAATTTAGACAGCCTCCTGCCTTTAGATATTGAATAACATAGGAACTTACTGCTATTATTAGGCTGAAAAACTATTTAACGTTAACATTCTTATCAGGCCCGGGATGAATAAGTTTTATTATCATAATAAAAGACCTGGAAAAATAAATTGTATATTCCTTGCCGTTACACTTGTCTTTATTATTCTCTCTGTAATGTTTTTTGTTCCGGATCAGTCTGATGCCGAGCAGTTCAGCAGTCTTGTAACGTATCTTGATAGCATAGTTTTTGATGAGGAAGGGGACAGGCTGTCGCATCCTTCTTTTGTTATGGTTGTACCACCGGAAAATGAGATATATGTCATTGACCGCAGGGGAAGGATAACGATATATACATCGGATTTTTTCCCTGTGTATACGATAAGAAAAACCTCTAATATCCAATCTCCTCAAGGTATGGCCCTTGATAATGAAGGCAATATTTATATAGCACAATCGGCGACAGAGGACAACCCCAGACACAGGATATCGGTTTTTAGGCAGTGCCTCAAATGGAAATATGATATATATATGGAGGGGTTTGAAGGGGCCGATACTTTTTCACCGCATCGGTTGGTAGTTGATAAAAAGGGTTTTATATATGTTGCTGCAAGCTTTTTCCCTGGTGTTGTTATCCTAGACAAAGATGGCAGGTTTGTGGATATAATGTCGCCCGAGGAGAGAGGAAAGAAGGTAAACCTGACCAATGTGACTCTGGACGGGGAAGGCAACATCTATCTTCTCAGTGAGGAAGCCGGACGTGTATATGTATATGATGAGAACAGGAAATTCCTTTTCATGTTCGGTGAAAAGGGGGGGAGCAGCGGCAAATTGAGCAGGCCGAAGGCCGTTGCTGTTGATGACCGCAACGGCAGGAAATACATCGTGGATTATATGCGTCACACTGTTACTGTATACGACAAAGAAGGTAATTTTATTTATGAGTTCGGCGGAATGGGCTGGAGTGAAGGATGGTTCCAGTATCCAGTCGACATAACCATAGACTCGGAAGGCAGAATATTTGTTGCGGATCTGTTCAATGACAGGGTGCAGATCTTTAATTCCTGGTAGTTTTATGAATGACTGATAATCTATATATAACTATATGAAAGATCTGAAGATTACAGCTTTAATAATCATTGCTTTATTCCTGGGACTCTTCCCGGCCTGTACTACAACACAGGAGCATGAAGAGATGCATGAGAAGAGTAAGGGTCAGCTAACGATATTTCTGAACGGTCCGGAAAAGGCAGCTCTTGACATCACGTTCGATCTGTTCGCACTGAATATAGTTCCTGAAGAGGGACAACAGTTAGAGATAATGTCATCTCCCGTTAGCATAAACTCAATAGCATCGAAAGGCAGGCAGATCCTTCTGGGCGAGAGATCCGTTCCGGAAGGCAGTTACAAGAAGGTTCGTCTTTTTGTTAAACAGGGGCTGATCAAGAAAAATGGGCGTGTTGCTGACCTGAATGTGTCTCCAAAAGCGATTGAGATACCGGTTAACGTGGTTATAAGAGAGGGACAGAACACCTCGCTCTTCCTGAACTGGAATTCTGACGCATCTTTTGTCGACGGATACCGGTTTGAACCCGCATTTATGGTCAGGAGCCAGGTGCCCGAACTGAGCTCGCGGCTGATCTTTGTTACCAATGAAGGGTCGAATAACGTATCTGCGATCAACAGCCAGTCCGGAGGAGTGGTTGCAAATATACTGGTCGGGAAGAATCCCAGAGGGATAGCGGCTGTTTTAGGAAGTAACCGGGCAAGGGTCTATGTGGCGAATTCAGGTTCAAACACGGTTTCTGTTATTGATCCGACCACGAACAAGGTCGAGAGTGAGATATTCCTCAGGTTCGGCAAGGAACCGGAAGGGATAGCTGTGGCCTCGGTATCTTCCGGAAAGGAACTTATATATGTAACTAACCATGGTACCAATTCCGTATCGGTGATCGATTCGACAACACTGCTGGAACTTGAAAAGATAGATGTGGGTATTGGGCCGGCGGCAATTGCCGTTGACCCTCCTGTAGAGGATCTTTTGGGAACAAGACATCTCTCTTTCAATGATATCAGTACACTAAAGAACTATCGTGCAAGATTTTTTAATATATATATAGTAAACGAAGATTCTAACACCATCTCCGTGCTGAGAATAAACAAACAGACGAACCTGAGCGAAGAGGTCATAAATCTGGATGTCGAATGGCAGCCCAAGGCCCTGTACGTGGATTATCAAAGGGGAAAAGTTTATGTCTCTAACTATGGTTCTAATAAGATTTCTGTTATAGATATCCTTGAGATCATCAAAGGCAATGAGGCCGGTGCGGTCAGCACCATCAATAATACCGGTAACTTTATTACAGGAATAATTGCGGACCCTGTCTTTAACAGGATATACCTCCTGAAAGAGGTGCCGGGGGAGGTAGTGATCATAAGGCCCTTTGAAAATGGTATTGAGAATCTGAAGACCGTGATGCCCCCTGTGGTCGGTATGATCGCTGTCGGGGAATCCCCCGGGGCGCTCATCCTGGATCCAGAGGGCAGAAAGTTATATGTGGTTAACAGGGGTTCAAATACTGTTTCGGTGATCGACAAGACAACAAAAAAAGTGGAAAGGACCATTCCTGTGGGCAAGAGACCCTATGGCATTGCCATATTGAGAGACTTGTAGGCCGTGGGTTATTGTAATTTAATTGAATATTTATGAGGAAAACTGCATGGAAGATCATAGTATTGATAATGGTGCTGATTATGAGCGGTACTTCCGCTTTTTCAACGTCTCTTAGCGGCTGGATAAATATGACCAGTACTAGCTCAAAGACCGTGCTGGACGGGGAAAATACCTTGTCTTCAAATTCCTTCACCCGGAATTTTAACTTGAGTTTGAACAGGAATATTACACCGATCGTTTCCTATGATCTTAACCTCAGGACCAGCCTGACGGACTCGGAAGCAGCCAATTATTTGACCGACGTGACCACCTTAAGTTATCAGAGGTGGATAGAGCCGACACTGGCGCTGTTCATCAGGAACAATATATATGATCTGAATGTCGGGTATCGCAGGCAGGAACAATGGTCGACGGCGCATTACAGTAATGCGGGCAGGCTGACCTCTGAATTCTATTACTCCCGCTTCAGTCTTACACCAAAAAAACTGCCTTCTATCTCACTTAATTTTGAACGGCTGAGGAATTTTGACTATCTCCCGGTAGCGGAAACCCTCAACTCGACCAATTCGTATTCAGTAGACTCTTCGTATACACTGCCTTCAAATGACATGAAGTTTGGGTACAATATCTCTTTTTCCGGAGATGTGAACAATACACCTTTAAGTACACTGGAAAAATCGGTCAAGGCCGATTTCAGCAATAACTATAATATCGGGTACTCGGACTATTTGTGGAACCGCAAATTGAGTTATTCCACGATGTACCGTGGGAACTATTCAAGGAACAGGAACAGGCAGTACCACACTGCTATCGGCAGCGAGGTCAGTATACGTGACAATAATGGCGGGCTCAGCGCCCTGAATAGTGACAAACAGGTCGCGCTGGTCAGTAAAAGCGAATTAACGGATGGAAACCTTACAACTTCTACAAGTATCGATCTCAGATCAAATGCAAATAATCAGATAGGTATCCAGACGCTTTTCGGGGAATCAGTTGACAGGCTGTATATCTATGTGGATGAAAATGTAAGCGCTGAGACCGCGCTCAATAATAGTAGTAACTGGCAGGTATATAAGAGCAGTAATAATATTTACGGCAGCTGGACAGCGGTGACTATCAGCAGTGTTAATGTTGTTTACGACAGCCTGAATGATAAGTACCGATATGAGATATTGTTCTCGTCTTCACAAGAGGCATTTTACTTTAAAGCTGTCAACCTGGTTGTTTCCAGTGTGAGCGGAGTTGATGTAACAGAGATCCAGGCCCTTGGGACCGATGATATCACGAGCGTAGGCGCTGTCACGACTGTCTCCAAGTCCTTTAACCAGGGAATCAACCTGAGTGCCGGGATCAGACCGGTGAAAGATTGGGATTTCAATATCAATTATTCCATTGACAGGGCAGATCAAACCCCCATATCCGTAACGGATTCTGTAAGCGGGATAATCAAAAATATGTTCAGCAAGTCTTTAGACAATGAAAATGAGAATATCATTAGTACCGTAACGAGGAACTACGGTGCTCTTGCGAGATGGCAGGCACACAGCCTGTTGACCTCGACAATGAATGTTAGCAGAAATGAAGGCTTTGGCAATACGGGAGGGGCCGAGAGTGCTTCTAATAGCTATAGTCTTACCATGAACTACGTTCCGTTTCTAACCGTTGATACCAATCTGATCATGCTCAGGAGCGATAGTTTCATTGATAATAAAAAGACATCTACAAATGATTCGTTACTATTAAGCGCTGATACAAAAATTTATAGGGACGTGAACATGATAACGGACATAGGGTTCTCCAGCTCAAAGAGCCTCGCGGACGACACCACGACATCTATAAGCTCGATAAACGGTTTTCTGGACGCGCGCATTACAAGAAAAATGACGGGTACCATAAACTACGGGTACAGCGCCACTACTACAAGCAGTGAGTCATCGTCCTCAAAAGATTTTTCAACGGCACTTAACTATCAGGCGGGACGTTTTATTAGTCTTTCGGGTAGTTTCGATTATACGAAATCGACCGGCAATGTGGACATGTCCGAATCGGTTGGAGCGGACTGGCTCCCGTTACCCAAGATCAGGTTGAATATCAATTATCAGCACAGTGATTCCGACAGTGCTACCTCTAATACAAAGACCGATTCTGCCAGCGGTTATGGAACAATATATATAACAAAGTTTGCCAATATCCGCTTTTCGTACTCATATTCTCAGACGGACAGCGGGACGAGCATACAGGGGAATCATAATTTAAACACGAACCTGAATTGCAGATTCTGACGTCCTAATTTATAATAAGTTCGAGTTGTTTTAAGAGAACCTGTATAAAATTGATGATAGACACAAACACAAAAGAAAAAAGCTTTTTTTATATCCGGGCATTATTGGTCTTTTTCTTTCTGATGACCTGCGTCTCAGGATGTACCTTAAGCAATGGAATAAAACACTATATTCGGCCCGGGCTTGATATTAACAATATAAATAAAGTAGCTGTGCTGCCGTTTGAGAACTTTACGGCAGACAGGTTTGCTGCTGATAAGATCAAGAGTCTGGTGGTCATTGATCTCCTTTCAAGGGGAATCGATGTTGTTGAACCGGGAGAGGTAATGGTGCTGCTGAGGGAGATGAAGGTAAGGTCCCTTGAATCCATTACATCTGAGAATATTGAACAAATAGGGAAAATACTTAAGGTGCAGGCGGTCATGACCGGATCTGTCGGGGTCTTCAAGGTGAGCAGGGGCGTTGAGGTCTCTTATCCCGAGGTATCGATAAGTCTCATTATGTATGAAGCTGAAAATAGTGATATTATATGGTCCACGTGGCATACTACCGGAGGGGCTGATTTCTGGACGAGACATTTTGGTGCGGAAGGCAATACATTGGATGAAACGGCAAAAATATTAATAAGTGATGTTCTCGACACGATTTATTGAAATTTTTTTATAAATTCATTTATAGTGATATGTTGTTTGTACCACGGGCATAAGTTTCGTAAGGAATAGACGAAATTAAGAATTTCACTATTCAACTCAGCTTTAATTGCTGAGAAGTACATGCGAGATTTGGAGGAGAAATATTATGAAATTATACAAGAAATATATACTGACTTTTATGATATTAGTTACGGGTATGCTTTCGGGGTGCGGCGGCAATTCCCCTATTTATCATATTAGTCCGGATGTAGACTTTAGTTTCTTTAAAAATGTGGCTGTACTGCCTCTTGATAATCTGACAAATGACAAGGCTGCCGGGGAGATCGTAAAACAGTTGGTTATCAGTGAATTGCTGGCTTCAGGCCTTGTTGATGTTGTGATCCCCGGAGAAGTAATGTCATCGATCAGCGAGTTGGGGATACAAAATATATCGTCACTCAATAAAAGCCAGATCAAGGCCCTTGGGAATGCACTTAATGTTGAGGCTGTGATCATTGGTTCGGTCGATCAATACGGCGATGTTAAATTGGGCAATCTGTCCGCCCCTGAAGTTACAATTACCTTAATGATGGCAGATGTCGAATCAGGCAATATAATCTGGTCCATTACACTTACCCGCGGCGGGCTCGATTTTATGGCAAGGCACTTTGGTGCCAGCTCAGAGACCATGAGCGAGATTGTCCAGGGAGTAGTCAGAGAAGCGATCCAGACACTTTTCGAGTATTAGGCGGTAATATCCGGTTAGTGGTTGTTTTGTAACAAAGATATCTATTAGTCAAATAATATCCTGCCTGAGAGGGAAGTTTAGTGAAGAAATTTTTTTTACTCCTCATAATTGTTGTTTTTACCATTTTCACCTATGCTCATGCTTCTGACCGGGAAAAAATAGCTGTGCTTCCCTTTGATAACCTCAGCAATGAATCCAATGTAATAAAAATGATAACGCCAGAATTAAAGCAGAGGTTAAAGGACAGGGGATTGTATGTAATTAATGAGGATGTTCTTTCTGATTTTTTATGTGATAAAAGAGGTAGATCTGCCGGCTATATTTCCAAAGAGATCGCGCGGAAAGTGGGTGGAGAACTGGGAGCCAAAACTATTTTGGCGGGCGCTGTTGTTTCATTCAGCTCTGAAGGAATCCCGAATGTCGGGATACTGGCAAGGCTGATAGATTCCTCTACAGGCGTGATCTTATGGGCGGACTATGCCTCTGTTTCCGGAGATGACTATTCCATGGCCTTTGGGTTGGGTACGATAAAGAAGATCGAAGATCTGGTGCCAAAGGCGCTGGATAAACTGTTCGCTTCGTTCAGCACGGATATATCTAAAAAGAATACGGAATCTGTCTACAGGATCGCCGTAATGCCATTTAGGAATAAGAGCGGCAATCCTAATTCCGGCATGATAACCACATATATGTTTTTGGTGAAGCTTCTGAAGGACCCGGCGTTTGAACCTGTAGAGTATGGTGATATCACAAAAGCATATGTTGAACTCAGGATAAGAAACAAGAGTGGACTGGAATTCAAGAACATCAAGGCCCTTTCCGAGGCCCTCGGGACATACGGGATACTGCTTGGTTCTGTGGACGATTATTCATATGGGACTAATGCTTCCTCAGTGTCGAAAGTAGGTATTACAGCAAGGCTTCTGGATGCCCGTGAAAACAAAATTTTATGGTATAATAGTCTTCAATTGAGCGGGGAAGAAGATACTGTAGCCTTCGATTGGGGAAGTGTAAAGCAAGTCGACAAACTGGCCTACAAGGCTGTTTCGGAACTGGTAGAAAATATGGGAAAATTAAAATGGTATTAGTGAAGTTAAGAAGCGTTCCAAGATAGCTTCTTTCTTAATTGATGCAGGTATTTGTATTAAATAGCGATTTGAATATAACTAAGAATACATCAAAAAACAACCTTTCATGCACCGGCTATAAGTTCCTGTGTGCATTTGCATGTTTTGCGGTCTTATTGGGCTGTGCAACCGTTCCCAGTGGAAAGAACGTTATTGCAAGCGTTGATGGTGAAATAATAACTATTAAAGATCTCGAATATTCATTGGAAGTATCTCACCGAAAAGATGACCTCTCATCAGCCGGACATATGAATATATCAGGATTCATTCAGACGCTGATAAATGACAGGCTGATCGTTCAGGAAGCGCGGCGCATGGGCATGGGAAATTATCCTGAAGTGCGGCAAAAAATAGATGCATATATCCTGAGAGAAGCAGTGATGAAACTCTATAATGATGAAGTTTTGCAGAAAGTTTCTGTAGTTGAAGGAGATATTAAAGAGCGTTACAGGCATGACTATGAGACGTTTACTTTAGGCGTGATCGTGTCTGCCTCGGAAGAAGATGCTGCCGCAGTCATGAAAAGGGTTAAAGAAGGGGAAGATTTCGGAAACCTTGCGCGGGACTATTCTATACATTATTCAAAAAATGAGGGAGAAAAGATACTCAAGAGGAAGGAAATGAATCCCAGCTTTGAAAAAGTGGTCCCCGATCTGAAGCCGGGGGAAACCAGTAATATTATAAACCCGGGGAATAAGGTTTTTTATATAGTAAAGCTGATAAAGCGTCAGGCGGCCCCTGAAGAGGAATATGAGAATATCAGGGGTCAGATAAAAATAAAGATCAATAAAGAGAAAATAGCCAGGCGCAGCAATGAATATCTGGCCGAACTTCGTTCTATGGCGGACATTGATATCGACCGGGAGATCCTCGACGCTTTTAAATTTGATGAACTAAAGTATGGTAAGGGAAAGTGGTTGAAAGATGAAAGGATTTTGGTTAAGGTAAATGATAATGTTCTTACGGTAGGCGAGTTTGTGGGAAGCCTTTCGCCGGCAAAGTTTAATGTGAGAGAAAAGATCCTTAACAACTGGATTGACATCAAGGTAGTAGACGATGAAGCCCTGAGCCGGAAGTATGAAACGGAACCAGACATGATGGATAAGATCGGGCGTTATAGGAACCAGTTATTTAAGAGCATATTTGCTAATAAGATAGTTTTGCCCGGCATTAAGATTTCCGAAGAGGATGTCGAAGATTACTATGTAAGGCATAAGAAAGATTTTGTTAAACCTTTCAGGTACAAGATCCAGAAGATTACCGTGAAGACCATGGAAGATGCCCTGGACGTCCTGAACAGCCTGAAAGACGGAGCCAGTTTTTCATGGTTGGCAAAGAGAAGATCGAAAGACACGTTTGCTTCAAAGGGCGGGGCCGCCGGATGGACAGAAAAGCAAAAACTGCCTGCACAGGTCAAAGAGATCATTGATACAATGGAGCCCGGGGAAATTAGTCCTGTAATTGAATTGGAGAATTCATACATGATCATAAGGCTACAGGAAAAGAGCGGGAAGGAACTTGAGGATCTCAGTGCTGTAACGTCAATGATCCAAAATATATTATTTGCAGAGAAACGCGCCAAGCTTTACAATGGATATATTGATAAATTAAAAAAAGATTCTCAAATCATTATTAATAACGAAACAGTTGAAGCATTTGAAAAATTATTCAGAAAGTGACATGTTATGAAGGGAAAACATATTGATCTGAAAAGTTCTTTATTTAAACTGGCCCTTATACTGCTTATGGTCACGGTCTTCGTGACGTGTGTTCCTGAAAGACGGATAAAGGTAGCGAGGGGGTTTGCCCCCAAGCCCTGCATGGATTGCCACAAGGAGCAGCTCCCTGAATTTAACAAGAAATACGTTCATTCTCCGATGAGTAAGCGTGACTGCGAGGCCTGTCACCTTCGCCACGGAAAGCTCGCTGTCAGGGCTTTTGTCGAAGGGGAAGAGAGAAAGCTTTGTTATATCTGCCACACTCAGATGGCGTCTGAAATGGAGAAGAGCGTCAGTCAGCATACTATACTCAAACAGGGCAGGTGTCTGCCGTGCCATGAACCGCATGCTTCAGACAATAAGTCTCTTCAGAAAAAAGAGGGCAGTGAACAATGCTTTGCATGTCATGATAAGGGACCTTTTACCAGGGCCAAACGACATAAGCCCCTTGAAGGCGGCTGTCTTACCTGTCATTCGCCGCATGGTTCAGGATACGCTTATAATCTCGTAAAAGAGGAGACCGCGCTCTGCAGGTCATGTCATGATTTCGGGAAGTCTTCTTTTATGAAGGCCCATGAAAACTATCCTGTCGGAAATTCAAAATGTTCCGGATGTCATACTTCACACAGCTCTTCAAATGATAAGCTGCTAAGGGAGTCCATTCATGAGCCTGTTGGAAATGCGCAATGCTCTTTATGCCATAAGCCCGCTGATGACGCCGAACCGTTAGCTACAATTTTATCAGGCGACAGCCTCTGTTATTCATGTCACGAAAAGGAAGAGAGAGAGTATAAGAAGGCGTACAGGCATCCAATGACCGATCAAGGCAAGTGCCTGAGTTGTCACAGTCCGCATGCCTCGGATTATCCCAAGATAACACTTAAGGAAAATGTCGAACTATGTTCAAGCTGTCACGAAGGAAAACCTGATCTTAAAGTAAATAACATGCATGAACCCATAAAAAAGGGGGGGTGTATTGTCTGTCATGATCCCCATGCCTCTGAAAACCGATTTCAGTTAAAGTATTCCGAGGAAAAAATTTGTTTCAAATGCCATTCTGAGACGGCGGCGGAACTAAAGAAAAAATATACTCATGAACCGTTTTCAGCTATTAAGTGCACTGAATGCCATGATTCTCACGGTAGTAATAATTATAAAATGATGCGGGTCCCGGTCAAAGATCTCTGTTATACCTGTCATGAAAAAGAGAGGAGGGACTTTTTTAAGACATATATTCATAAACCTGTCGAAAAAAGAGATTGTGCTGTATGCCATAATGCTCATGCTTCCGACAATGAGAACCTATTGACTAATTCAACAAACGAAATTTGCCAAAAGTGCCATCAGAGCATGTACCTTGATGTTGAAGAAGAGGGTATGCATCCGCTCTTCAGAAAAAAGGACTGCCGGACCTGCCACGATCCGCATGCGAGTGATAATATCGCTTCTACGGTCATGCCTGTGAAAGACCTTTGTTATAAATGTCATGAAACTATGAAGAAGAAAAATAATCAGAGCAGTATTAAACATCTCCCTGTTGATGAAGGGAAGTGTACATCGTGCCATAGTCCTCATGGGACAAAACTTAAATTCCAGCTGTTAGACAAGCCCAATAAGCTCTGTCTATCATGTCACAAAAGGATAGTAACCACTGAAGCAAGAAAAGGCCATATAGAGATGGAAGAAGGGGACTGTCTTAGCTGTCATACGCCGCACTATTCGGAAATAGAGGGTTTACTGAGAGACAGTGATCCTTCACTCTGCCTTAAATGCCATCCGGTTGATACCGAAAGGCTGCGAAAGGCGCACAGGCTTCCGTTAAAAGAGATCAAACACTGCATAACCTGTCATGAGTCACATGTGACCGAAGGGCCGGGCCTGCTTAAAAGTATAAAGCATGAGCCATTTAAACAGGGGAAATGTGAGGTCTGCCATGAATAAACCTGCGGTAAGGAGCCGGATATGAAAATCAAAAGACAAGGTTATATATTGCACATTATATTGTTTTTGGTTATAGCCGTTCTCCTGGTCCCGAGCAGTACCCAAGCCAGACTGAAGGGCAAGATCCCGAATATTTGCTATGAGTGCCATAAGGAAATGAAAGAGAACCTCAAAGACAGTTATGTCCATTTTCTTTTTAAACAGGGCAAATGCTCTACATGTCACAATTCTCATATTAGCAATATAAAAGGGCTGATGAACGGTGAGATCAACTCGATCTGTCTTAAATGCCATGAGAAGATGCGTAAACTGCTGGAGCGGGCGGCGGTACACAGCGCCCTCAAGGATGGAGTGTGTACTGGTTGCCACCGTCCCCATAGCGGTAACAATGAACATCTTCTGGTGACCGGGGAAAAGGAACTCTGCCTGAAGTGTCATGAAGACCTTAAGGCCCAATTAGAAAAGCCCTATGGCTGCCTTCCTTTCAAGGAGGGCAAGTGTTCGTCATGCCACAATTCACACGCATCTACGGAGGAGAACTTGCTTATTGACTCACCCAATAAACTTTGCCAAAAATGTCATGCTCCCAGCTGCAAGGCTGGTGGTGTTTCAATATCTTCAATAGTAAAAGATTTGGACTGTACTGGTTGCCATTCGGGACATGCTTCAGATGAGAAAGGTCTTCTTGGCCCTTACGGGCACACGGTCTTTCTGACGAAAAACTGTCAGGAATGTCATAACCCGATCACTGCAGACGGGAAGATGACTACCAAGATGAAGGGCAAAAAACTCTGTTTAAGCTGCCATAAACAGGATGAGACAAAAATCAAATACATAGAAGATGATCTTCATGTAAAGGATGCCAAAGATCCCTGCGGCTTTTGCCACGATAATCATGCATCAGGAAAAAAGAATCTGACAAAGAACGAATCAAAGATCTGCATTAAATGCCATGAAGCGACCGAGAAGAGGACAGCTTCCATGGAAAAGACCCTGAAATCGATAAAGTGTGTCCCTGTCAAGGAAAGACAATGTTTTAATTGCCATATACCGATGCATTCCGACCGGCCTCTTAACTTTAGGGCGGACGGCATTGAGATGTGCGCAAGATGCCACGAAACAGAGCATAAAATAACCCATCCTTTAGGTAAAGATGTTATAGATCCACGAGATGGAGGACCGCTTACCTGCCTTTCATGTCACAGTATGCATGATGCAAGAGACGAGTTTTTACTGACTTATGACAGAAATCGCGCACTTTGCATACAATGTCATAAGATGCAATAAATAATGTAAATCTTTCAATCGGTTAGTGCTGAATGTCATGAATATTTACATTATTTATATGCTTTTTTGAAATAATCGGGATTTAGATTGAATATGACAGTTTCTGAAAAGGGAGGCTGTTTGAGGAAGAGACAGATAGGGTCTCTCAATAGTATAACCACTTGTTAATATAGCTTTTTTAAGCGGCATTAACTTGTCTGTTTTATAATGAGATTGTTGCAGAATATTGTTGAATCTACCAATTAGAGGGGGGTGATAGGGAGATTTGCACTAAATATATCAAGGATAATTATTAGGTGAGTACGTGGTTAGGTTTATTTATTAACAGTAGTATCATTTAGACGTGATTATTGGCACAGATATTGCTTTTATATAATTGTAATGAAATGCGCAAATAACATAAAGAGACTCAATAAGTACATATTGGTTTTATTAATGGTCTCATTTATTCTCTTTTTCTCCAATGGAGTAAATGCAAAGGTCAACGTCGGACATTGCGCTGATTGCCACACGATGCATAACAGTCAGAATAATGCATCAGTTGCCTATGAGTTAAATACATCATATACCGGTTATGATACTGTTTCGACGCCTAATAACTATCTGCTGAAAAGTGATTGTGCAGGATGTCATTCATCTACATCTACAGCTACTATTGACGGTAATGAAACCCCGATCGTTTTTAATACCTCAAACTTCAGCAATCCGCTGGCAGGAGGGAATTTCTCTTATGTACTGAGCGATGACTCAATGGGGCATAATGTGGATTTTATAACGGCCCCGGATGTACAATTGGGACTTACGCCGCCGGGAGGCAGCACCATGTCCTCACAGTTGACCTGCGCAGGTGAATATGGGTGCCATGGCGACAGGACTTCGGGCAAAACCAATTATTCAGGCACAAAAGGAGCACATCATACCGATGACACCGGAGGGATAACAGGGGCCTCGATCGGTCTGAGCTACCGTTTTTTGCAAGGAATACTGGGGACGGAAGATGACGACTGGGAGCAGGACAATACGAACACAAGTCATAATGAATATAAAGGTTCGGTATTTGGCGAAACT
>BDTS01000114.1 GCA_002897915.1 bacterium BMS3Bbin09 | reverse complement strand
ATCGGGATTATTTGTTAGTCCCACATAAATATAGTTTTTATCTTCGCTTTTAATAGCATAAGTATAAAACATTTCTCTGCGCGCCTGCCTGCCGGCAGGCAGGTCTACCGTTCCGCCACTTCGGCAATAATTGATGTAATTTATTGAAATTGTCTTGACAGTAAGGATGAACTAACGACTCTCTAAGGATGGAATGGAAAACGGATTATCGCCTTTGATCTCCAACAATTTCATTGATTTTCTGTCAAATATTAGATCAGCCACTCCTCTGTTCTCGAGCCTGGTCTCATCCGGAAACTGCCATAAGCCTTTCCAGTTGATGTTTACCACCAGGTCTGTTTCCTGGATCTTTACCATTCTCGGGCTAAGGTCCAGTTCCGCGCTGTCAAAATAAAGGTCCTTTAATATTCCGCTGGCAATATGGGGTGCTATCCTGTCCTGCAGTATTCTTCTGCTTTTGCCCTCGTAGGCTTCTTTTAATATATTGATATTCTTGAATGCCTCGGTCGCAAGGAGCGAGTCTTCGGACGGCTTTACATTGTCCTTGCCGCAGCCGAAGGACATTAATGCTATCAATATGAACAGTATCGAGATTCTTTTCATGGGTGCTCCTTAACGAAATTACTATTGTTTTTGATGATAGAGTTTACATTTTGGGAGACTTTTTTTCAATCTTAAACTCTATCTTTTTGATTTCTTTCTGGATAACCGTTGAAACTCCTTTTTCATAAATATACTTGAAGGAGGCCTCGACAACGATTGACGTTGTATCCTCATTCAAAGTAGCTACAAAGGTCTGAGAATCAGTGTCGCCGGGCTCAATACCCATGTTCAGACGTTCCATCGCGGTAATGTCCCAGTCATTTAGCCCGAGGTATCCTTCCCTGTTATGAGAGAGGTGAAGGCTGTATACCCTGTATGTTTTGTTCTTAAAAAAGATCTCATTGCCGTTCTGGTCGGTCACAGACACCTGCAGCGCTGTTTGAGGTATGTATGTACAGCCATGCGGTATGCTATGTCCGGCGGTATTCTTTACTTTTACATTAATGACTACGGCGGGAACTATCCTGTTCTCGAGATGATACACATATCTGGTAGGCTCAGCGTCAAGAGTAAGCTGGATACCTCTTTTTAACTGGTTTTTTTCATATATGCCGGGGAAGCTGTGGTTTTTTTTGTCGGCCCCGTTCATGTGGCAGTTCTGGCATGTTTTCTTGCCGCCGCGTGCTATATAGCTCTCTTTATAGCTTGTCCATAATGTGGGGCATATAGAAGATGGCATGCCGGGAGGGCAGCCGTGATGGCACTGCGCGCAGAATTCGGAGGTTTTCATGAAGCTGGATATACTGGTTTCGGCACCGAGTGATTCCTTGTGTTCAACGCTCCCGGAACTGCCGGTGCTGTAAATGGTCTTGGGCCTCGGATTGCCTCCTGGAAGGGCCTTCATGCTGTGACAGATCACGCAGTTGATATTAAGTTTTGAGAGCTTTTCTATCGCCTTTTCGCCCAGTGTTTCACCTTTGTCCAGAAATGCTGGTTCCTTCAGGTCGTCGGCAGGATTGTATGGAGAATATTCTATCTTGACCTTGCCGTCTTCAACTACAATGGTCGCTGTCATATCCTCGACCTCTATTGTCATGTCTTCCATAGGCTCAAGTAATATCTCGCCGTCCTCCACAAAGGAGACCGTGGAGTCTTCGTCCGGCTCGAGTGCGGTATCTTCGTCCTTAACCATGATTTCACCCTTAATGAGGACTTTGCCTTCAACCGGCTCTGTGGTTGTGTTATAATCGGCAGACTCATCTAACCCCTTGTCTTCAATAAAGTTCGATTCAGATTCCTCTAATGCTTTGAGGGTCATATCCTTGGCTTCATCCACCTCATCCCTGATCCACGGAGAATCAGGTAGAACATAGTCTGGCACGGTTAACTTGTATTCCACCTCAAATTCATCCTTATCCTTAATATCAGTAATGGTTATATCATCTGCCGGTCCGGAAAAGGGGATTTCATCATCGACTGCGGATGGAGCAGCTTCCAATTCTGTTTCATAAGTATCTTTTTCTTCCACAGCTGTAATAATCATGCCGGCGATCGATGTAATGAGGTCATCTGATGCGTCTTTTGTCTGCGGTGCGTGACATGGAAGGCAGATGTCCTTCAGGTCCCTCCTGGAGCCCTCTGATTTGTCGAGTCCGCTCAGGATGAAGGTCCTCCATGTCCTCAGGACACGGGGATCAATGACGGATTTACCGTGCCGTGAATTTTTCCATCCATTATGGGTATCCTTGTGGCACTCTATGCAGGATTCGGAGTTATACTCTGTTGTCAGTTCATCGATAGTAGATATCTGATTGGCGTATGCGGGCTCTGAAAGGAGTGCCAGAGAGATGATCAGAAATAATACTATCATCTTCTTTGTACCGAATACTGTTCCCGTTGTCTTGACGGCGTATAGTCTGTTCATTCTTTTCCAATAAAGTTCAAGTGCTCATTGAATAAGGAAGTTTACATCTTTAGTGCAAGTTTTTCAATAAGTTGCATGGTCCGGATAATTGTGATTAGGATGTATTGCCGTGCAAAAAAAAACCCCCGTACCGGACAACCGGTACGGGGTTCTGAAAAACACTTATTCCATCTGGTAATACCTGTCAGAACTCATGACCTTTAGTGTTTTTGTTGCGGTCTTGATGGTCTCCCAATGACCAGGTGAACTTTCGAAAAGAAATTTCGCATCTATAGTTACAGACTCAACATCGTTATTGAGTGGAGTTACCTGTGTTTTCTCACTGGGTTTGTCAGGTTCGAGACCGAGGTTTATGCTTGCTGTTGCAGTGATGTCCCAGAGTGTGAGGGCGGGTTTCTTGCGGCCGTTGAACCAGAGGTTCCAGTTCTGGTACTTTCTTCTTTCGGTGTGAATTACATTGCCGTTCTGATCTTTTGCGGTCACTTCCAGTGCCGCTTGAGGCATGAATACTCACCCATTTGGCAGGCCGTGGCCTGAATTACTCGTCAGGATAACATTCAGCCACAGCGTAGGAGTCAACTCGTTTTCATAATTATTAATGGTGTGTGTTATCTCAGCTTCAATGTTAATATCCATTGCGTCACCGAAGAACTTCTTGTCATGGACTCCGGGGAAGCTGTGGGATGCCATTTCGATTTCCGGATCTATTGGCATATGACAATCCTGACACCTCTTGTCCCCGCCTTTGTCTACGTAGCGTTCTATATAACTCGTATAGATCGATTGGCACTGCCAGAAAGGTATGCTTTCAGGACATCCGTGATGACACCTTGCACAGTATTTGGATTCTGTGAGATATGTGGATGTAAGTGTCTGATTGATTCCTTCTACATTTTCATTATGGTTTTCCGGGTCTACTTCATTTTTGCCCGGACCATATATAGCGTCGACTTTCGGCGTGTTTCCCCAGTAGCCGTCTTTGAGTGCGAACATGTTATGACAGCCGTAGCAGCCGAGGTTTAACTTCGAAAGCTGCTTTACTGACGCGTCCCTCTTTGCCTGGTCGGGATCGTCTGCAGCGGTGATGATGTTGTCGATTATCTCTACTATCAGATCGTCAGTCGCGTATTTGATGCGGGGTTCGTGGCACCAGAGACAGTGGCTCTTGATGGACATCCTGTTTATCTCCGACCCGTCCCAATCCGTCCTGGGCTCCCTCTCCAGTCCCTGCTTTATGAATGTCCTCCATGCCTGAAGTACACGCTCGCTGCTGAAAGAGCGTGATTTCCCTGAATGTTTCCATTGCTCATAGATCTCTTCGTGACATTCGCCGCATTGTTCAGAATTATACAGTGCCGCTATCTCATCAATTGATGAGAGTAATTCCATGTTTTCGGGCACAGTAGGTACGTGTGCGCGCTGACCTGAGCTCGAAGCATGAGTGGTGAGCGGGATAAGTGCAACCGAAATGAGCAAAACAAATGTAAAAATAAGTCTCATAAAACCCTCCTTTTAATTATTTGTATTTAATACCCAAATGTTTTATTTGTATTATCAGAAAATTACTAAAAGGGTAATAATTTATAGGAATATATAAAGCCGAATTAAGCGGTCCGCCTGAGGCGGGTCCGTTTCAATGAGACTTATGCCTATGGTATAAGATCGCTTATCATTATAAATTAAAGAAACTGGTATCTGCAAGGTAATATTAATAATATTTAAATTAAAAAAGTTTATTTGTTGATTCATATCTTTAATTTGATCCAAATAGGTATGTTTTTGGTGCTGGAGCATAAATTAACCCTTTTTTATGTATGCTTGTAGTGCATTCTTATGTAAAGCTAATGTATAATCTATCTATGAATATTCCAGAGAGAGCCCAAAAATTAAAGGAGAAATTCAAATTCTTCAATACCCTGACTGATGATGAACTTAGCACATTCGTCGGTTTTTGCGAAACGAAGCAGATAAATAATGGGGATATCCTCTGGAAAGAAGGGGACGACTGTCATTATGCCGCGTTCATCGTTTCCGGGAAAGTGGGCATAAAAAAGAAGACCGAGTTTGAAGGGAAGTATATGATAGTGGGGACTTTCGGCAGCGGAACCGTTTTAGGCGAACTATGTCTGCTTATGGACAAGCCGCGGTCTGTCACTGCCGTGGGGCTTGAACCGGTTGACAGTATTATCCTTTCGAACGATAATTTCGAGCTGTTGCTGACTGAAAACGCCAAGCTCGGACTGAAACTCCTTAAGCATATTTTTCTTATTACTTCCGAACGTCTCACCAGATCCACCGATCGTATAGCCAGAATCTTCTAGCTGTTGCTTTCATATCGGTCCGGCTATTGAATAATCACCCCTTAAATATATATTCTTAAGAGCATAAAGAAATGTCTCTCTTATGTCGAATGGTTACTATTACTGAATAATGAACCGGGACCGATTTGTTTGTATTTCGATTTTTAATAATCTATGTCGGATAAAGGAAATATGTTCGATTTGTTGGAAAAACTGGGAAGCTACTGCTTGTATCATGTCAATCAGATCGGCAGGATGGGGATGTTCCTCTTTTATGCGCTCCTTAGTATTATTAGGCCCCCGTACAAGATATACCCGATTATCAGACAAACATATTTAATCGGCACACTCTCGATATTTGTCATTATCTTTATTGGCGCTTTTACCGGCATGGTCCTTGCTCTGCAGGGCTACCATACGCTCAGCAAGTTCGGGGCGGAAGGGCTTCTGGGATCAGCCGTGGCGCTTAGTCTTATCAGGGAGCTGGGGCCTGTACTCGCGGCAATTATATTAACCGGCCGGGCCGGTTCAGCCATGTGCGCGGAGATAGGTGTAATGCGGAACTCGGAGCAGATAGATGCTTTGGAATGCATGGCTATCGACCCTTATAAATATATCATGGCCCCAAAATTTGCTGCGGGCATCATCTCGATGCCGTTGCTGACTGCGATCTTTATTGTTGTAGGGATCGCTGGCGGCTACGCGGTCGGGGTAGGGATGCTCGGGGCGAACGAGGGCATGTATTTTTCGAGTATGTATAATGATGTTACTTTTGATGATGTTTATATGGGTATTATGAAGTCTCTCTGTTTTGGTGTCCTGATAATAGCCATATGCTCTGCCAAGGGCTATTTTGTCCACCTGATCAGAGGCGGCGGCTTTGGCGCTGAAGGAGTAAGTAAGGCGACCACAGATGCGGTGGTACTCTCTTGTGTGACTATTCTGCTTTTTGATTTTATTATTACATCGGTGCTTTTATGAGTGAAAGACCTGTTATAGAAATCAATGGATTGAGAAAGACATTCGGCGCCATTGAGGTCCTGAAGGGGGTCGATCTTTCCATAATGGAAGGCAAGACCACGGTCATTGTCGGAGGAAGCGGCCAGGGCAAGAGCCTGATCATCAAGCACATATTGGGGCTGATACGTCCTGACAGCGGAAGTGTGCAGGTGTATGGAAAAGAAATGAGTAATATAGGCAAAAAGGATCTAAAAGAGATAAGGATGGACTTTGGTGTGCTCTTCCAGAACTCCGCGCTCTTTGATTCAATGACCGTATTTGATAATATAGCCCTTCCTCTAAGAGAAAGGACACACATGTCCGAGGAAGAGATCAGCGATATTGTTAACGATAAGATCGAAATGATGGACATTGTGGGGAGCAATGAAAAATACCCAGCTCAGCTCAGCGGAGGCATGAGGAAGAGAGTTGGGCTTGCCAGGGCGCTTGTACTGAAACCCAGGATCATCTTTTTTGACGAGCCTACCACTGGCCTTGATGTCGCCAAGAGCAGCGAACTGTACCGTATCTTTTTCCATACGCAGCAGCAGCTGAAATACACGGCGGTAATAGTAAGCCATGATGTGCCAAAAATATTTAAACTTGCGGATTATGTTGCGCTGCTTAATAATGGAGTCATACAGGGTTGTCTTCCACCCGAGGAATTCCAGCTCTCGGATGATCCGGTGATCAAGGAATTCGTGGAAACAACAATGGGGCCGCTTTATTCAGGTGAAATGGAGGTATAAATGAGGAAAATCAATGTAGAGACCGGGGTCGGGATATTTATCATAGTCGGTATGCTCTGCCTTGGCTACCTGTCCCTGAAACTTGGGGATGTTAACCTGTTCGGGACAGAGCAATATGTGCTGAGGGCGCACTTTACGAACGTCTCCGGCCTCAAGGAAGGTGCGATGGTTGAGCTTGCGGGGGTCCGGATTGGCAAGGTCTCAAAGATATATCTTGATGATTACGAGGCGCTGGTCGAGATGCTGCTCGATCCGGACGTCAAGCTTCAGGAAGACGCGATAGCTTCAATAAGGACGCAGGGTATAATCGGGGATAAGTACATAAAGATCAAAACCGGCGGAGCGGATGAGATGATCGGTAAGGACGGGGAGATTATAGAGACAGAGTCGGCCATAGAGCTGGAAGAACTGGTCAGTAAATATATGTTCGGAAAAGAATAGAGGGAGGGTGGTTGTGAAGGTCATTAAGGCGTTTTTTATAGTTAATTTTATTGCATACCTTATGCTGTGCCAGACTGTTGGCGCTGCGAATGAAAGTAAGGCGATCGAATCGGTAAGGACAACAGTAGAGGCGGTACTCGATGTGATGAGGGACGAGACTCTCTCCGGACCTGAAAAAAGCCGTGAGAGGCGCGAAAAGATGAAGGCGCTCATCAGTGTCCGGTTCGATTTCAGGGAGATGTCCAGGCGCGCCCTTGCCAGGCATTGGAAAAAGCGGACCACGGAAGAACAGGATGAGTTTGTTGATTTGTTCTCGGACCTGCTGCAGAACACCTATATCAGCAAGATAGAGAAGTATACCGACGAAAAGGTCAATTATGATAAAGAGGTGATCAGGAAGAAGGGCAAGTACAGTATAGTAAGGACCTCGATATTATCAAAGGACATTACTATCCCCATTGATTACAGGCTTATGCGCAGGGGGGACAAATGGATGGTCTATGATGTGCTGGTAGAGGGGGTAAGCATAATAAGCAACTACAGAAGCCAGTACAACAACATCCTATCAAGGGAATCCTATGCCGAGCTGATACAGAAAATGAAAGAGAAGCTTGAAAAGGCTGAGTTTCATTAATCTGGACGTTTTCGTAAAGATCGCTGAAAGGAAAATCACTCTCCCGTTGCTTCCTGGACTTTGGGGAATATGATACAATTACAATGTTGGAAATAAAATAATATTAATAATTAAATTCCCCCGTAGTTTTGTTGCACAAAACTAAGATACGGGGGCGGCGTAAACAAAAAAAATATTTGTTTACTTGGGAGGGTAATATGTTCAGAATTAGATGTCTTATTGTAGTGATGGCCTTGAGTATTCCATTGTTTACAGGCTGCACGGAAAAGGTTGATAATGTTTACGAACAGAGGCTCGATAATGTAGAGAAAGCACAAAAAGAAATGCTGGCCAAAATGACCTCTCTCGAAGCAAGTCAAAAAGAGATAATGAAGCTGGCCAAGCAGGGTAGACGGAACAAGCCACCCGTTGATTTAGACAAGGTTTACAGTATCCCGACCGGGAACTCGTATATAAGGGGTAACCTGAATGCCCCTGTAACTATCGTGGAATTCTCAGATTTTCAGTGCCCTTACTGTTCGAGGCTGCAGCCGACATTGAAGCATGTCCTTGAAACTTACCCTGACAAGGTCAAACTTATATTTAAAAATTTTCCGTTGTCGTTCCATAAACAGGCAAAGAATGCCTCAAAAGCTGTATTTGCCGCAGGAGAGCAGGGCAAGTACTGGGAGATGCATGATCTTGTCTTTGAGAATTTCAATAAACTGAGCGAGGCGAAGTTCAAGGAACTTGCTTCAAAGCTTGGCCTTGACCTGGCTATGTTCATGAAGGATTACAAGAGCAATAAATATGATGCACGTATAAAGCAGGATATTGAACTCGGAACGAGTATCGGCGTCAGGGGTACTCCATCGCTATTCATGAATGGCAAGAGGATGGGCGTCCGGTCATTTGAAGCATTTAAGGCCTCGATCGAAGGGTATTTGAAGAAGTAGCTGCCTACATTGCGGCTTTGCGTGCCGGTTTTTTCTTGTAAGAAAGAGCGGCAGCACTGGTCCAGCTCATGGGCTTCTTTTTCTTTTTCCATTGCTGCTGCGGTTCACGTTGCGGCCGCGCAGTATCTGTATTGCGTGACGGGGCAGGTTTATAATCGAAACCTTCCAGCGTGCACCTCTCTATTTTTTCGCCAAGAACGCGCTCAATGCTGCGTACCAGTGGTTCATCTTCCCGGGTAATGAACGTGAAGGCATCACCTGTCTTAGCGGCCCTGCCGGTACGGCCGATCCGGTGTGTGTATGCATCGGTGGTATCGGGTATATCAAAATTGATCACATGGGATATGCATGAGACATCAATGCCCCGGGCCGCAATATCGGTTGCGACAAGGATCTGGTAGCTTCTGTCACGGAACCCATTCAGCGCTTCCTGGCGTTTGTTCTGAGAGAGGTTTCCCTGCAATGATGCGGCGCGGTAGCCGGCTTTTTGGAGCTGTACTCCCAGGCGCTTGGCACGGTGCTTGGTGCGTGTAAAGACCAGGACCGATTCAGTATCGGTTTTACTCAGCACTTTGAGCAGAAGCCCTGTTTTGAGGCTCTGATCAATCGGATAGAGTGCGTGAGTTACCGTGTTTAAAGGTGCGGTGTGATCGACCTGTACTGTCACAGGGGTCTGCAGAATGTCCTTGGTCAGCTTCCTGATACCGTCGGGCATCGTTGCTGAAAAGAGCAGTGTCTGTCTGGAACGCGGTATCTGCTTGATGATCTTCTTTATATCAGGCAGAAAACCCATGTCCAGCATCCGGTCGGCCTCATCAAGGACGAGCACCTCCAGATTCGACAGGTTGACCGTACGCTGATTCATGTGATCGAGCAGGCGTCCGGGACAGGCAACAACAATATCGACACCTGCGCGAAGTTTCTTTATCTGTGTTTTTATATTTACGCCGCCATATATGGAGGCGCATCGAAGGCCTGTTCTGCGCCCCAGTGTCCTGAATGTCTCGTGTGTCTGTTCCGCAAGTTCACGGGTCGGGGCTATGACAAGTGCGCGTACAGGGCCGTGAGAGCCTTCGAACAAGCGTTGAAGGATCGGCAGCACAAAGGCTGCTGTCTTGCCTGTTCCGGTCTGTGCAAGCCCCATGACATCCTTTTTCTCAAGGGCCGGCGGGATCGCCTGGACCTGGATCGGTGTCGGCTCTGTATATCCTGCGGCTTTGATACCTGCCGCAATTTCGGTATGTAAATTAAATGTGCTAAATTCCATAAGTTTTAAATTCTCCTTTTTTTCTGCTTGGGGAAGACCCCGTTGTGTTCCGGGGCTTACAAAGTGTAGGTTTCGTCCGGGTACATCAAGTAGCAACATGTAACAATATCAGTTTTTGGTATAACTTGTCAATAGTAGGCTCTTTTTTTAAGGGGGTTGAAGGAGAGGTTTTTTGATTTATATATTTAATGCAAAGCATATTGCACTGCGAAGGTCTGTAAGCTTATTATTAGACAGGGTAGTGAGGTCTGATGTCAATAGTGGACACCAAGTCACTCATGCCAACAATCTTTTTTCATAGAACAGTTTTTCATAAACAGCTGGCGATAAATATCCCAGTCGCTTCTGCTTCCTCTGTCGATTATAGAAAATCTCTATGTACTCTGTAATATCCTGAATTGCTTCTTGCCTCGTTCTGTAATTTCTGTGATGTACAAGCCTGCCTGTCGGCAGACAGGTTCCTGTTTAAGCGTTCCCCCAAAACTCTCTATAGGAGCATTGTCATAGCAGTTTCCTTTTCTGTTGCTGACAGTCTGAACTTTGAAATACCTAAAAATAAACTTATAAGAGAAACCCCTAATGCTATGAATGATATTTGTTTCGCAGAAAGCCCGTCAATAAAATTAATTATGTCTTGGAAAAAGTCCATATGCTATTAATTTATTTAACATAGCCTACATCACCTATGCAGACCATGAAGAACAATAACATGCAAATGAAACGATTGGAAACAAGAAAATAATGCAAATCCAAAACGACACCTCTGGTCTGCATTAGGTGCATGTTGTTGTTAGATATTTTTTATTTTTTCTCATTGAACTTTTGTCGAATAAAACTCTTTCAAATTGGATAAAAATGATTTTTGAATTTTATTCTTTTCATAAGTCTGGCTCAATTTGCCCCCGACTATTTTAACTTCGATCCAGTTTGCTTCAACGATTTTTTTGAAGTCGGCGAGTGGAACTGATCCATATCCTCTCTCAGTATATGATGTGTTATAATCCATTGAAATAGAATTCCAACCGTATATACCATAATCATAGTCTGTGTGTTCAACTTTCAAAACGACTCGTTCGTTTTTGTCAGTAAGAAATATGATTTTTTCTATAGGTCTAAATCCATCCTTTATTTCAAAATTTAAATGATTTACATAAAAACCAACTCTTATGACTCTATCAGTTTGCCTATCACGAAAAACATAGGGATTCAAATAAACGCCTTTGCTATCAATATGAGTACCGCCTTGAGAAGACTTTGTAGATAATCTATTATTTTTACCAATGAAGCCATAAGGCTTGCTCGAGTCTGAAAATTTATCTTCTGTTGAAACGATCTTGAATGGTTGAGCACATCCGATAAAAATGAGCATGACTGCAAGCACAGATACAATTTTATTCATTATCCCTCCTTTTTTGTGTTTTAATAATATTCCCTCTACAAATAACGGCTGGAAATATAGCTTATATAGTTTTCATGGGCTTCCCGAAATTCATTTGATAATTTAATGATTAATTCTTGGTAACTTATAGAATGAAAATGAATACTGTCTGCTATCGCTATATCCATGAAGTCATTAATTTCTCTGCGGTGAGTTGCCCCGTCATCCCCAAGGCAATCGTACCACAAGTAAAGAAGTCGAAATCTGTTCTTGCCGTATTTTCCCTTAAGACCTAAAATGTGCTTGACCAGTTGAGCGGGGTGAAGAAACTTAAATATCTTATCTTTTGGGCTTATTGATTTTGCAAAGTTGTGTAAATGTGGTAAATCGTTCCAGACTCTTTCCAAATTAAGATACTTCGGGTCTATTCCTGAATGACCCTGTGAAGAATAGGCTTCAGAAAATTTACATTCAATCGCATAGACTCGAAAAGGGGATTTTGAGGAGTTTTCAATTACTACATCGATGTTTGGACTAAACCGAAATTGCTGGCTTATAGAAAACTTGGATTCAAATTTTATATTTTCAGGATGTCTATTATTTTTCTTGCAAAGTCCGCATGCATAAGCTATTTCTGGAACTTGTCGGATTCGTAACCAGTACTGAAAGATATTGACACTCAATGCTGACGAGGAATGAACAGCGTGCATTTTAGGAAGGCTATCGGATACCTCCGATAGTTCGTTGCCATCACCATCATTGAAGGAGTTGATTACTTCAGATAGCAAAGGTTCGAAAAGATTCTCTTCGATTGTTTTCGTATAAGCTAATCGCCCTCGCTTTTCTTTACTGCCAGTCAATTTAATTTTATGATTATTTGCCCACTGAACTTGCTTCGACAATATGTATTCAAATGCATTCATGTTTTTTTCTTGTATCTAACGCCTGAGTGACTGACGAGTGCCACTGAACTATATGAACATGCCATACACTGATTTGCAGATCTCAAAATATTGAACGCAAAAAAAGTGTCTTGTGGTACTCGTTCAAGTCCACTCTGTTGTTATCTGCTGTTTTCATTGACCAGCATCGCTTCAACAACATCGCCAAGTTTACTTTTATAATCCAATTCAAGTCGTTGTTGCTCAGATAGTAATGCCTCATATTTATTCCATGCGTTATCATCACCAGTTTCATAGTATTCCTGCAAGTTAAGCATAGATTGCCTTGACACATCGTAATATCTTTTTAATGTCTTATTGAGTCCCTGAATATTCTTAGTTAATTCACTGTCCTTTTTTCGTTCCCCTATTTCATTGAAAAAATCTATCATTTCATTTGATGCAGTAACTCGCTTATTCATAAAGCTTAAATATTCATCGAGTACTTTAATGTTATTTTGAAAATCGGCTTGAGAAGCAGGGGATGATACTAATTTATCAAAATATTTCAATTCTTCTTGTCTCAACTCTTTTGCTTTCACTTGATAATTAGTAAAAAAGTTCTTTATGTCCGTCTTTTCTTCTACCTTACTTATGACAGCAACCGGAAGAGTAACTAATGTATAAATAATAAAGCATGAAATTAATCCTGCCCAAAAAGGAGCATTACTGCCAAATCTGCCTCTTTTTAACCAGCGTTTTCTAAGCCAAAAATAAAAAGGAAATAATAGTATTATCCCAGCAAATTCAAAGAGTACTTCTATTCCTGATGATGTGTTTGGAAGAGGGTTCCTTGACCTGCCAAATGAATAAATGATAAGCAATATAAACCATCCATAACCCCATCCGAATTTATTTTTCTCTGTTGTATCTTGAGCAGTTTCAACGGATTTATCTTTTATTATTGTTTCGGGCTTTTCTGCCTCGGAGTCTAATGCCGGTTCTTCGGTGTTAGGTACTTCCTGCTGACTATTTAACCACTCGCCACAATGTTTACATTTTATTGCTTCATCTTGAATGTCTTCTGCACAAAATGGACATTTTTTCAATTGTGCTTCTCCTTCTTACAGATAACGCGAAACTGAGGGGTGCGGAAAAGCGCCAGCTTTAGAGCATCCCTCTCCAGTGGCTTGTTCAAGTAAGCCGCTACGCGGCAGTACGCTAATTGACATATTATACACCCTCCAGTCGGATAAGCTATAAAAAAATCAAAAGGAGGAATGTATTATGGAAGACAAAATCAGGGAGCGAATGGTTGGTGACATGCAGTTGTGCAGTTACAGTGAAAGGACGCAGGAGTCGTATCTTCGGGCAGTGAGGCAGTTGATCGATTACAACGGGAAGTCCCCGGAACTTATTGAGGAGGAAGAACTCAGAGAGTATTTTCTGCATATTAAAAACAAGCTAAAGTACGCGTCAGGCACCATGAAGATCGCGTACTACGGGATAAGGTTTTTCTACAAAACTACTCTGAAGAAATCTTGGGACACTTTAAAACTCATCCGGGTAAATAACGAAAAACGACTTCCGGTCGTGCTGAGTATCGATGAGGCCCGCTCCATTATTGGACGTATCAAGACCATCCAGAACAGGACTTACATTCAGACCGTTTATTCCTGCGGCCTCAGACTTCAAGAGGCACTGAATCTGCAAGTCAGTGACATCGACAGTAAGCGCATGATCATTCATATTCACCGTGGCAAGGGCGCTAAGGATAGATATGTCCCGCTCCCTCAAAGCACACTGCTTATGCTTAGAAAGTATTGGCGGACACACAAGAATCCTGTCTGGATATTTCCCTTTCGTACCCAAAGCGGCAAGATGGCCCCGACTGCTGATAAGCCGATGGATCGGTCTACTGTCAATGGGGCGCTGATTCGCACGCTTAAGCAGATGCCTTCTATCAAAAAGAAGGTCTCCATCCATACCTTCCGGCATTCCTACGCAACACACCTGCTTGAGGCAGGGGTAAACATACGGCTCATTCAGCAGTATCTCGGACATAAGTCATTGATCACCATGATGGTCTATTTCCATGTCACAACTTTCGGGCAGGCCGATGCTTATAAAAAGATCAATTCCATCATGTCGGTACGACTCGATTCCGAGAAGGAGGTGAATTAGTTATGAGCGCTATACAGAACATCTTCAAACTCTACGCCCCTGAGTATCTCAATCTCTACGGCAGTGCCATGCCTGAAACTCATCGCAAGACGATCTCCGCCATCCAACAGTGCAGACACGGCACTTTCGGAGCAAACGTCTTCCGTTGTGACTCATGCGGCAACATTCATATCACTCAATGCTCAT
>BDTS01000113.1 GCA_002897915.1 bacterium BMS3Bbin09 | reverse complement strand
GCTGCTTATGAGAAAGTTCCTTACCTCGCTCCGGCCATAATTGAAGATGTAACTTTTCCATTCGGGATGGAACCCCTTTTGAGGGTCCTCGTGCTCATAAAGGTTTGTACCGTCAAAATAAGCGAGTCCGTGCTCATCCGAGGGAAAGTGTGAAGGGACCCAGTCAAGAATGACCCCGATGCCGTTTTCATGGAAGTGGTCAACAAAATACATGAAATCCTGGGGCGTGCCGTACCTGCTCGTTGGTGCAAAATATCCGACCGTCTGGTATCCCCATGAACCGTAAAACGGGTGCTCCATGATCGGCATGAGTTCAACATGGGTAAAGCCCATATACTTTATATAGTCAGCAAGCTGATGGGCCAGTTCCCTGTAATTGAGGAACCTGTCACCCTCCGCCGGCACCCTCCTCCATGATCCGGGATGGACCTCATATATGGAGATAGGGGCATTCAGTGCATTGGCCTTGTGCCTCTCCCGCATCCATTCGCTGTCACTCCACTCATGATCCAGGTCCCATACAACAGAAGCTGTCCTTGGTGGATGCTCCCAGGAGAATGCAAATGGGTCTCCCTTATCAACCGAGTAACCGTTATATCTTGAATCTATATGGTATTTATAGACCGAACTCTTACTGATCCCGGTGATGAACCCTTCCCATATCCCTGATTCGTCCTGCCTGGGAAAAATCCGGTGGGACTCCTTGTCCCATCCGTTAAAATCGCCTGTTACAGAGACTTTCTCCGCATTCGGGGCCCACAAAGCAAAATAGGTCCCCTCAATTCCGTCAACGGTCATCAAGTGGGAGCCGAGCTTGTCGTAAAGATTGAAGTGGTTCCCCTCTTTAAAAAGATATATGTCATGTTCCGTAAAGAGGCTTACACCCGCTATTACAGTCTCTTTATTCTTCATTTTCAATTAGTTTCGGAATAAATATATTTTGTGCTTTTTCAGTTTGTTAAGGCAATTACTTAATCATTATATTTCTCTTTAACTATATAAGTAAAGAAGCCTGTATTTAATTAACACTGCCTTATTAGTTATAATGATTAGTTAATATGAGGAAATATCTAATTGAAAGTTAAACTTGCCAAGACTGCGGGCTTCTGCATGGGCGTCCGGAGGGCAATGAACATTGCCCTTGATGCAGTAAATAAAAAAGAGGGGAAGCTGTATACTTACGGCCCCCTTGTGCACAATCCACAAGCAATAGAGATGTTAAGGCAAAAAGGGGTTGAGATCATTGACAATAAAATGGTCTCTAACGCAACCGTTATCATCAGGGCACACGGGGTGGCCCCTGATGAGCGGAAACGAATAAAGGAGACCGGCAATGTCATATGCGACGCCACCTGCCCCCATGTCGCAAAGGCCCATTCAATAATAAAGAAGGGCATAAACAAGGGATATAACGCCATCATTATTGGTGACAAGGATCATGCAGAGGTGAACGGCCTGCTCGGTTTCGCTGGAGACAGGGGTTATGTTGTTGAAAACACCGATGACGTTGATAAACTGTCGAACCTCGATAACGCTTATGTCGTTGCCCAGACAACACAGAACAGAAAGACCTACGAAGAAATAATAGCCAAAATAAAGGAAAAGATTCCTGACACCGAGATATTCGACACAATATGCGACTCCACCAACATGAGGCAGAAAGAGGCGCTCGAGCTCGCAAAGGAAGTCGACGCAATGGTCATCATAGGCGGGAAGAACAGCGCAAACACCAAAAGGCTGTACGAACTCTCCCTTTCAACAGGCACACCCTCCTTTCATATCGAAGCAGAAGATAAACTTGATAATATCGGATTGGAACTGTATGAGAACATCGGAGTAATGGCAGGGGCCTCGACCCCCAACTGGGTCATCAAAAAGGCCATAGACAGGATAAAATATCTCCAGAAAAAGAGCAGAAGCAGCTTTTACATGTTTCTGGAGAGCATCAGCAGTTTCATAGTGGACAGTTCTCTCTATCTTGGTCTCGGTGCTGTCAGCATGTGTTATGCGAGCCTTGTTTTTCAGGATATCATGCCTTCGGCCATGATCCTGCTTGTCGCTTTCCTGTATGTCTTTACTGTACATGTCTTCAACCGCTACACCGAGAGATTGAATGACGAGTTGTTCGACCCATCAAGAACACGTTTTTTCAAAGTCTTCGGGAAACCCCTTATCATTACCGCGACAATAGCCTCGTTCATCTCAATGTTCCTCTCATACAAACTCGGTGTCATACCCTTTGCACTATTGCTCTTTTCTTATATGATGGGCATTCTATACAGCATCAGGATAGTACCGGAAAAGCTACTGCCATTGATAAAATATAAGAAGCTGAGAGATGTTCCCGGATCCAAAGACATCTTTATCGCCATCGCATGGGCATGGGTCATAGTCCTGATCCCCGCGCTTAAAGAGGAAATACACTTCACTTATCAATCGATGGTAATACTCAGTTTTGTATCTCTTACGGTATTTATCAGGTCCGTTATATTTGATATTATAAGTATTGAGGACGACAGGATAGTGGGCAGGGAGACTATCCCGACTATCATCGGTCTTCAAAAGACAGAGGCAATGCTGATGATCATCTCAATAATCATCGGAGTGTTTTTGTTCTCTTCCGCGGCTACCGGGCTTGTCCCGACACTGGGGTACTTTCTGATCATCCCGCCCGTACTGATGATGGTATGTCTATACTTCTTTCAAAAGCGCAAATTTCAGGATAGCTCGCTCTTCGAAGCGATCGTGGACAGCAACTTTATACTTGCCGGGGTAATTACGTATCTATGGCAGATGGTTTAAGGCTGGACTGTTTTCTATTTCACTTTCTTGAATGCCTCATAAGCCGCGCGTGCGGTCTTTCTGATGTCCGAATTTGTATGCGCGAGCGACATGAATCCAGCCTCATATCCTGAAGGCGCAATGTTCACACCGCTATTGAGCATCTCCCTGAAGAACTTACCGAACTTATCCATGTCAGTCCTGGCGGCATCCGTAAAATTGCAAACCTCTTTGTCCGTAAAATATGTGCAGAACATGGTCCCTGCCCTGTAGAACTTCGTTGCCACTCCAGCGCGCTTCGCAGCGTCCTTTAGAGATTCTTCGAGCAGGGCTGACTTTGCCATCAACTTCTTATATGTATCAGGCCTTGCAAGTATCTTCAATGTCTCTATCCCGGCAGTCATTGCAAGCGGATTTCCAGAAAGCGTCCCGGCCTGATAAACAGGGCCGTCAGGCGAGATCATCCTCATTATCTCCTTCTTGCCGCCATAAGCACCAACAGGGAGTCCTCCGCCTATGACCTTCCCGAGACAGGTCATGTCCGGCTTTATATTGAACGCCTTTTGCGCCCCGCCGTAAGAGACTCGGAAACCTGTCATAACCTCATCAAAAATAAGGACGATACCATATTTGGCAGTGAGTTTTCTTAAACCTTCAAGATAACCAGACTTCGGCAGTATGCATCCGCTGTTGCCGACAACCGGCTCGATTATCACGCACGCGATATGCTTAGCGGCCTTCTCGCATATTTTTTTGAATGCCTTGAGATCATTATATGGAAGCGTGATCGTGTTCCTCGCGTAATCCTTCGGGACACCGGGACTTGTCGGCACGCCGAACGTGGCCAGACCTGACCCTGCCTTAACAAGCAGGCCGTCCGCATGTCCGTGATAACAGCCCTCGAACTTGACTACCTTGTCGCTTCCCGTAAAACCACGCGCGGCCCTGATCGCGCTCATGGTCGCCTCAGTACCTGAGTTGACCATCCTCATGATCTCCATCGAGGGGTATACCTTTTTGACCATTTCTGCAAGCTCCACTTCGAGCGGTGTGGGCGCGCCGAAGCTCGTGCCCTTCTCAGCCGCCTTCTTTAGCGCATTGATCACCTTCGGGTGTGTGTGCCCGAGAATCATCGGTCCCCATGAGAGGACATAATCTATATATTCGTTGCCGTCCACATCATATATCTTCGAGCCCTTCGCTGAATCGATGAATATCGGATTTCCGCCGACCGACTTGAAGGCCCTGACCGGGCTGTTCACACCGCCGGGCATAATGCGCTTTGCTTTATTGAATAGTTCCTTTGATCTCTTATGACTGAGTTTCGGCATCGTCAACTCCTGTATTCAAGTTATTTGAAGAGTATTATTTAACAATAAAAGGAATGGGGATGTCAAAAGTATCATTTAGGCACAAGTTGAACAGGAGTATATCGAATTTAAGCAAAATAGTACATCATAAATGCAGCAATTCAACTATTAAGTGAAATACTGCCCTTTTGTTGTACTAAGAGTTGGGTTGGTAGATACCTGTTACTTATATCAGGGCAATTAAAAACCTGCGACTTTGTTAACATAAATACAGAAAGTTATGATAATATTACCTTTAGGAGGGGAAATGACAAGAAAAGTTCTTAAGAATAAACCACTTGTAGAAGCCATTTTTGAACTCAAATGGGAACTCACTCAGGTTGGCCAAGGTATTAATATAGACCCTCACTATAAAATACTCGTTGGAAGTCTTTATTCAAAATTAAAAGATGAATATCCATATCACGAGCCATTACCAGCAGCTTCTTTGCCAGATGATATTGCAGGGTATGTTGTTCAGCACAGATTTAGAAAAGGGGAAAACGAGTGGCCCCTTGTTCAAATAGGCCCCGGCATTCTCACTGTAAACGATACTAATGGATATATTTGGGAAGATTTTGAAAAAATTATTATAAGTGCAGTTACTTCTCTTTTTGAATCATATCCCAATGCAGAAAAGATTAAGATCAACAGCCTTCTTTTAAGATATATTGATGCTATTGAATTTGATTATAAATCTGACGACATTTATGAATTTTTATCTAAGAACATGAAAACAGGTGTTAAATTATATCCTGATCTTTTCAAAGATACTGGTGTTGAAGCAGTTCCTTCATCGTTCAATCTGGGGTTTTCTTATCCTTGTAAAAAACCTGAGGGGTCAATTCATCTGAAATTCATGAAGGGTAAAAAAGAAAGCATTGATGGCTTAATATGGGAAACGATGGTCCAGTCGACCGGAGATAGTGCTTCACAAATGAAAGAAAAAATCCAGAATTGGTTAACAGAAGCTCATGATTTATCAGATGACTGGTTTTTTAAATTAATAGAAGGCGACCTTGAAAGGAGATTCGAATAATGCTGGATAATATTACATCAACCAGTATGAAACCGTTTCCTGTGTTTATTACTAGGTCAAGTTCTACGGATGGTGAAGACAGAGACTTTACAACTCTGGTTCAATATCCTGATAGAGCACTATTGCGTCAGGCTCCTGATATTTTCTTTGATACCTCTAGTATTGCTACAGCAACCCATTTCAATATTGCAAGCGAATCATACAGAAGTAGAGAGGCTATCGAGGATAAAGCCAGTAAACTAAAAGCGCTCTTTGGTTCATGGGTTGAAAGCGGTAATGAAGACAAACATATAGAAGAGATATTTAAGTCACGGCAAACTTCATCAAGGTTAATTGATGAATGAAATATCTAATCGACACTGATATTTCTTCCTATTGCCTACGAGGGAAATTTAATCTTTTCAATGTATTTGAAACAAAAGGGCTGGAAAATATTAGTCTTTCACGTATCAGCATCGCAGAACTTGAGGTTCTTGCACATAAAAATCCTTCTTCCTCAATTAACCTCTCAACAATAGATTCTCTCTCAGAAAACTTAGGTGTTATAGAAGTCGATCAAAAAACATGGCGGCTTTTTTCAACTATTAAAGCTACCCTGAGTAAAAAAGGTGTTCCAAGGGGAGATTTTGACATACTCAATGCATCTATTGCTATTCAACATGACATGATAATTGTTACAAATAATGTGAAACATTATGAAGATATAGTTTCTGTTGAAAACTGGACAACTAATTAACAACGCCCTCTTTTAAGAAAACCCGGATTAAACACTTCCCATCACCCATTACCTGAATTTCTTAATCTTTCTGATCCTCTCGAGCACGGGCGGATGGGAATAATGAAACAGCGCGTAGAGCGGATGGGGATGGAGGTTGGAGAGGTTGTCCTTTGAAAGTTTAACGAGCGCGCTTATCATACTACCACCGCTACCGGTCAGGTCGAACGAGTACCTGTCCGCCTCATCTTCATGCTTCCTCGATACCCAGTTAAATATCGGCCCGAACGGAAAGGATACTATGGACGCGATAAAGCTGAGCAATATAAGCTTGGCAAAGAACGAACTCGTATCAATGCTAAATAGCTCGATCAGGAATTCGCTCTTGAGAAAATACCAGGACATATAGATCGCAACAAGGGCAATTACCTCTATCTGAATGATGCGTTTCAGTATATGCTTCTTCTTCCAGTGCCCGACCTCATGGGCCAATACAGCAAATATCTCGCCTCGGTCCATCTTCTCAATCAGCGTGTCATAGAGCACGATCCTTTTTACCTTCCCTATGCCGGTGAAATAGGCATTCGTATGTTTCGTTCTCTTAGAAGCATCCATCTTGAATATCCTGCTCACCTTTATTCCCGCTTTCCCCATGATCTCCCTGATCCCGGATTCCAGTTCTTCGTCCTCGAGGGGAGTGAACTTGTGGAAGAGCGGCTCAATAACATAAGGGGATATGTACATCATGAATATTTCAAACGCGAGAAAGAAGGACCATACCCATAGCCACCAGAGCTCCGGGCTTTTACTTATAAGAAAGAGGGCCGCGGATATCAAAAGTCCCATGATGATGGTCGAGATAATGAGCGACTTGAAGGTGTCCATCACCCAGAGCTTGAATGTCATGGTGTTGAAGCCGTACTTGTTCTCGATCTTAAATGTGTTGTACAGGCTGAAAGGCATTGATATGACAGTCTCGGCATAGGTCAATAAAATGAAAAAGACGAGCCCTGTCAGGATAAAAGGGAAATCGAGTGATTCTATCCATGAGTTGTAGATATTGAGCAATACAAAGATAAAGAGAAGGGTAACGATCTTGTCAAAGCCGGATGAGACAAAGCCGAACTTTGTATGTTCCACATTGTAGTCCCGCGTTTTACTCAGCAATGAACCGTCTATCTGCCCCTCAAATTCAGGAGGAATGACCGAGCCGAACTTTTTCAGATGCGACAGATTCAGGAAGTCGAGCCAGTAGCCGAAGGCCACGACAAGAATGTAAGCGATGATTATTGTAATTAGATAAATATTCATAAGACATCCGAACTGTAGTGGCAATTCATGAATTGCCCCTACGTTTCATATATGAGAATACAAACGCCGCTATAAACAAAATGTCCCCTATAA
>BDTS01000112.1 GCA_002897915.1 bacterium BMS3Bbin09 | reverse complement strand
CCGGCATTTCATCTCCGTCGTTAAGGACAATGCCGCTCGATACTGCTGCCTTTAGACGCTCCCCGAGCCCCACCCCTTCATTCTTCTGTGAGGCATAGAATTCCGCTACAAGGTCGATGAAGAGTGCCGCGGTCCAACCGAAATTATCGGTTCCATAGCCGGTGCCATCAAAGGAATCAAAATACTCATGGAACCCGAACCTTATCGGGAGCTGAAGCAGGTCCTTCTGGAGTGAATCTGCCTTAAGGGTATAGCCATAGCGCCTCAGGCCCTGCGCGAGCATCCAGTTGATATTGATCCAGACCGGCCCGCGCCAGTAATTGGATCGGTCAAAACTTTCCATGCTCGTGTCATAATTGGGCACCGTAAAACAGTTCCCCTGATGCAGGGCACAGAACGCGGCTGAATTCAGTCTTTCATATATCTTCTGCGCCTGTTCCTTTGTGGCAGCGCCCGCAAAAAGCGGCAGAAATCCCGCTGCTGTATCAACCTCGATAGAGCTATCGGAAACCAGATCGTATGCATCGAATATATCATGGTCCGCATGCCAGAGTTTGTCCCTTATGGTCCCGGCAGTCTTTTCGGCCCAGCCCGACGGTATTTTCGGGTCCTCCCCAATCAACAGAGCGATCCGGGCAAGTGATTCATTCGACCTGCAAAGGACAGAATTGAAAAGCGGGTCCTGGACAAGGAACGGACAGCTCTCCATGATCCGGGCCTCGTCATATTCGTTTTGGCGAAAGAGATCAACAAGGTACACGTATCGGTCATATTCCTCATCGCTCGGCCGCATCTTCGGGTCAACGCCGTGCTTCAGATCCATGCGCTCGTAAGGCGGTAGAAGCTTCTTATCAATATTCATATTGCTTAAGGGACCGTCCCAGGTAGGTGAATTATCAATACCCGATTCCCATGGGTGACGGATATAGACCAGGCCATCATTGTTCTTGTCTCTCTCCCTGTAAAGGTATTCATGCGACTTGAGCAGCATCGGATATATGCGTTTCAGGAAGGGCAGTACCGACTTTGGATTCTTCGCATTAAGATATATCTTTTCAACAGTGATCGCTTGCACCGGCGGCATTGTAATGCCTGAGGTAAGCCGGTCCTGAGGTGCGTGAGGGGACTTTTCTACCTGCCAGAAGTCCGGCTCCGGGAAATAATGGCCGAGCGCGTCGGCGTTAAACACGATCTGAGGGACCATGCCATTGGACCACTGCGCCCTGAAAAGGCTTTCCATCTCCTGGATAGCGCGGTCCGTATCATAGTGTGACCTGCCGATCGCGATAAAGGCGGAGTCCCAGTTCCATTGATGCGGATAAAGGGAAGGCGCGGGCTTAGTAGATGATCCAAGCCAGTTGTCATCAAGAATTTTTTTAGCTTTTTCTATGTAGTCAGCGAATAATCGAGACATATCAGAACCTAAGTTCTACCCCGCACTGTCTTCATCCGCACGCCCTGCCTTTGAAATGGAAGAAGAACTTGAGTGTCTTCTTCACCTTTTCGGAGAATATTTTTCCGGAATAATAATTGCCGACAACCCTTTTATTGATCTCACTGAGTGTCGGATACGGATGTACAGCAGACGCGAGGCTCGAGAGCTTGACCCCGCCGTTTAATACAGCAACCCATTCGCTGAGCAGGTCCCCTGCACGAGGGCCGAGTATCTGGATACCAAGGGGTTTCCCTTTTTCATCCAGTATCATCTTGATCTTCCCAATTTCTTCACCTTCGGCAAGGCTCCTGTCATTCGACTTGAACTCCTCTGTCCAGACAGAGTATTCAATGCCAGCGTCTTTTGCGCGTTTTTCGTTAATACCGATACTCGCGAGCTCAGGGTCAGTATATGTGCACCAGGGCAGATATGTATAATCAACTTTTTTCGGCAGGTGCAGGACCGCATTACTAAGTACCACCCCACCTTCATATCCTGCCGCATGCGTGAACTGGTAGGCACCGGTAACATCCCCGGCAGCATAGATGTGATTGTGATTAGTCCTCATCCTGTTGTCGACCGTTATGCCCTTCTTATCATATTTCAAAGCAATACCATCCAGCCCCAACACATCAACGTTCGTCTGTCTCCCGAGTGCGACAAGAATTCGCTCTGCCTTCAGTCTCACTGTTTTGTCGTCTTTCTTTTTTATAACGACCTCTTTTTCAGTTCCAAGGTCTCCGGCACTCAGAATGGCGGAGTTAAGGTGAAACATAACTCCCTCAGATTCCATGACCCTCATAACCTCGTCAGCCATATCACTGTCCTCTTTGCTCAGTATCTGCCCGCTCCGCTGGATAACTATCACTTCGGTCCCGAGCCTGCAGAATGACTGCGCCATCTCAATGGCTATCGGACCCGCGCCTATAACTATCATCGACTTCGGAAGGCTATCGAGGGAGAATATCTCCTTATTGGTAATATACGGGGTGTTCTCAAGTCCCTCTATCGGCGGGACCATAGGTGAGGAACCGGTCGCGATCAGCCATTTCTTCGCAGAGTATGTCTTCCCGCCAATGCGGATGGAATGTTCATCGCTAAATTCCGCGTCTCCGAACTCGACCTTTACCCCGAGACTGCAAAACCTCTCCTCCGAGTCGTGCTTCTGTATCTGGTTAATGACGTACTGAATTCGTTTAGCAATATCTCTAAAATCAACCGGCTTTAGATCTACCCCCGGAAGACCATACCGCCAGGCATTTTTCATCATATGGTACACATACGCTGATTTGATCAGTGTTTTGCTCGGTACACATCCATAATGAAGGCAGTCCCCTCCGAGAGATTTTTCCTTTTCAACAAGCAGGGTCTTTGCCCCGAACTGGCTCGCGCCCGATGCAACGGTGAGCCCTGCCGCTCCTCCGCCAAGAACCCCTATATCAAAATCATAATCAGCCATTTGCTAATCCTTTCTTATTTTTGTAAAACGCTATAGACTTTTTTGCCACTATCGGAAAGAGCCCGAGCAGGACAAAAGACATTATCAGCCCGGGCGATAGTATCCCGGAAAGCGAATCGATCTTACCAAGCTCCTTTCCCGCGTTAACAAATACAGCGGTTCCTGCCAGCATGCCAACCTGTGATACCCAATAGAATGTTTTAAGGGGCATCTTTGTAAGACCCATTCCAAGGTTTATCAGCCAGAAGGGAAAGACAGGGATCAGGCGAAGAGTGAATAAATAGAAGGCTCCTTCCTTTTCCACTCCCTCATTGACTGTTTTCAGCTTATCGCCTATTTTCCCCTGCACCCAGTCTCTCAGTATAAATCTTGAGACAAAGCATGCCAGAGTAGCACCTATTGAACTCGCAAAAGACACTACTACGAGGCCGGTGATGAAGCCGAATATCGCGCCACCCGCCAGAGTCATAACTGCTGCTCCCGGGAGTGACAGGGCTGTAACGACAATATATATCAACATATAAACCGCAATCACTGCCGCGCTGTTACTAGCGTAGAGGTCCTGAAGATTTTGCTGTGATTCCTTGATATACGAAAGAGAGAGGTAGTCACCCAGATTGAATATTTTGAACGCTACAATAAGCCCGATTATTACGAGGACGATAACAATTTTCTTGATGTTTCCTGACTTATTGTTTTCCATATAGAAATAGTAATATCATTACAACATGTTAGTATATGACGCTAATCATACCAGACAAGACATATTTGTCAATGAAATCTTTCTTGCCATATAGAGTAAAGGCATGTTAATTTTTACATTGTGAAACCAGCCATGATCAGTGTAATAATGCCAGTACTGAATGAGGCGAAGGATTTGCGCATCAGCCTGGAACTGCTTCATTTATCGAACAATGAAGAATTAATAATCGTCGACGGCGGGAGTTCTGACGATACAATGGCCATTGCGGCCGAATTCACGGACAAGGTATTCCAGACAAAAACAGGAAGGGCAAGTGTAATGAACCACGGCGCGGAGATGGCCGCCGGGGAACTGCTTCTCTTTCTTCACGCGGACTGTATCCTGCCTGAGAACGGATTCAGAATAATCAGGGAGACATTGAACGACAGCGGAATCGCCGCCGGTGGCTTCCGTCTCAGCATCAATGATCCCGGACTACGCTTCAGGGTAATCGAAACTGCCGCGAACCTGAGGTCGCGAATCGCCGAACTCCTTTATGGCGACCAGGGGATCTTCGTAAAAAAAGAGACTTTCAATAAGGTCGGGGGCTACGCAAATATCCCGCTTATGGAAGATATTGAGATATCAGGGAAACTGAAAAGAACGGGACGTCTTGCCCTTACTGGCCCTCCAATAAAGGTCTCCCCGAGGCGGTGGCTCAATGAAGGCGCAATACACACGACATTCAGGGACTGGTCCATAGCGTTCTCATATTCCTTTTTAAATATTCCGCCCGATAAGCTGATAAAGTATTACAGAGATGTCAGATAAAATGGTATAAACAGCTATGAACGATAACGCGCTTATAATAATTGCCAAATACCCTGAGAAAAAGAATGTAAAGACACGCCTCAAGGACTCGATGTCTGACGAGCAGAGACTGGAACTTTACGTATTGCTCCTTAACAGGGCCATGGCAGACCTTGGAAATATTCCTGGCGTCGATACTTTCATCGCATATGCTCCGAAAGAGAAAGAGGATTATTTTTTAAGGTTCAACCTGGGAATGATCCCCCTTAATGATGGGGATCTCGGCATCGGTATGTTAAAGGCATTCGAAGAAGTATTCAGCCTTGGCTACAAAAGAGCATCGCTTGTCGGTGCTGACATCCCCGACCTTTCCCCTATTATAATAATCGAGGCATTCAGTGTGTTGTCGGAGAATGACCTTGTCTACGGGCCCGCAAAGGACGGCGGCTATTATCTGGTCGGCATGAGGAAATTGATCAAAGAGGTTTTTGAGAGCGTGCCGTGGTCATCCGATCAGACTTTAAAGAAAAGCCTCGAACAGGCAACAATATCCGGCAGCAGTGTCGGGTTCACGGAAATGCTTTCTGATATAGACAGAATAGAAGATGTAAAAAACGCGGGCCTGATTTAAACGGCGGCTATGCTTTCTTAAACGCCCTGAAGATCGCCCCCTCGGTAAACTTAGAGG
>BDTS01000111.1 GCA_002897915.1 bacterium BMS3Bbin09 | reverse complement strand
ACTTATCCAGAACTTCATCCAGGAAGGGTTTTATGATCTTTGCCGCTATCGGCTTAAGGTTATTTAAAGCAAGGTCTGCCATTTCTTGGGTCCTCCGGGTTTTAAGCTGCTGTTATAATCATTGTAGAATCCATATAGTAGCAAAAAGATAGCGGATATATCCATTCTTATATATAATGATATTTACGATGAGACCGGATGTTTATTTCAGCAATATATCAAGACGCAGCCATAATCACTGTTTGGGCTCACTGCTCGAAAAGTGCGGCGACCATTTTTCGGAATTCAGAGACGGTGCTATCGTCGGGATCAAGATGACCATCGGGGACGAAAAGAGCACCGCAAATCTCAAGCCGGAACTGGTGAGGTTGCTGGTCGAAAAACTCAAGTCCCAGTCCGCCAAGCCATTTGTCTTTGATACGAACGTGATCTATAAGGGACAGCGGCAGAACTCGGTGGACCACCTCAATCTTGCTTACCGCAAGGGGTTCACCCAGGATAATCTCGGATGCCCCTATATTATCGCCGACAGTGTCTTCGGGACAGACTCGCTCTCAGTAAAGGTAGCCTTCAAGAACCTGAAAGAGATCAAGGTACCCTCCCTGATAAAGGCCATGGACAACCTTATAGTCCTGTCTCATATCACAGGTCATATAATGTCCGGCTATGCGGCCTCATTAAAGAACGTGGCCATGGGCATGGCCTCACGCGCCGGGAAACAGATGCAGCACTCTTCTCTCAAGCCCACTATCAATATCGCAAACTGCGCCTTATGCGGCGGGTGTATAGAATCATGTCCTGTATCGGCCATATCCGAGAATAGCGGCAAGGCCTTTATCAACCCGAACATCTGCATCGGATGCGGCGAATGCATTGCCAGTTGTAAATCCGACGGAGTCAATATAAACTGGCGCGAAGAGTCGAACATATTCGCGGAGAAAAAGGCGGAGTACGCGTGCGGCATTCTCTCCAGGATCAAAAAAAAGGTTTTCATGAACTTCGCTATTGATATAACAGAGGAGTGCGACTGCATTTCAGGAGACGACCCCAGGTACATAGACGACGCCGGAATATTCCTCTCCGATGATATATTGGCAGTTGACAAGGCCTGTTACGACGTACTGACGAAGAAGACGGACTATTTCTCCAGGAACGGCAAGATCAAGGCCCATTTGCATGAATTCAGATACGCATATGAGATCGGGCTCGGCAGTCTTGATTACAATTTGATCAAGATATAGACTATAAGTATTAAGCTTATTTGCCAATAGATATTTACACACAATCTTACTATAATTATTTACAATAGGAGGAATGATATGGATAAAGTAGACAAGGAACTTTCAGATAAATATTGTCAGCGTTTTGGTTATCTGGCTGCAAATATGGGATTTACAACCGGGGACCAGGTCAAAGAGGCCCTCGCTGAACAGGTTGAAGACAACCTCGCTAAAAGGCCCCACAGGCTTATGGGAAGAATACTGCTCGACAAAGGCTGGATAACACCTCAACAGATAGAGGCAGTTCTGAACGAATTATTCAAGAACGAAGAACAAGAACTGTAGGGGTAGACCCATGTATCTGCCTAATATTACAATCAATCAAAAAAGGGCGGTCGTAACGACCGCCCCTACAATTATACATTCTCAAGAACAGCCTTTTTTATTCTTTAATAATTCTCGGCAAGTACCTCATAATGTGACTGAGGATGCGCGCACGCCGGACATTCCTTCGGTGCTTCAGGACCTTCATGGACATAACCACAGTTCCTGCAGTGCCACTTTGTGGACGCACCTTTTTTAAAAACAGTCCCGTCACTTATATTGGCAGAGAGCTTCCTGTACCTATCCTCATGAAATTCCTCAACCTCCGCAATTTCCTTGAACGAGCGGGCTATATCGGGAAAGTCTTCTTCTTTCGCGATCTTTTCAAACTCGGAGTAGATAGCTGTCCACTCCTCATGCTCACCAGCTGCGGCATGATCAAGATTTTCTTTTGTGTTGGCGATCATACCGGCAGGATATGAGGCATTGATCTCAAGGTCTCCGCCCTCAAGGTATTTAAAAAAGATCTCAGCATGTTCCTTTTCGTTCCCTGCTGTCTCAAGGAAAAAGGCCGAGATCTGTTCGTATCCCTCTTTCTTGGCAACGCTCGCAAAGTAAGTGTATCTGTTCCTCGCCTGTGATTCACCGGCAAACGCCTTTAGCAGGTTCTGCTCGGTTTTTGTTCCTTTGATCGATTTCGACATGAATCTCCTCCTGTCAGGATGTTTTTTCCATCTCCTCACCACAGCATACAAGTACACCGCCGCCTGCCTTTGTCACAGTGACTTCATTACCGCAGATATTACATTTATAATTCTCGCCTGCTGCTTTAACTCCCATTTCATACCTCCCCTTTAATTATGGTTAACAAGCTGTGAGTCTAAAGACGAATTAAGCGGTACATAGCACCCGCTTCAATGAGACTTATACCACAGGCATAAGTTTCGTAAGAATAGATGAAATTAAAAATCATCATCTATTCAACTCAGCTACATGCCCTCTGGGTATAAAATAAATTAAACACCGATATCATAACTAATGTCAAGAGGCAGATAGCAGTTTATACCTTTGCACTTTGAACATTAAATGTGTTTTCATATGTTGTAAACTAACTAAAAAGAAGACGAGGAGTTCCAACCCATGGCAAATAAGAGGATTTTCCGTTCACAGAGCGCCCCGCAGGCAAAGGGACCGTATTCCCAGGCAGTGACACACAGGGGGCTTTTATACGTATCGGGACAGATCCCGGTCAATCCGGCAACAGGAATACCAGTGCGCGCCAGCATCGAGGAAGAGACCGATATAACTCTTAACAATTTAAAGCTCATCGTAGAAGACGCAGGATCAACAATGGACGATGTCCTGAAGATCACATGTTATCTTGCCGACATTGAAGACTTCCAGCGGTTCAATGAGGCTTATGAAAAACACTTCACGCAGTTCCCCCCTGCAAGGACAACTATTCAGGCAGCCAAGCTTCCCCTTGACGTGCAGATAGAGATCGACGCGATCGTTGCCCTGCCATACAAAAAACCGGGAAGAACAAGACATCCCCGAAAGAATATAGAAGAGAACTCCGAATAAACTCCTTTATATGAAAAAAATAGCGATAACAATGGGTGAGCCCGGTGGTGTCGGGCCGGAGATCATAATCAAGGCGCTTCATAGCGGCAAAGTACGAAGCCGGTTTGCTCCAGTAGTGATCGGGAACGCGGATGTTATGCGTGAGGCAGTGAAGATGACAGAACTCCCTATCAGGATACGGACGATTTCCAATATTTCAGACTTGAAGCCCAAGCCGGGTCATATAGACGTATTCGATATCAGGTCACGCCTTCCAGTAAAAAAATGCGTGTCTTCCAAAAGCGCGGGTAGCGCGATCATCAAATATATAGAAAAGGCCGTGGAGCTTGCGCTGAACAATGAGGTCTCTGCTATCGTGACAGCTCCTATATCCAAGGAGTCCCTTAAAATGGCGGGAGCCAAATGGCCGGGGCACACCGAGATGCTGGCGGACCTTACGAACACAAGCGATTTCGCGATGATGTTCGCCAGTAATAAACTGAGAATAATCCTGAGCACTATTCATATATCGCTGAAGGACGTCCCGAAGAAGATCAATGAGAAGCTCGTCCTCAGGACGATCAGGCTCGCAAAGATAGGTGCCGGGATGCTCGGCATAAATGAGCCGCGGATCGCAGTCGCTGGGCTCAATCCGCATGCTGGTGAATCCGGCATTATGGGGACAGAAGAAATAACTGCAATAATTCCAGCTATAAATAAGGCCCGCAAGGATGGCATCAATGCATCTGGACCCTACCCTCCGGATGTGGTCTTTCATAAGGCGCTGAACAAAGAAGTCGATATGATCGTATGCATGTACCACGACCAGGGGCTCATACCATTTAAGATGCTGGCCTTTGAAACAGGGGTAAACGTCACGGTCGGACTGCCTATAATCAGGACCTCGCCTGACCACGGGACCGCGTTCGATATCGCATGGAAGAACAAAGCCAATCCCTCAAGCATGATCGAGGCAATAAAACAGGCATTAAAAATGGAAGGTAAACGATCATGGACATAATCCTCGCATCAAGAAATAAAAAGAAGATCAGGGAGCTGAAGAAGATAATCGAGGAAGGCATAGTCTCGCAGGAGGAGACAACAGTCAACATCCTCACCCCGGATGACTTCCCGCAATGCGAAGAGGTCGAAGAGGACGGAGAGACCTTTGAATTCAATGCGATCAAGAAAGCAGTATATGTGTCAAAGTGTTCCGGCTTGACAGCTATCGCGGACGATTCGGGCATCGAGGTGGACGCTCTTGACGGAGCGCCAGGTGTCTATTCCGCAAGATATGCGGGCGAGACCTCGGATGATATGGCAAATAACAGGAAGCTATTGGATGAGATAAAAGATGTTCCTGATGAAAAGAGGACGGCGCGATTTGTCTGTTGTATTGCGCTTGCCACCGGTGATAAAATAATGACTTTTACGGGCCATGTTGAGGGGAAGATTGGCAGGGAGAACAGGGGCGAGAACGGCTTCGGATACGACCCTCTATTTTTTCCAGAAGAACATAATAGGACATTCGCCGAGATGACGGATGACGAGAAACATTCTATGAGCCACCGCGGACGGGCACTTGCAAAGCTTCAGGAATGTCTTAAAGATAAGGGTCTTAAGTAGTTGGATTGTTTGATTATATTAATATTAAGAGGTCTGCTGCTTTACCATCTCTGCCGTGTTTCGAGTGCAACGAATATTAATCGTGGAACATTTTGATATTGCCGCCTGCAGACCCCTTTTCAAATGGAGACAGCTTACGCCTATAATCACCATAGGAATAATACACATAAAATATACCGGTATAACTATTTTAACGCTCATACTGAGTTTATCTCCTTTTGCTGCATAATAATACATTCGGTACTCTGCAATTATTTCTTTAGACCAAAATGACCATATCAGCATTAGTGATATGCATTTTTTAAATCTGTTATTATACCCTTGGCATAAGTCTCATTGGAGCGGATGCTACGCACCGCTTAATTCGGCTTTATATATCCTGAAATTTCACGATACGGGAGTCCAAATGGATATTGATGTAAAGATAGACAAGGAGTCTCTTCATATTGAAGTTGAAAATGCCTACAGGGTTGACGTCCCTCAGGTAACAAATGACATACATGACTTCGGCAATAAGCTCGGGGTCGACCTCACGCCTCTTAATATAGAGAATCTCATCCCGAGAATGATCAGGGGAGTAGCGGGCTGCGAAGGGGGATGTCCCTCGGATGCCATGCGCATGGTAAGAGAGGGTTTCGGGAAGTTCAAGCTGAAATATGTCGAAGGCGGCATACTTACGGCTGTGCAGACACTGGAGAGCGGCAAACTCCTTGAGGTCAGGATATTTCCTGATTTTGATTAGAGTCAGGAGAGGCTATAACCTTTTAGCGTATTTCTCGAAGAGGTTCAGTCCTTCCAACTGTTTTTCCGAAAAGTCGTACGATATCAACTTCCAGTATTCGACCAGTTCCTTTTCACTGAGGGATTTATTAAGCGGGGCTTCCCATGCGATCATCTTAAATTTTCTACTTGCGAACTTCCCGGCCTTTATCAGATCATCCGAAAGTTTTCTGATAAGGTCACCCTTCTCCTCAGCGGCCTGTTTCCTCACAACCCAGAGGGCGAACACGAACGGAAGTCCTGTATATTTATCCCAGAGTTCCCCGAGATCATAAACATACATCGATGACTGCAGGCGCTCATTCAGAGAAAGTTTATGCGCTTCGATCATTGCAGTGTCCCCGATATGAAGCATTGCGGGAAAGGATGTGAGGATGTTTCTGACACTGCGCCTGCTTTCCTGTTCGAACCTGCAGTCAAGAGAAAAAAATTCCTTGAGAATGATCTTCAGGAGCATTATGGAGGTCTCGGATTCAGAAGAGATAGCGATAGTCTTTCCCCCGAGTTCATCGATCGGGCATTTCGAAAAGAGTAGTATGCTTTTTATGGGCCCTGAAGAACTGATCGAGAACCAGGGAAGGACAAGATACTTGTCCTTGTTCCTCAGATACTCGATAGACGAGGAAGGGCTTACATCTATCTCCCCCTCCCTAAGCATTCTGTTCACTTTTGAAGGAACGCCCTTAATAAATCTATAATCGGAATTATCACACTTTTTATCAAGATAGTAAAAAATAGGGAACAGATTCGCGTAAGGGATGCGCCCTATTTTAAGTTTGTTATTCTTCAATATATCACCTGTTTGAAAACACTAAATAATTAACGCGGATCCTCGGTCTTTATAATTATATCTTTATCTTCCATTTCTCTCCAGATGGCCATGTCTTTCAGCACGGCTTATAGCCCGAATATTTTTTTCTGAATTTTCACATATGATAATCAAGTAATTGCCTATTATCAAGAGAAAAGCAACAGCCGCATGCATGCGCTTAACTATGAAACAGGAAGTTAAACCTTGACATCGTTTCAAACATGTGTTTTAATCATATGTATGAACGCTAAAAACAATAAAACAAGATCCAATACAAAAGAGAAGATACTCGACGCAGCCGAGAACCTCTTTGCGGCAAGGGGTTTTCGCGGGACCACGATGAGGGCCATTACAGACAAGGCAGACGTAAATCTTGCGGCAATCAATTACCATTTCGGATCAAAAAAGTCACTGCTCGAAGAGGTGATCAAAAGAAGAATCATACCGCTTAACCGGATACGCAGCGAAAAGCTAAAAGAGGTCAGGGATATTGCAAAAAATAAAGGATGCGCGCCGGACGTCAGGGATGTACTGTGTGCCTTTATAGAGCCTACTCTGCAGTTCAAGGATTCAAGCCCTGGTGCAAAGAACTTCTTAAGCTTAATAGGACGCTCATTTACCGACCCTGATAACACTGTACGGCAGGTCTTCCTGAAATTCATTAAACCCTTATTCCAGCTATTCTTCGAAATAACCTGCGAAGCATTACCTCAGCATCCGCGTGAACTCATTTTTTTGAGGCTCCATTTTGCAATTGGCTCCCTTCTACACACAATACATGTATGCGGGAATATCAAACCGGAATCAATAGGGATGAAAATCGAGACCGATTCAAAATCACTGATCAATCAGATAATACCGTTCGTAACCGCAGGCATGAAGGCAAAATGAAAATATTATTAAAGAGAGCTTCTATATTGATCGTGTTGTTGATTTTTTCGGGCTGTTCCGTTCATTCACCCTTGATCAAAGGACAGGAGGTTGATCTCCCTGATTCTTATTCATCGGAAAAACCAGTATCCTCGCCTCCGGTCGGCAGGTGGTGGGAGTGGCTAGGAGATGAAAAGTTGAACGCATTAATGGAAGAAGCCTTACAAAACAATCTCGATATTGCACAGGCATATGAACGCCTTCAGCAGTCACTCGCAATTGTCCGAACAACAAATTCCGCAAGGGGTCCTGTCCTGAATATCGAAGGCTCAGGCGGAAGGGCAAGAAAGTCCGGTGTTACAGCAGAGACATACACCCTTTCGGCGGCAACGAGCTTCGAGATAGACCTCTGGAATAAATTAGGATCAAGAACCAGGGCCGCACGGCTGGACGCACTGGCTTCCGAAGAGGACCTTAGATCGCTATATATAAGCATCTCAGCCCAAGTTGCCGATCTATATTTCCTTGCGATAGAACATCGAGCTCAGATCGAACTCTCCGACAATACCATCAAATCTTACCGGGATACTCTCAAGAAGGTCGAGAGCCGCTACAGACACGGACTCGTGCCCGCGATAGACCTTTATCAGTCAAGGCAGAACCTTTCTTCTGCCAGGGCACAGCTACCAGTATTCGAGCAGAACCTCGCGACCACGCTTAACGCGCTTTCAGTTCTGACAGGACGGTTTCCGGACAATGAAATAGGCGGGAACGCGAACGAGTTAATAGACACGCCTGAATTCCCAGCCGGAATCCCTTCGGAACTATTGACCAAAAGGCCGGACATCAGGTCGGCATGGCTGCGACTCAATGCAGCGGATGAAAGGATCGGAGCGGCTATTGCGAACAGGTTCCCATCTTTCAATCTTGTGGGAACATACGGGGGCGCAAGCACCAAGGTCAGGAACATCCTGGACTCTCCGAACATATTATGGAACATACTGCTACAGGCCGTACAGCCTGTCATAGATTCAGGGAGACGAAGCGCCGAAGTGGAGAGGACAAGGGCCGTATTCAGAGAAAAACTGGCAGCGTACCACAAAACAGTGCTGAACGCGTTCAAGGAGGTTGAAGACTCCCTTATAAAAAACAGGTCCTCGGAGAAACGGATCAGTATGCTTAAAGAAAATATGGCTGCATCCGAAAACTCCCTCCGTATCGCGCTTGACCGTTATATACAGGGGCTGACCGATTACCTTCCGGTACTGACCGGACAGCTGCACAATTTTACCGCTAAGAGCCGCCTGCTGGCCGCAAAACGCCAGCTTATTTCGGACCGTATCGAACTGGCGAGAGCACTCGGCGGCGAATGGACAGATGAAATTATGAAAGAATATTTAACTGACAAAAAAGGGAGTACATATGAGCACTAAAACAAAGTTGATAAAGATAGGTATCCCGATCGCTTTGATCGTTATCGGGTTATTAATCATGAAGGCCCTTACATCTTTACATCCTGTCGCAGTCAAGGAGGCCAAAGAGGACCCGGGGATACTGGTGGAGTTCATGAAGGCTGAAAAAGAAATAGCAGCCATGACCGTAAAAGGCACAGGAACAGTCAGATCAACTCAAGAAATATCGGTCATCCCGCAGGTGAGCGGAGAGGTGATCTACACGGCACCCGGTCTGGATGCAGGGGGCTTTTTTGAAAAAGGAACTGTATTGTTCAGAATAGAAGATACCGATTACAAACTCGCCCTTGAACAGGTAGGATCTTCGAAGGCGAACGCCGAGTACGAACTCGCAAAGATAGAGAGCCAGGCTGAGATCGCACGTAACGAATGGAACGTGATCAATAAGGAAAACGAGACACCCCCGAACCCGCTTGTGCTTTATGGACCCCAGTTAAAAAACGCGAAGGCGGCACTTGCGTCAGCCTCCGCAAAGGTGGACCAGGCAAAGCTCAATCTTGCCCGGACCGAAATAAAGGCGCCCTTTAGCGTAAGGATACGTTCCGAGAACGTCGAAGTCGGCCAGTATGTCAGGTCCGGAAACAGTGTTGCTGTACTTGCGGGAACAGATACTGCTGAGGTTGCCGTATCCCTTACTGCCGAACAGCTTCGCTGGCTGAATATGGAGAGTCATAACAACGATGCAGTGGTACGCCTTAATATCAGCGGAACCGTATATGAATGGGCCGGCCATGTCGTACGTTCAACAGGAGAGATAGATGAAAAAAGCCGTATGATGCAGGTCATAGTCGAGATAAATGACCCTTACGGACTGAAGAAAAAAAGGAAAAACGGCCCCTCCCTCGCTGCAGGTTCATTTGTTGAAGTCTTGATCAAAGGCAGAAATCTGAAAAATGTATTCGTTATACCGAGGACAGCATTGAGGGACAATTCAACTGTCTGGATCATGGATAAAAAGAATAAATTAAAAATAGCAGATGTCGTTCCGCTCAGATTTGAAAGAGAGAGAGTAATTATAAATAAGGGCATTGTTAACGGTGACATTATCGTCCTGACCAATCTGTCGGGAGCCGCCAACGGAATGAAATTAAGGACCATAAAATAAATGAACCGCCAGATAAAATGGATGGCGAACAACCACGTTGCCGCAAACCTGCTGATGCTGATATTCATCATCGGCGGGCTGGTAATGACCTATTCCATAAAACAGGAGGTCTTCCCGGAGATCGAGCTTGAGATAGTACAGGTCACGGTGGCCTATCCGGGCGCTGGACCCGAGGAAGTTGAAGACGGAATAGTCCTTAAAATAGAAGAAAGCCTCAGCAGTCTTACCGGGATAAAAGAGATTACATCCGTGGCCGGTGAAGGGTCCGGAACTGTCTCTGCGGAGATACTGGATGGCGAGAATATCGATCTGATCCTGCAGGACATCAAGGCCGAGGTCGACCGCATAACCACCTTCCCTGAAGACGCGGAAAAACCGATCGTCACCAAAATAGCGCGCAGGCGCGAGGTCGTCTCGATCGTGGTATACGGCGACGCCCCCGAAAGGAGCCTTCGTGAAAACGCGGAATCCATAAGGGACGAACTCCTCGCAATGCCCGGGATCACCCAGGCCGATATCACCGGTGTAAGGCCCTATGAGATATCCATCGATGTAAGGGAAGATACATTGCGAAAATACAACCTCACACTCGAACAGATCGCCGGGAGGATAAGACAGGCCTCGATCGACCTCCCCGGAGGCGCTGTAAAAGCAAAAGGCGGCGAGATCCTCATACGGACAAAAGAAAAACGCTATACAGGGCCGGAGTACGCGGCCATCACAATTCTGGAAAAAAGTGACGGGACCGAGCTCAGGCTCGGCGATATCGCGGACGTCCGGGACGGATTCATGGAGACGGACCAGTATTCCCGTTTAAACGGCCTCCCATCGGCCATGGTGGCAATATACCGTGTAGGTGACCAGAAGCCGCTCGATATATCAGCCATCGTCAAAAATTACGTTGAGCAAAAAAGACCTGGCCTGCCGGATTCAATAAAACTGGCCATATGGAACGACTACTCAGACGTATACCGCAGCAGAATGGACCTTCTGCTCAGAAACGCGTTCTTCGGCCTGATACTGATATTCATCATCCTGGGGCTCTTCCTGCAGATAAGACTGGCCATGTGGGTGATGCTCGGCATTCCGATATCTTTCCTCGGCGCCCTGCTGCTGATGCCCGGGTTCGATGTATCAATAAATATGATCTCTTTGTTCGCATTCATCCTCGCGCTCGGTATCGTAGTTGATGACGCGATCATTGTCGGAGAAAACGTATTCACGCACAGACGCATGAAAAAATCATATATGAACGCGGCAATAGACGGCACTATCGAGGTCGGGAACCCGGTAATATTCTCTGTATTGACAACAGTTGCAGCGTTCCTGCCTCTCATCTTCGTAAGCGGCACAATGGGCAAGTTCATCAAAGTCATCCCGTTAGTGGTCATCCCGATACTCTTAATTTCTCTTGTTGAATCTTTGCTGATCCTTCCAGCGCACCTGGCCCTGGGAAAAGAATCGCGCCCCTCGTGGGGCCCTGCTCTATTTATCACTAGAGTCAGGGAGGGTTTTAGTAAACGGCTCGAAAGATTTATTAACGGACCTTACAAAAATCTCCTGACGATCTGCACCAGACACAGGTACACCACGCTCGCGGCCGCTTTAGCAATATTGCTGATAACAATAGGGCTTGTGGGCGGAGGAATAATCAGATTTCACTTCATGCCCGAGGTCGATGCCAATATAATAACCGCGACAATTAAAATGCCAATAGGCACGCCGGTGGAAGAAACCGCAAAGGCGCACGATCTTGTTGTCAAAAAGGCAGAGGAGATCGTTCTGAATTTCGATAAAGAGAGACCCGAAGGAAACAGTATTCTCCGCCATATTTTTTCAGTTGTCGGAGGGTCAATGCATTCAAGCGCCACAGGCGACAGCAGGTCAACGGCCACAAACAGTTCGAGCGTTGCGATGCTTCTGACAAAGGCCGAGAAGCGGGATGTGCCTTCCGCTGATATTGCGCGTAAATGGCGCGAGGCCGTCGGCTCTATTCCGGGCGCGGACTCCGTTACTTTTGCATCATCCCTTGTGCATTTCGGCAATGACATTGATATACGGATCGCGCATGAAGACTTCGAAGTCCTCTCAGATTCAGTTGACAGGATAAAAACAGCCCTTGCCGATTATCCGGGTGTAAGCGATATTGACGACAACCATACAAAAGGCAAACGCGAACTGAAACTCAGACTGAAGTCCGAGGCCCGCACACTCGGTATCACCGAAGCTGAACTCGGCAGGCAGATACGATCGGCATTCTACGGCAGCGAGGCCCTCAGGCTCCAGAGAGGCCGCAACGAGATAAAAGTAATGGTGCGTTATCCGGAAGACGAGAGAATGAGCCTTAGCGATCTCGAATCCATGCGCATACGCACCCCCGGCGGCATCGAAGTGCCATTCAGTCAGGCCGCGTCCGTTGAAAAAGGAAGGGGCTTCAGCGAAATTAACAGGGCAGACAGAAAAAGGGTCATCAATGTTACAGCGAGTGTAGACAGCAAAATAGCAAATGCCGAGGACATACTCGCGGACATGAGCAAAACAGTGCTCAAGGCCCTGCAGTCAGATCATCCTGGCCTTTCTTACGACCTTGAAGGACAGGAGAAGGAACGCAGGGACTCACTCGGGAGCCTGCTCAAAGGGTTTTTAATGGCGCAGTTCCTTATTTACTGTCTCCTCGCGATCCCGTTCAGGAGTTATCTGCAGCCCTTCATTATCATGTCCGCCATCCCCTTCGGGTTCGTAGGCGCGATACTCGGACATCTCATGCTCGGATTTAACCTGAGCATCCTGAGCATGTTCGGCCTTGTGGCGCTTACCGGCGTGGTGGTGAACGATTCCCTGCTGCTCGTAAACTTTACAAACGAACTAAGAAAGTCCGGCACTAAATTACATGAAGCTGTTATACAGGCAGCGCAGCGGAGGTTCCGCCCGATCATACTTACCTCACTGACAACATCTCTGGGACTGACACCGATCATAATCGAAAAGAGCATGCAGGCCCAGTTCCTCATCCCTATGGCGATCAGCCTCGGGTTCGGGATACTTTTCGCAACATTGATCACATTATTACTTGTGCCTTCACTTTATTTAATACTTGAGGACCTGCTGGAACTGTTCAAGCGCAAAAGGCAAGGCATCGAAGAAATTTAATATTACGCCACAGCCCCCGTGTCTTAGTTTTCGAAAGAAAACTACGGGGGACACTAGTACGGACACTCCCCCTGTGGGTGCCCTTTCGCTCAGAGATTGACACCAATTAGCAGAGCAGCTATCTTGAAGTAAATAAGTAAAGAGGTGACATCAATGGTGGTTGTGATCAAAGGGGTTGCGATAAGGGCGGGGTCGAACCCGATCCTTTTCACAACAAAGGGAAGAAATGTCCCGAGGGTTGTCGATACAGTCATTACAAAGACAAAGCTCAAACCCACAATAATAGACACCATCCAGTCACCCTGGAGCCAGTATGCCCATAACGTGGCCCCTGCGCCCAGGAGCAGCCCGATCATTACTCCCAGTAAAATCTCCCTGAAAAGAATGCGCATAGCATTTTTTACCTCTATCTCTCCGACCGCGAGTCCACGTATAACGACCGTGGCTGACTGCGAACCCGTATTACCGCCCGTCCCGATGAGGATCGGCATGAAAGCGGACAGCGCAACTATCGTCGCAAGCAATTCTTTATTGGCAAGGATAATGGTCCCCGATAATGTATTCATTATAAGAAGAAGCACCAGCCAGCCTATCCTCTTACTGAAATTGTTCAAGAGAGAAGATTCGAAATATCCCTTTTCAGCCACAGCCACACCGCTGCTCTTCAGGATGTCTTCGGTCGCCTCTTCTTCCATAACATCGATTATGTCATCGACCGTTATTATACCGACAAGACGGCTCTCCTTGTCCACTACCGGAACCGCCAGAAAGTCATAGTCCTTGACAACCCCGGCAACGGCTTCCTGGTCGTCATCAGTGGATACCTTGATCACCTCGGAGTCCATTATGTCCCTGATCATCATATCAGATTCGGAAAGCACTATCCTTCTCAATGATACAGCTCCGAGCAGGTGGCGCGTTACATCCGTCACATAAAGATAATAGATCGTTTCACTGTCCTTGCCTATGCGCCTGATGCGTTTGAGCGCTTCCCTTACGGTCATGTGGTCCTTAAGATCCACAAATTCTGGCGTCATCATCCTGCCCGCCGTGTCCTCAGCGTATCCGAGCAGAGTTGATGTAGCGTTCCACTCCTGGGGCGTCATCGTCATACGCAGCTTCTTGACCACCAGCGCCGGGAGTTCATCGATAAGGCGCGCCCTGTCATCAGGACTCATGGCATCGACGATCCCGATAAGTTTCGCGTCATGAAAACCGCTCAGTATCTCCGACTGCACATTGCTGTCAATGTGCTCAAAGACCTCAACAGCAATGTCCTTGCTCAAGAGACGGAAAATAAGCGTCCGGTCTTCCGGGTCAAGCTGGTTCATAAGTTCCGCGATCTCCGCCGGATGCGCCTGGAGACTCTCCTTAAGTGCCGGGTAGTCTTTTTCCTCCAGCTGCTTCTCGATCAGCTCTTTTTGTTCCATCAGTTCCATGGAAGGAATCATAACAAAATCGGGCAAGAGAATCCAGATAAAGCTGAGTTGAATAGATGAAATTAGCAATTTCATATATTCGTACGAAACTTATGCCTATGGTAGAAAGGTACGAATGCAGGTTAATATTTCCCCTCAAGCACCCGGCACCCAGGGGGTTGTACCCTGTATATATATGTTCTATAATCCGTCAGTTATAAAAACCTTTTCAGATCGGGGGATATAGTGGCTGAGATATTATTAAAAGATGAACTGAAGAAAATGCACGCATACTGGCGCGCGGCAAATTATCTTTCAGTCGGGCAGATATACCTGTATGCCAATCCGCTGCTGAAGGAGCCTTTGGATATCAAACATATCAAACCCAGACTGCTCGGACACTGGGGCACTACCCCCGGGCTTAATTTCATTTACGTGCATCTCAACCGGGTCATCAAAAAAGATCACTTGAACATGATCTATGTATGCGGACCGGGGCACGGCGGGCCGGGCATTATAGCCAATACATATCTCGAAGGGACATATAGTGAATTCTATCCGGACATATCACAGGATGAGGACGGGATGAGAAAGCTCTTCAGGCAGTTCTCGTTCCCCGGCGGGATACCGAGCCATGTGGCCCCGGAGACCCCCGGCTCGATACATGAAGGCGGAGAGCTCGGGTACGCGCTCTCCCATGCTTACGGCGCGGCATTCGACAACCCTGACCTGATAGTCACCTGTGTTGTAGGCGACGGAGAGGCAGAGACAGGTCCGATGGCGACCTCATGGCATTCCAATAAATTCCTTAACCCAGTCCGTGACGGCGCTGTGCTGCCTATCCTGCATTTAAATGGATACAAGATCGCCAACCCAACCATCCTCTCAAGGATCAGCAAAAAGGAACTTGAGAGCCTGTTTGTCGGATACGGCTACAAACCTTATTTTGTCGAGGGTTCAGACCCGGAGATCATGCACCGGACAATGGCCAAAACAATGGATAAGATTTTAAGCAGTATCAGATCAATACAGAAAAAGGCCCGCCGAAACGAAACTGTAAAACGTCCTCAGTGGCCAATGATAATTCTCCGCTCGCCGAAAGGATGGACCGGCCCCAAAGAGGTTGACGGGAAAAAAACAGAGGACTTCTGGAGGTCGCATCAGGTTCCTTTCTCAGAAATGAAAGGCCGGCCCGATCATATCCAGCTCCTTGAGGACTGGATGAAGAGCTACAGACCCGAAGAACTCTTTGATGAGAACGGCGCATTGATACAGGAGCTGGCCAAACTTGCCCCTGTCGGGAACCACCGCATGAGCGCCAATCCGCACGCGAACGGCGGGATACTGCTAAAGAACCTTAAGATGCCGGATTTCAGAGAGTTCGCCTTGGAGGTACCAGAACCGGGACAGACGATAGGCGAGGCCACGCGTGAACTCGGCAAATTCCTGCGCGACATAATGAAATTCAACATGAAAAGCAGCAACTTCCGTGTCTTCGGTCCGGATGAAACAGCATCGAACCGCCTCGGGGCATTGTTCGAGGTGACAAAAAGGACATGGATGGACTGGACCATACCTGAAGACGATAATCTTTCACCCGACGGCCGCGTGATGGAGATACTGAGCGAGCACACCTGCCAGGGGTGGCTCGAAGGATACCTCCTGACGGGCCGCCACGGTTTTTTCTCGTGCTACGAGGCATTCATACATATCATCGACTCCATGTTCAACCAGCACGCGAAATGGCTCAAGGTCACAACTGATGAGATACCATGGAGGCGCCCGATCGCTTCCCTTAATTATCTGCTGACCTCCCATGTATGGCGGCAGGACCATAACGGCTTCAGCCACCAGGACCCCGGCTTTATAGACCATGTTGTGAACAAAAAAGCGGAAGTGATACGCGTGTATCTTCCGCCTGACGCCAACACCCTGCTCTGTGTCGCGGACCATTGCCTCCGGAGCCGCAATGACGTGAACGTTATCGTTGCCGGCAAACAGCCCTCCCTCCAATACCTGAGTATGGATGAAGCGATAAAGCACTGCAGCTCAGGCGCCGGCATATGGGAATGGGCAAGCAATGACAAGGGTTTCGAACCGGATGTTGTAATGGCCTGTGCCGGGGACATCCCTACCCTTGAGACACTGGCAGCCGTGGAGATCCTCCGGGAACATGCCCCGAACCTGAAGGTCAGAGTCGTCAATGTCGTGAACCTGATGACGCTCCAGCCTCAGAGCGAGCACCCGCACGGGTTCACGGACAAGGAGTTCGATATGATCTTTACAACCGACAAACCGATCATCTTTGCCTTCCACGGCTACCCCTGGCTGATCCACCGCCTGACGTACAGAAGGACCAATCACAAGAACCTGCATGTCAGAGGCTATAAAGAAGAAGGCACAACAACAACCCCGTTCGATATATGCGTCCTTAATGACATCGACCGGTTCGATCTTGTTGCCGACGTTATCGACCGCGTTCCGAGCCTCGGACAGCATGCCGCCTACCTCAAAAAACATATCAGCGACAAACTCGTTGAACATGAAGAGTACATCAAAAAATACGGAGAGGACATGCCCGAGATCAGGGATTGGAAGTGGGGGATGGGACAGCTGGACAGTTAGACATTAGCGCCGCAGCATTTTTTAAATTTCCTGCCGCTTCCGCATGTGCAGGGATCGTTGCGTCCGACCTTTGCCCCTTCACGCACGACTGTCTTGGGGGCAACAGGATTGCCGTCTACAAAATACCATCTGCCCTCATCTTTTTTAAAGCTCGCAAGCTCATGGTGCTCTCTGCGTGTGCCGCCTTCCGTAAACGTAGCGATAAACTCCACAGTGCCTTCGGTGTCACCCTCGCCGCCGCCACTGGTATCAAGTATCTCAAGATTTTGCCATTGAGAGCTCTTCGCCCACTGACGGGTGCTCTTCTCGTCAAAGTCCTTCCTGTACTCCGGATGAAGCGAAGAAAATATATACTCGATATCCTGTTTTGCATAGGCTGTGTATCTGGAGCGCATCAGCTGCTCGGCACTCGACGCATTCTGCGTCCCATCTATGATCGGACCGCAGCACTCTGCATAGGCAAGCCCGGTTCCGCATGGACATGTATTCATAATTAAACTCCTTAATATTTGGTTTGTATAGTATATATTATATCCAAAAGGCAAAACCTGACCCGGCAAATGAAGAATGGAGACCTGACACCACCGGCATATGGACACGACATGGAACCGAAGATTTTCTGGCCCCGATTACTCGGGGAAGGGTCAAGCAGTATTGTTGGCATGACCTTAATCCTGATGGGTGACTGGTGCAGCGAAGACTGACACCGAAACTTAATGAAAGTACGGCAATGGTGGAGATAATCGGCAACTAAAAAAAGACGTGAAAAGTTCCCTTTCACGTAATGGGGTGCTTTGGGGCTTGACAACAATCCTTTAAATGGGTGACACCGGACCCTCTCATCTTGCAGCAACAAACTTCTGATATCTTCTATCAAGAAAATTCTGATTCGGCCACAAGCTTTTCGAAGACGGCAATATTATATTCTTTGAATGCATTTCTTTTAATCCATATTGAAGCATGGGACCATCTTTCTCATTTAAGATATCTTCTCTGATTTTAATTTCATAGTCAGGTGTTATTCCTAATATAAAACTATCAAATGCTGCGTGATGTAATTTACACAAAGCAATTCCATTATCAACAGTTGGCGTACTATCAGGTTCATTATCAGGGATGATATGGGCAGCATCCAATAGCTCCGCATGCTTCAATCTGCACAATGAACACTGAGTTTTGTAAGCATTCAGGACTTTTTCTCTAAATCCCCTTTGATGCAGTCTTACCTTAACCGATGATGTGATATATGCTCTCCGTGTCATTGCATCATCATTAAAAGAGTCTTCTAATTGCTCTTCGGTGCTGACAGTTGTGGCATCATCTGCTAATACTCTAAATGTTAAACTGCGTGGATCATCATAAACTATATACACAGGCCATACAGCCAAATATTTACCAGGGACAACTCCGTGTAAATATATAACCTGTAAGATGTTACAGGTAAAAAGATAAACATCTAGGCGAGAGGCCAGAGGCAAGCCCTGCCCCTACAAAAGACCTACGGCTTCCTCTGCCATAACGGCGGCCTCATCAACGGGAACCACTATAACATCGATTTTACTATTGGCTGAACTGATACGCCCCTCTTTACCAACCGCTTCTTCATTTGCGCGATCATCAAGCAGGAGGCCGCACCACTCCATATTGTCAATTATCTTTTTTCTGATCCGCGGGGCATTCTCACCTACCCCTCCGCCAAAGAGTATCGCGTCAACTCCACCAAGCGCGGCGATGTAGGCGCCGATATATTTTTTTACCCTGTAACAATAGAGCTCAACTGCAAGACGGGCATCCGGTTCTTCCGATCCAAGCAAGGTTTTCATATCACTGCTAAGGCCGGACACGCCAAGCAAACCGGAAGATGTATTTAACATTTTATCTATTTCATTAGCTGAGAGTCCCGCCCTGTTCTGAAGATAGGTAATGACACCAGAGTCTATGTCTCCAGAGCGTGTAGACATTACCAGGCCTTCATTCGGGGAAAATCCCATTGAGGTATCTATCGGCAGGCCATCTTTAATTGCGGTTATTGAAGATCCAGAGCCTAGCTGGATAGATATGACCCTGCTGTTATTGCCAATATCAGGACGAAGATATTTGAACCGCTGAAGCATTGCCCTGTGCGCAATACCGTGAAAGCCGTATCTATTGATGCTATGTTCCCTGCTGAGTTCTCTGGGAAGCGCGTATATCCTTGAGACCTCGGGCATACTGGCAAAAAAAGCGGTGTCAAAGACAGCGATATTGGGGATGTCATTTCCTATAACGACACGGCACGCCCTTATCCATTGGAGGGCAACGGGATTGTGGAGGGGCGCGAGTTCAGAAAGCCGTTCTATTTCGTTTTCGACCTTTTCAGTAATGAGACACGGTTCGGTCAAGCCCGGCCCCCCATGTACTACACGATGGATCGCGGCGTCTATCATGGCTCCATGCTCATTTATAAATCTTCTCAGCTGATCTTCAGGGGCCTCTTTGTCGGTCTCAAAATGTCCGCTGCCTTCGCGGACCAGTCCCTTTGCGCCCTTATTGAAAATGGCCAGACGCACTGACGAACTGCCGGAGTTAATGATCAGTATCTTCATACTTAGGGAATATTATCAAAATTACTCTGTATACACAACATCTATATTTTCATTGCAATTAGAAGATTATTCTTATATGATTTATTTGTTTAAGGAGGAAAGAAAATTGCTTGATCCTTTTTCTCTGATTTCCGAAAAAGCCGGGTTCCCACCCGGAACCGCTGTGCATGTAGGCGAGAAAATAGCCGAGAGGGTCAGGATCACTCTGCTCGACTACGATGCTGATCATTATGAACTCAGTGAAGTGGATTCTCCTGATGTCTGTTTCCCCTATAAAGATAAGCCCTCTGTCACATGGATCAATATCGACGGTCTTCACGAAGCACCCGTCATAGAGCAGATTGGTACCCATTTCGGCATTCATCCACTAATAATCGAAGACATACTGAACACGCACCAGCGGCCCAAGATGGACATATTCGAGAACCACATTTATATCGTTCTGAGAATGCAGTCATACAATCTGGAAACAAAACAGATCGATTCTGAACAGCTCAGCATAATCTTCGGGAAGAACTATGTGCTTACATTTCAGGAAAAAGAAGGCGACATGTTCGATCCTTTAAGAAAGAGGATATAGAAAAGCAAGGGCAAGGTCCGCAAGATGGGGGCCGATTATCTGGCATATGCAATTATCGACTCGGTAACAGACAATTACTTCAAGGTGATCGAAGGCTTGGGAGATGAAATAGAGATCATCGAGGATGAGGTCATGACGGATCCTGTCCCTGATACTCTACATAAGATCCATGCCCTGAAAAGAGAGACATTACTGCTCAGGAAATCTGTCTGGCCCCTGCGTGAGGTCATAAGCAGCCTGGAGAGAGAAGAGACGGCCCTGATAAAAAAAGCAACAAAGATATATATTAGGGACCATTACGACCATACAGTTCAGGTAATAGATACGGTCGAGACACAGAGGGACATGACCTCCGGAATGCTCGATGTCTATCTTTCAAGCGTCAGCAATAAAATGAATGAAGTGATGAAGGTGCTCACCATCTTTGCCGCGATCTTCATCCCTCTGACATTTATAGCGGGCATCTATGGAATGAACTTCAACCCGGAAAAAAGCCCCTTTAACATGCCCGAGCTGAACTGGTACATGGGATATCCTTTCGCGCTGGGACTGATGGCCGTGGTCGGCATTGGACTGTTAATTTATTTCAGAAGAAAGAACTGGTTCTGACCGGTCAGTCAAGCTTTTTTCAGCAGAAACAGAGGTTTTAAACCTGTTTTATTATTGCTTCGGTTTTAGCGCCGGTTATTGCAAGGGGTCTACTGATATCGAAGACCTTCGGCAACAAAGTATGCTACAATTTATTGAAATGCCTGACACTAAATCAATACATATGAAATGAAAATCATTATGGGATCAATGAGATCATTCAAGATATTTATCATTATTGTTTTATCAGCATTGGTATTCACCAGTAACACTTATGCCTTTACATTCGATTACCTGAAAAATCAGCCTAAAGAGAAGAAAGTTCTCTATCTTAATGCAGGCATTGTTGGCGGAATTATGTTGTGGGGGGTAGCATTCTGGAACTATGGCCAGAGCAATCCGCATGGCAGATCAGAACATGGATTCGCTAAAAACAGCCCGAACGGCGGTGCTGATAAGCTCGGCCATCTCTATACAAGCTATCTATTGTCTCATGCATTGTCAAATATATATTCTTCATGGGGATATGAGCCCGATAAGGCCGCAAAACTCGGGGCATTATCATCATTTACTATACAGGGATTGATGGAGATCGGAGATGCCTACAGCAGCACATACGGCTTTGCATATGATGACCTGATCGCAAATGCCGTAGGTAGTTACATCGGATATCTTCATGTTAAGCACCCGGATTTTGCCAGAAAAATTGATGTGAGAGTTGAATATTTCCCTTCAAAAAGATTATTCAAAGAAGGTTCGCTTGACTTCACAACGGATTATGACGGGATGAAATTTCTTATTGCAGCAAAGCTGGACGGGTTCAGTTCTATTCAAAATAAGTATCTTAAATATCTTGAGATTCACTTGGGTTATTTCTCCCGGGGATACGGCGATGCCACAGGAACTTATGACAATGAAAGCCGCAATATATATGCTGGTATCGGACTGAACATATCTAAAATACTGAATGACCTCTCACATAAAAAGACGGCAAAAGTGTTCAATTATTATCAATTGCCCTACACCTATTTACCGCTGGACCGCAATCTGAATAATTAATACCCTGCGGAAGATGACATATCAGCAGTCATTCTTATTTCATCTCAGGCAGGACAGAGGGGATAAGCAGTGTAACATAATAATATCCGGTGTGTTGCTGTTTATATTCATTGGCCTCTCAATTACCCATCAGATAAACTGACACACTGGTTCCCGTTCTTGCTCTGCTTTTAATCTCTATCCTGCCTCCGTGCAGTCTCACAATCTCATCACAGATGCTCAGACCCAATCCTGAACTGCGAATCTCCTTTGAACGGGAATTATCAACACGATAAAAGCGGTCAAAAACCTTACCTAAATCCTTTTCTGGTATGCCAATTCCGGTATCTTTTATTCTGGTAATTGTAAAATCATTTTCTTTTTTAACGGAGATGTCTATCTTTCCTGAAGGGACGTTATATTTTATGGCATTGTCTATGATATTGACAAACAGTTCCAGCAACGCTGCCCTGTCACCGGGGATTATAAATTTGCCGGGGATGGACACGGTTATGCTTACCCCCTTTTGGTCTGCAAGTGACGTTAACAATCTCACTGACTCATGAATAATCTCATCGATATTGATCCGACTTATATTCAATTCAAGCTTATCCGTAGTCAACCGGGCAAGATGCAGCAGTTTCCGTACCATATCTGACATTATCTTTGCGGCATCCATGACGGCTGCAAGGGCATCTTTGTACTCCTGCGATGACCTGTTTTTTCTCAGTATCACCTCGCTTTGGCTCATGATGACTGCCAATGGAGTCCTGAGTTCATGAGAGGCGTCTGCTGTAAATTGTTTCTGGCGGTTGAATGACCTTTCAAGGCTGTCAAAGGTGTGGTTAAATGAAGATGCCAGCATCCTCAGCTCCTCCGGGACAGCTTCCACGGATATTCTTTGCGAGAGATTTGATTCGGAGATTGCACTGACGGTCCTTGATATCTCCTTTACCGGAGCAAGGGCCTTTCTCGCAATCAGAAAACCGCCTGATGCGGAAATGAGCATAACAGCAAGAATGGCAAGGAAAAGGACAATTTTATACGTTTTCAGGACGTTTATCCGGTTACGTATGTCCTCAGCGCACTGGATAATGATGCGGTGGTCCCGGCCCGTTAAAATATCCTTCCCATCAATATCCTCCAGGGCATGGTAGTTGATGAGTCTTGAAGGCACCCCGTCCAAAAACACTGTCTCATATCTTGTCTGATTTTCTCCTGTCAGGAATGAGAGCTCCGAATTTCCAAGGGAAGCTGATTTCTCTATCGTCGTCCCGTCAGGGCGGCGGATTTGAAAAAAGATCCTGGCCTTCGGTGAACTATACTCCCACATTATCTCTTCAGAAAAATTAAATTCCGTTTCTTTGTTGTCCTCGCTCACAAGTGTTGCCAGGGCCTTTGCCCTCGACAGGAGGCTTGAATCGATGGAATTGTAGACTATGCTGCTAAGGCTGAAATAAAGAAGCAGGCCGAGTGCAGACAGGGCCACGAAGAGGACAATCATGTAAAAAATAATAATTCTTGATTTTATGGAAGACAGCATTTCATTCCTTCATCATATATCCGGCTCCCCGAACTGTGTGGATTAACTTTTTATCAAATCCCCTGTCTATTTTATTCCTGATGCGGTTGATGAATACATCAATAATATTGCTGTCAAGGTCAAAGTCCTGGTTATAAAGATGTTCTGTCAGCGATGCCCTGTTCAGCACCTTATTTCTGTTGAGAGTCATATATTCAACCAGGGCATATTCTTTGGCTGAAAGTGAAATATTTTTTTCTCTCCTTCTTACCTCGTGAGCGGCCATGTCAATGACAAGGTCTCCTATTTCCACAATGGACGTTTTAACTTCGGAATTCCTTCTTAACAGTGCACGTATGCGTGCCAGGAGCTCTTCAAAAAGGAATGGTTTTGTCAGATAGTCATCAGCTCCGCTGTCCAGCCCCGATATTTTATCCATCAATGTGTCCTTTGCGGTAAGCATAATGACCGGAGTCCTGACCCCTGCCTTGCGAATCTTTTTCAGGATAGTCATACCGTCAACACCCGGCAACATTATATCCAGGATTATAATGTCAGACGGTTCATTTTCCGCCAAATAGAGTCCCTCTTCGCCGTTGTATGCGACATCCACGGCATACCCTTCTTCTTCAAGGCCTTTCCTGATAATGTCCGCAAGGGATTTTTCGTCTTCAACAATCAATATCCGCATGAGTTATGGTACTTGAAAATTAATTTTCGTGCTGTTTATCTTAAAGTTTTCGCAACTCTTCCACTACTGGGCGGTGGGATATCCTCTTCATCCCAAAAACAGCGATAACTGTAGAAGCAACAGCAGCGACAGCTAATACCGTTAAATAATTCCACGGTATGATAAGATGCTCAGGCGGTGGATCAAATACTCCTTTAAGTACCTTTACCAGCATTTGTGCAACGCCAAAGCCCAGCAGTGTGCCGATTACCCCTCCCCCGATAAGGATTAATAAACCTTCACTCCAGATAAATGCGCCAAGCTGACTGCTCTTTGCCCCCAGGGCATCAAGGATTGCAAAATTACGCCGCCTCTCATTCAGACCGAGGGCCAGGATCAAACCTGTTGCTCCCATTACCAGTAACACTGCGAAGATGAGTTCCAGACGGGTGAGTCCGTGAAGATTCACAGAGGTCAAACTGGAACTGATAGTTTTTTGTACAGAGCCGATGTCCGTAACCTTTGCCCCCGGCAGTGATGAAACCACCTCTTGCACACGGGGAACGAAACCTGCCGGATTCCCGGTTGTACGAATCAGGATAATCTCTTCGTCTTTTATTCCTGTTTGTTGAGCGATGTAAGCGGCATTGGCAACAAGAAAAGAATCTTTCGGAGCAGTAGGAAATTCCCGGACCACTCCTATGAATTTAAACTGAACCAAATGGTATTTATGGTCACTCGCAAACTGCAAGCGAAGGTTCAACTGATCACCCTGATGGAGCTGAAAATCCCTCCTCGTCTCCTCGGCAACGAGAACGCCGTCCGGATGTTTAGCCAGTAAGGAGAGCGTAACCCCGGCATTTCCTCCTTCAAAATAGGCATTTGACATGTTTGTAGCTTCACCAATATGTTTCGGGTCAATCCCGTAGATGTCCTGCAAGTCATTCCCTACATAGGCAAACCTGTGTATCATGGGCTGCACAGCCGCAACACCCGGCAGGCCCTTTATTTCAGCCAGCTTACTGCCCGGCGGCGCTGTTGTAGTCCCTTTTACCGTGACATCCGCGCCATTGGTCAGCTCTGCATCTATTCGTGATTGTGCATTATAGGTAGTGTTGAAGATTGCAGTGGAAACAGCGAAAGAGACCGCAAGTGCGACTAAAATAATCCCGCGTGTAAGAAGAATACTTTGACGTCCGAGCGATGAAGCGACCACATTTGACAGATTCTTTGCAATCGGACCCAAAAAGCCTGAAAGAATACGTTGGCCATGGGCAAGCCCGTTCTCCCAGAAGCGAATCGCAAACAATACACCCCCAAGCCAGAGACAGAAAGGCGCAATAAAGGCCACATAATGCACGGATGCTTGAGGGACGCCCTCCGGAGCAAGTACAACCTGATACCCTGTACTGGCTATCCTCCAGTAAACGAAAAAGGCTGTCCCGAGAATAATATAATCCAGGTATATTTTCTGCCAGAAGGGTTTTTCCGGACTCCTCACCAGGGACCGTGATGCCGTAACCGTAAAATAACGGGCCTGTTTCCATGCAGTATACATCACAGATAAAATGGCAAGGAGTAATCCTGCCCCTGCAGCGCCTGCAATCCACCACAGGGTTGCTGTATTTAACAATATAGAAAAAGGCGCCAGGAATTTACCAGTGACATAGGTAAGCGCACCTCCAACAATTATACCGCCGATACCCACAATCAGCGCTTCCATTGACTCGAATTTCAATACTGTTGCAACAGATGCGCCCCGTGTTCTCAACAGCGCCTGCTCCTGCAAGAGGTGTTTTTTTCCTGAAGCTCCAATTGATAAAGTAAGAAGAACCGCAAGGATAGCGCCGGGAAGGCCGAGGAAGAGAAAAAGAACCCGCGCATACAGGGCATCAGCCCGCACAGCATCAAGGCGGGCAGCGAGATTATTTCCCACAATCCCGCTGCCTGAAATCCGCGCTTCCAGATTATTGGCAAGCTGATGTACAAAGGTATAAGCACTTGAGGGATCAGCAGGAAGATTATGCGCAATCCTTACGTGAAATTGTTCACGTACAGTATCGGGCCGTATCCGGGCCTGGGAATCAAATATTTGGTGCCATTGGCCTTCGGGAATAAAGAGCACATTATCAGGCGGCGCCTTTGGGGCCATACCGGCCGGCATGCCAATCGACTGAAAGACTGAATCGGCATAGGGAAGATCAACGACACCCCCAACCGTTACCTGAACAGGGGGCAGACCTGTTCTCTTTATGGTAACAGTATCTCCTTCTTTTACATGAAGATTGGCTGCGGTTTGCTGCGCAACGAGTATTCCCTGTGATGCCCCGGTGAGCTGACGTATCTCACGTGGGAAGTGAACGCGATACTCTGAGCTGATACCCAGCACTTTCCCCGGACCGGTAGTTTGAACAGTCCCACCGGTAGCAGCGGTAAATCCGGCAGCATCCGCATAACCAACCTTTTCCAGCGCCGTATAAGGTGTGGTCCCGGCAATTGCTTCTTTTACCATGCCTTCATCAGCGCTTGAAGAAAGCAATACCTGCCAGTCTACCGGGACATCGGAAATCGCACGCTCTGTCATGGTTGCAGAACTGGAAAAAAGAAAGGTCCCAAGGGATGCCAGCAGCGTAATCGTAAGAGCGACTCCGCCTATTGCTCCAAGCAGCCTTCCCGGCCGATAAATAACTATTCCCTTGATCCACCGTATCATAAAATTCATTATCTTATCTCCAGTCTGCCATGCTCTATGTGCCACACCGTATTCATCCGGCCGGCTATGACAGGATCATGCGTTGCGACTATAAGCGCCGTGTCCAAAGATCCAAACGAATCAAGCAGTACATCAAACAGATGCTGCGCAGTTGGATGATCAAGCTGTCCGGTAGGTTCATCCGCAAGTATAAGTTTGGGACGGGATGACAAAGCGCGGGCCACTGCCACCCGCTGGGCCTGCCCGCCTGAAAGCTCTTCCGGGAGTTTATCTGCAATATGTCCCAATCCAATATTATTAAGTGCGCCCAAGGCAGCAGTACGTGCTTTCGCCGGTTTTTCCAGTGAAAGAAGAAGCGGAAGTTCCACGTTTTCCAACGCAGTTAATGATGAGATAAGGCTCACTGTCTGGAAAACAAACCCCACATTGCCGGGGCGAAGATCTTCCTTTCTGCCCAATGCAGGCCATATGATACTACCTTTCGTTGGTGTATCAAGCCCGCCCATAAGGTGCAACAAAGTAGATTTCCCGCTGCCTGACGGACCAACAACGGCGATGCGGTCACCCGGAACAACTTGACAGGTAGCAGACTCAAGCGCCTCTACAGTTGTTTTACCCTGCAGATAAGTGCGCCCCGCATTTTTCATATCAACATAGGGTTCATACATCATCCACAATTCTCCCGTCAAACAGGTGTAGTGTCCGGTCCGCACATGCCGCGACCGCATTGCTGTGTGTAACAGCAAGGACGGCGCCGCCGTTTTCCCGGTAAGTGCTCAGAAGGCTTAATATCTGTTGTTCGGTTTCCGCATCAACTTCGCCGGTCGGTTCATCCGCAAGCAGTACTCCCGGTTCTGCAGCCAGGGCAACAGCAAGCCCTGCACGTGCGGTCTCTCCTCCTGAAATATGCGCCGGCCGTGCGTAGCGCCGATGCTGCAGCCCAACCAGCTTGATCAGCTCATCTGCCCGCTTCATATCAATCCTGCCCGCAAGGTGCATCTGAAGGTGGATATTATCTTCAACATTTAGATGATCAAAAAGATTGCCGGACTGAAGCATTATGCCCATGCTCTTTGCACGAGCTGCTGCACGCGCTGCTTCCGGTTGACGTGTAATACGCTTTCCCATAAGCGTTACATATCCTCCGTCTGGCTCGTCAATTCCTGAAAGGCAGGCCAGAAGGGTTGATTTGCCGCTTCCCGAGGGTCCCTGCACTGCCACAATTTCACCTGACTCAACGTACATACTCACCCCCCGCAATGCAAGTGTTTCCTCTTCCTCTACATGGTAAAACCGGTAAATATCAAATGCCTCAAGCGCCCTCATATCACCTCCGATTACCTTAAACGAAAACTGTTTGAAATCCGGTTCCATTGATCCACATTATCAGCGCCGACCGGCGCCCACAATCTGAGTTCAGCCATTCTGCCGCCTTTGTAGTAGAAATAATTATCGTTTTCCAGGCGCACCTGTTTACTGGTAACAGGATTGGGCTCAGAGTTTGATTCATACACCATCCTCACAGCAGGACCATTTGCAAGCTTTACATCTTTAATACTTTTTATTGTTACAGCTCTTCCTGTTTGTTCCAATTGTTTCATCTGGTCTGTACGAATGCTTTGTGTGGTAGGCGGTGTTGTGTTTGTAATCTTGACAAGCCCATCCAACTTCTCTGTGAAAGTTACGTCCATGCCGGTTTCTGTGCGCGCCCACCCTTCAGGCACTTCAAGTTCATATCCTCCCTGGGATGATGAATATTTTACAAAGGCCTGAGTGTCCGGGATATCACCCGGCGGGTTTTTTTCGGGCGCTATGGGTTGTTCCGCAGGTTTACTGACTGTCTGCTGCATTTTTGAAGAAGACGGCTTATTTGTAGACGATGCATTTTTCTTGCTGCATCCCATAAAGCCTGCAGCGATCAATAGTAAAGAGATAACCAATATAATCCTTAATATCCTCATAATCAAACCTCCCTGGAAAATATTTGATTCTATTTTAAATTTGATAATGTTAGCGCCCTGCGGTCTCTACTCCGTAGACAAGGTAACCGTTCTCATTTTCCAGTTCAGCCCTTAATACCTTGCCTTGGACTTCTTTCAGCGCCGCATTGTAACGTAAGATAAACAAAACACTATCCGGACTGCATCGCTATTCTCTCCTGGGCTAATTCAGTGCACAGCCTGCTGCAGTAGGGGTGGTGTTCTGTTCCTATTACTCCCATATTTTCACAACCATCCCGCGCGCATTGCCCGGCCAGATCCGCTTCAACCATTTCGACAGGAGTCTCATCTTTTCTCGTAAGGGTAAGATAGACAACTACACCTAAAATCGCGATAAGAAAGATCGCGCTTGTTGCCGTTGTCCCCAGCTCAAGGCCACCATCTGCGTGAGCTTGGGAAAGGTAGTCGCCGATAGAAGCGCCAAGTGGTCGAGTCAGGATGTAGGCCAGCCAAAAGGCAAGAACCGCGTTTGTAGACTGGTGCCTATGCTCCGCAGCCAAGCTTCCCTTAACAACATAATGCGCGATTGTCACAAATGCAATGAGACCGGCAAAGATAAACAGCGAGGTCAAATACCCAAGGCCAAACTGCTCCGCAACGAGATCACCCGCTGCAGTACCTAAAGCGAATGTAAATAGAATTGCCAGCCAGTAGAAGGTCTCACGACGAGTTGTAATAATGGAATGAATGGACAGTGACTTCTCAATCGTATGCCATATCGCGAATGTTAATGCCAGTGCAATTGAGAATACGAGGGTGGTCGTTCCTAAGGGAACGCCGAGATTGTCTGTCAGGTTATCGGTAATTAACGTGCCGACAATACTAATGAGTACAACTGCGAGCCAGTATAGTGAGGGGGTGTACTTTCTCGTTTTAAACTGAAAAATTAAAACAACGGCAAGGAGTATGCCCATTACGAGTGAGGTTCCGGTCAGCCCCAGGTTGAGTGTTTCATTTAAATAATCCGCCGCGGTTTCACCCACCGTAGTGCATAAAATCTTAATGATCCAGAAGTAAAGTGTGACTTCCGGAACCTTGTTTAGCATCTGTCTGATTTTCAATGAATTCATTATATAATCTCCCATTAATTTGCTTTGCCTAATTAGAATAATTTAGAATTTCTTCTGTACGCGGCCAATGCCTGATTTCCTTAGTCTTAACTGACTGCTCAATCCTTCCACTTAAACGCTTACCTCTTTTTTATTGGGGGCGGACATTGTCCGCCCCTTATTCTTGCTACCTTTCGTTGCCTTCTTCCTGGCCGTTGTCGGAATCTTTTCCTTCCCGACCTTCATTGTCCTTCTGGTCAGTGTCAATCTTCAGTATCTTCCCATTTCCTGCGTCAACCTTGACATCAACTATCTGATGGTCTGTCTTTACGATCTCGACTCCGTATATAAGAAAGCCGTTTTCATTTTCAAGCACTGCCCTTAACACCTTGCCTGGGACCCGCGCCCGTGCCGCATTGATAGCAGAATCCATCGATATCCCCGCCATGCCGGCAAGCCCCGCCTCATCAATGCTTTTTATCTGGATGCTGCCCGCTTTATTTGCATATTGGGCACTCAGGGCTACCCCGCCGATGGCGAGAAAAACTGTCAAAACCCCCACTATGAACGCTCCTGAATTTTTCATATCTATCACCTCCTTTCTTATAGAATTTGTAAACTCAATTTCAGCTTACGATTCCATTATAAAAAAAGGAAGATTACAGGAAGATGAACGCAATAACAGGGATTCTTACTTCATCTCAGGCAGGACAAATGGGACAAGCAGTGTTACACAAAAATCTCCAGATTGCAAAAGTTCGGCCTTGACAGCAATGCCAAGAATGCGGGCAAAGCCATCAACAAGGCTTAATCCCAGACCGCTATGGGAACTTCCGCTGCGGGCAGAATCCTTTCTCCATAGGTGCTCAAACATATGAGGGAGGTCTTCTTCAGTGAGTGATGCATTACTGTTTATTATTGACAATGACATGTTTTCGGAATGGGCTTTCAGGGAGCATTCAACATGACCGCCCTCAGGACAATATTCAACTGCATTACTAAATAAATTTGTCAGGATCGATATCAGCATTACCTCATCGGTTATAACTTCGGCAGTATCAGGCAGATCACATTTAATACGGATGTCCTTGGCGTCAGCCACTTTGTGCCACGGTTCCAGAAGTTGGAGGATCATGCGTTTAAGGTCAAAAGGGACTGGAGATATATTCTGTTTGCCTGATTCGCAGCGTCCCAGTGCGAGAAGCATTGATACCGTATTATCCATCTGGTTTGATATTGCACAGGCCTCCTTCAGGGCATTATTTGTAAATTCAGTATCGTCAGGCCACTTAAGTGCAACCTCTGCCAGAGAACGGAGTTCTGCAATTGGTGTTTTCAGTTCATGAGCCATGTCAGCAGTAAGGCGCTTTTCATGTGTAAAAGCGCGCTCAATGCGTTTCAAAAGCTCATTTAACCGTCCAGTAATCGACCGCAGTTCATCAGGCAGATGTTCGGTATTGTAACGGGAACCGAGAGATAGTGAATCAATAGTCGCTGTATAATCGGCCAGACGCTTTAATGGAGAAAGTCCGGCCATTACAACACGGGGCACTATTATAATAATGCCGGTTAAGGTTATAACTATTAGCGCACCTGTACCAAGCAATAACACACGCAACATGTTGGATATCTCGATACTGTCACGCGCCAGAACAATATGCACATTCCGACGGTTTTTAACCAAAGGCAGATCTTGATTATCTATGAATGGGAAAAAGCTGACGCCGATCGCTCTCCCCGGACGTCCATCAGGTAAATCCAGATTCCAGAAGGCAGGTGATTCAAAAGTTCCTGCCCTTTGCGGCAAGTCCCTTCCTTTCAGCGAAGGCGACCGGCTGATCACTTCTCCGTCTTCGCTCCAAATCTGGTAATATTCCGCATGAGATTCACGGTCATACTCAGGCATGAATTCCTTTCTCATCTCCAATGCAATCCCTTCATGATTCTGCTCTATCATTTGTGCGAAGGCATCGGCCTTGTCTTTAAGGGCCATATCAAAATGCAAAACAATCCTGTGGTAAACAAAGATATACAGCAAAGTGTTGCCGAAAACGATCAGAAAGAGAACGAAGAGAACAAGTCTCCATGTGAGGTATCGGCGGATGGATTTCATTCAGAATTATCTGTCATTAAATACCCCAGCCCCCTGCGAGTATGAATAATCTCGGGCCCACCCGGTAAATTTAATTTCTTTCTCAGTTTGCAGATTGCCGAGTCAACCACATTGCTGTTGGGATTTATTCTCTCATCATATATATGCTGTTCTATCTCGGCCCTCGTAACAAGCGTTCCCTTCCTTACAGCCATAAATTCCAGGAGCATATATTCACGAGGAGAGAGAGGTATATTCTGTCCATGCAGGGCAAGTGTCTTCACGGCGGTATTCACCTGAAAGCTTCCTATTTGAATCAGCGGATTTCTGGCATTATATCTGCGCCTTATGAGGGCCTGGATCCTGGCCAGCAGTTCATCAAAGGCAAACGGCTTTGTGAGATAGTCATCTGCTCCCAGCTGCAGTCCCCTCACACGATCTTCTACTGTATACTTCGCGGTAAGAAGAAGGATGTGCACATCTTTGCCTTGCCTGCGCAGCTCTTTGAGAATAGTAAGGCCGTCAATTCCCGGGAGCATCAGGTCTAATACAATTACGTCATAATCATTGATTTCAGCAAGATATAAGCCATCTTTGCCGTCTCCGGCAATGTCAACGGCAAAGCCGGATTTGCGCAATCCTTTTCCCACTGCAGTCTGCAGCCGCTTTGAATCCTCAACAAATAGAACTTTCATTTATACAAATAATATACACCACTTCAAAATATAACAAATGAATTTCCAAAGCCCCAGATTGTTTTTATCGTATACCGTAATCTTCCGGTAATGAGATATTCTATAAAATCATAGGAAAATGTTATTTGTATCATTGAGACGCAGGAGGTTAATTATAAAGAACAGCAGATATGTGATATTTGGATTAATAAGCATATTTTTAATGATATTTCCCAGTAAGAAAGTTCATGCAACAGACTATACAAAAGAGACTGGCTATGTTTTACAGATTCTTATTCCCGCGACTGCGCTGGCGCTGACATATGCTAAAGGGGACAATCAAGGCAGCATACAATTTTACAAATCATTCGCCACGACAATGGCTGCAACCTATGCCTTAAAATATTCAGTGCCTGAGACGCGTCCTGATGGGACCGATAATAAAAGTTTTATTTCAGGACATACATCCGCCGCCTTCTCAGGCGCCTCTTTTATACAAAGGAGATATGGCTGGAAACTTGGGATAGTGGCATATGCCGCAGCATCGTTTACAGGATGGAGCAGAATAGAATCTAAAAAACATTATCTTGGCGACGTGGCCCGGGGCGCAGCTATTGGAATAATAAGCACTTATATTTTTACTTCCCCCTATAACGGAGTAACAATACAGGCTTTTGCAGACAGAGATACATATGGTATTAATTTACTAACGAGTTGGTAAAAGATAAATGACGTTGACATAGTTCATAATAAGTGAAGAACAGGCTCTTACCTTTTTAATTAGTTCCTGTTGCGGATAGAGCAATTTTGCTCTATCCGTAACTCAAGTAGTACTTGCTTAATCATACTTATCACAATGTTTCTCAAATTCAACCGATCCTAATATATTTTCCCAGTTTTTAGAGACAGCTCTCCCTGAAACCTGTAAAACACTCTCTTTTTAAGAAGACTTTTCTATAATCTGGCCAGCAACACAAGGTTGTGACAAAATACTGCACACCCTATACTGGCTGCATAATTCTTAAATCCCCGGAAAAGACAACGATTCAGCTTAAATGCCCTTTTTAAGACAGAGATCGTCCCTTCCACTCCTGCTCGGAATCGCTGACCCTCCTTAAATTCCTCCGTGCTTTCTCTTCTGTCTTCTTCTGCTGTTCGTCTGCCTTTTTTGCATATAGATACCGTCTTTATTTTTTCAGAAAGCTTGGCCAGTTGCTCCCGACTCTCATAAAAGCCCTTGTCTGCTGCCAATACTTCAGGTGTTTTGCCAAATATCTTTCCGTGCGCCTTTATCGTCTCATCCAACAGGTTCTTGTCTGCCCGCTGC
>BDTS01000110.1 GCA_002897915.1 bacterium BMS3Bbin09 | reverse complement strand
TTGCGGAACGCTCTTCTCCTTTCTTTGCAAAGCCTTCAAAGAAGAGAGGCGAGAGAAATTCTTTATAGAAGAGGTCTTTCCCCTGCTTCATACTTTGCTCAAGTCTCTTTCTCAGATAATCAGGATCATCATCAAGAAAGCCTTTCTTCTGTACAAAATAGATAAACATGATGCGGTTGAGCATGACTGATGCATACCATGTGTGAAGGTCGTCATCAGGAATTCCAGCTATGAAATCAAAGAAGGCATCATGCTCCTTTTTGAACCTGTCATAGAATTTCTTTGTAACCTTTTCAACATCAAAGGCGGCGCGTGCCCTGCCGGTTACCTGAGGAAGGGTAAGGCTTTCTTCATCTTCAATTGTGAAGGCTATATTCCGAAGCTTCTGAAGGAGAGAGTCTCCGGGCTGATTCTTATGGTACGCATGTTCACGGCATGCGGCAGGTTTTCCTGATTCCCGCTTTACCCACTGCCATATCTGGGTGCTCTTTTCAGGATCAGTATAAACAATGATATGCTCATGGGCTGATTTTGCTGTCTGCTTCTCTATCTTTCTTCTTGTTGCATAATCAGGGATTCGACCATCGGGAGGAGCAGGGCATCGAAAGGCTGCCATCCCTCTTTTTTCAGCTATTGCGGATAGGGTGAATGACTTGCCTGCAAAAGAGACCACAAGTTCTTTATCATAGTGATCCCATCCGAGTTCTTCTATGAAGAGAGGCTCGAAGTTAAACTCCTTCAGATGTTTGCGGGAGGGGTTAATGTCAAGGGGCATTTTTATGACAGCCTTCTTCTTAATACTTCATAGAAACTCTCTCTCTTCCCTATCCTCAAGAAAAAAACCAGTTTCTTTCCTTCTTCAATTGTATATGCAATCCTGTAATCAACACTGCGTTTTCTGAAGTGGTAACTGAAGAGACCTTCAAGATCCCCGTGCAGTCTGTCGCCTCTATCCGGCTCCTGCAGGATTTTATCAATATGTAGACGAAAAATATCCTTTATAACCTGTTTGTCAAGCTTTTTCAAGTCTGCCTTGATTCCGGGATGATACCTGTCTTTATAAGACATCTTTCAGTATCTCTTCTCTTGACAGGGTCTTGACTTTTCGAGACTTTATCTCCTTTATCCTCTTTCTTATCTCTTTGCCCTCCCTTGAAAGCAGGAGCAGTAACTGCTCCCTGTCTTCTCTCTTCAATTTTTTTATGGTCTTTGCGATCTCCTCGACTTTCAGTTCTACATTAACACCTATGCCCATTTTATCCTCCCCGGCCAGACAGGGGACGCCAAGCCTGTTATATGTTATGAATTATTTTAACTGAAATCCGTCAATTAGTCTTAAAAAGCCCCAATGAACATATTATATGAGGTTCATTTATCTGCTCTTCTTCCAGAACAACACATAGACGACCGTCTTCATTAAGAGCTACGGCCAGCCGAGCCAGCTCTTCGTCAGAGGCGCCTGTACGCAACTGCCTGTTGAGCGCATCAACAGCTATCTGTCTTAGTGTACGTTTATAGATATCTGTGTTCGCTTTTTCAACAGCATTAATAAATTCCTCTGTTACAAATAGGCTTCTATGGTCTCCGACATCCTCCAGATATTTTTTAAGACGTTCATAAGTGCGGAAACGAGCGCCTGAGGGCCTTCCAAGCTGTCCGCCTATCAGCTTCTCCTCTTCCATTATTCGCTCAACACCTTTCAGGACAAGTTCATGATGCTTTTCATAACGCTCAATGGCAGGCTCGTCCGGTTCGCATTTTGCAGTCTTTAGAATTTCAAACTGGGATTCAGTTACGCTCTCACCTTCCCTGTTAATCCAGGTCAAAGCATCATTTCCATCGCCTGTCCGCATATAGACGAGCACACCTTCCGGGGAGCTTTCTGCCCCTTCATGTGAACGTGTGGAATATATAACAGGCTGAAGAGCAGGTATCTTTTTTTCAAGCTCAGGATTCTGAGTGATAGCATTCTTCCATATTTGATAGGCATATGAAGCAAGGTCAACCTCTCCGTCGGCATCACCGTCCATGATGGTTGCCTTTTCGTGGTAGAGGTCAATGATAAGCTGATCATTATTGTCATCCTCAAAAAAGGATTCATCAGTGCCCACAACCTCGGCATTTTCCTGAAGTCTCATGCGGACTCGCGCGCGCAGATTTATGATACGTTCCACCCCTTCTGCAGGGAGGAATGAATAACAGATGATCCTTTCTGCCTGCTGCCCGATACGGTCAACACGTCCGGCCCGCTGGATAAGTCTGATGATTGCCCACGGCAGGTCATAATTTACAACAATGGCGCAGTCCTGAAGGTTCTGCCCTTCGCTCAGAACATCGGTAGCAATAAGGACGCGCAGCTCATCAGCAGTCTCCTTTTCATTACTTACAGGGCTGAAGCGCCATGCAAATCCTGTCGGGTCATCTGCATCCCCTGATACTCCTGCAAGAGCAGATATGCCGCGGTCTTTCAGCTTTGATTCAAGATAACGTACAGTATCGGCAAACTGACTGAATACAATTATCTTATCTTCGGGATGTCTCTTTGAGATCAGGTCATGAAGCGCGTCCAGTTTGGCATCCTTATCAGCGTCCCATTCGCCGCACTTTTCCAAAGCAGAAATAAGAGCGATAATATCCTTTTTCAGATCTTTAGCAAGGTCTTTAAGAAAGAGCGACGACTTTAACCATCTGAAGCGCTTTTTATATTTTGTCTCATATATTCTGTAGAGTTCAGAAGCTCGTTTTATAAGCTCTTTTTCAGAATCCATATCATTATCAGAGAGATCATCTTCAGTATTGTCTTCATCATCAGGAAAGCTAAAGAAAGTGTCTTCATCATTGAACCGGGCGTCCATCATTGCAGGGTCCTGGGTTCCGATTGGAAGGGGTTTACCGTTCTCAATCGCATAGAGGAAGATATAATTGCGGAGAACAAGCCTTTCAAGCGAAAGAATGAAGGCATTGCCGCTGCTCTCAAGACGCTTGAAAAGATTTGTCCGGCAGAAGCCCATGAGACGTTTGCCTGCACGTGACAGATCCTGAAGTATTGCAGCCTCCGTTTGAGTAGGCGGCTCATGCGGTATCTCATGAATATAGTTAGCCAGGCCATATCGTGGCAGACTGAGACTGTTAATTATCTCAACGATCTCAGTAGAATAAAGCCGGGCATACTGGTCATCAGGGTTACTGTCATCAATATGAAAGGTTACATTTTTTGGAACCCTCACTGGGAAGTATGACCTTGAACCATCCTCAAACGTAAGGAACTTGCGACCTGTCTCAGGATCGGTTTTAGAATAATTGTCCTGAATAAAGCTCCGGGTGCGTCGTACCAGATAAAGGCGCATAAGGTCTCTCCAGTCATCGGGGTATTCACTCTTTTCAAAGGCAGAAAGAGAACGAGGAGAGATCTGAAGTTTTTGAAACTCTATCTCGCCCATTTCACGAATCTTTCTCTCCGGCCTGACCCCTATATCCTTATCATCCTCCAAAAATAACCTTAGCTGATTTGAGAGGTCAAGATAATTCTTGTTATAGGGAGTTGCCGACAGAAGGATGCACTTACAATCATTTTCCTGTATATAATCACGGATCACCCTGTAGCGTTTCCCTTTTCTGTTACGGAGGTTATGACTTTCATCAAGTATTACAAGGCGGTAACGTCTCAAATCCGGCAGCTCTTTTTGAGCGCGGGTGACTGAAAGAACCTTTGCACGCATGCGGTATTTGTAAACATAATCCTCCCACATCTTGACGAGGTTCTTCGGACAAAGAATTAGTGTCTGCATATCATGATCATCTTCAAATATGCGAGCAAGCGCGGTGGCCATCAGGGTTTTACCTAACCCGACAACATCACCGATAAGCACGCCTCCCCGTTTGTTCAGGTGATGAGCAGCGATCTTGACGGCAGCTGTCTGAAACTCAAAAAGCTTATTACCGAAATCCTTCGGGATGTTGAATTCGAGAAGGCCGGATCTCGCCTCTTCGGCAAGGTGATAAGCCATCTTTATGTAAATGTGATATGGAGGAATTAACTCTTCACCTGCCCAGCTCTCTTCAATTATCTGGACCAGTTCCTTTGAGATATCCAGACACCATCTGTCATTCCATCTATCTTCAAACCATTCAGCCAGTTTATTGCAGGCATCATGCTCTAAAACATCTATATTTAATTCGCCCTGATAGGAGAGGCCTGAAAAAGTCAGGTTACTGCTTCCAAGATATCCGATTGTTGGATTGATGGGGTCGGGCCGGAAGAGGAGATAAAGTTTGGCATGAAGCTGATGCTTCAGAAAAAGTTTTACCACAACCTTTTTTGCCTTGATCTGTTTAGCCAACCTGCGAAGGCCGGCTTCGTCTTCATTTGTAGGAATGCCAATTGTAAGCTGATGCCGGAATTCTTCAGCAAGCTTCTTCTTTATCCGGACAGCAGTCTGATTGTCAATCTTGGTATCTGATCTTATCAGGCTGAATGCTTCGTGAAGTTCGTCCTGCGGCATTTTCTGCATACCCACAAGAAGGCGACAGCATTTACCCTCACCACCAGGCCATTTTTCTATATATGAATCGAGTTTTTTCCATCCACGGAGATTGAAGTAACCAACACAAAAGTCGGCACGTTCAGATACATTGATAGTTTCCTGTAAAGCAGATAATAATTTTGCTTCAATATTGTCGAAGATTCTTGGCATTAATTATTATTCACACACTCGTCTTATAAATTAATGAGGAAATTGCCCGGTGCAGATATTTAACCACTTTGACTTAATGGTTGGCAAGAAGAAATGGATGAAATTATTTATCTTTTTTGAAGATGGCCTTTAACGCTTCATCAATGGTCTCAATCTTCTGCATAGGCATGGCACACCCGGCAATATCCACTTCCCTGCGGTTGCCAAACTCATCATACTTCCCTTCCCAAATGAGTTCTGTCTTTCTTGTGCTTAAAGGATGCGGATTATCAGGGCCATACTCGCTTTGTTCTTTTTCCATTCTCTTCCCCCGGAGCTTTTTGAGGCTTTCAAGATTATAGCAAAACCATATGAAAAAGCGGGGAATAGTATTAAATGCAGGATAAAATAGTTAGCCAAGAGGCTATGTCAGAAAATACTTTTTTCTCTTAAAACAGTATTATACTCGTCGCCGTCCATGGGACACTCCAACAAACGTCTTGTCTGGAGCATAGTGTCCAGCCGTAATTGAACCCGCATTCGTTTCAGGAGGGTGTCCCCATAGCTCTTAAAACCGGTTCCACGGGATGTAAAAGTATAGGCGCCGGTCCGCTTCCCTTCGGCTTCGTGATAGAAGTATTTGTGATCTCCGCCTTCTTCAACAAAGCCCTTTTTCTTCAGGGATGATTCGATGGTCTTTCTGTCTATCTGCACTATTGGATTTAATCAATGAAGAGCGTTTCGTAGATCCTTTTCAAACGCTCAGCGTCCCCTGTTACTTTATCCCAGGATAGTTTATTGTAGTATTTATAAAAATGGATTACCTGTTTGCCAAAATCATCGATGGCATCGGTCACTGATTGCCCGATTCCGATTACTACAAGACTCTCATTTTCAACGAAGTAGTTATCATCTTCAATATGTATCCTCAGCTTTATAGGCTTCGACACTTTATATCTTTTCCGCTTTGAAGGGATAGCCCAAAGAGGGGTCGAGTAGCCATGTGACATATATTTCTGAAAATCTTCATCTGTCATTCTGCCCTTACCTGTTTCAACAGGAAACGGCTTTGAAGGATCAAATGTTGAAACAAGTTCTCTTGCTGCAGATGTCATAAAGTTTCCCCTCTCAAAAATAATCTGTAATTCTCAGTTATTAAATCTTCAAATACTTGTCTTGCGCGTTTATGGCTCTCATCGATGTATTTATTAACTGCTGTGACTGTAAGTTTCTTTTCTTTTGCATAGTCAATATCCAATAACATTGCTTCCCCGGATTTATCAGCAGTGGCCATGGTCTCAATACGGGTAGTGATTGATCCTCCATCACTTTCTGATATAAAGCCTATACTTATATTATTATATTTTTCGGGTATTGTGCCCGGCACTTTAAGGCTGACCGTTAAAAAGTTCTCTACAGGAATCAGACCTTCTTCTCTCGTAAAAGGGATAATATTTACATAACGGAAACCCGTTCTGCTCAGCTTGCTGATCCTGGGATAAGCCTTCCTGAATTTACTTATTAAACCTAATGATTCTTTTCTGAACTCTTTGAACCCCGGATACTTGCGGCTGTAATAAGAAAGTTTATTAATCGCCAGCATAACTCCTGATGAAGCGTCTTCTTTTTCAAATCTGTATGGCTCAAGCGCAACAAAGCTACCTTCCTTAGTAGAAGGAACCAAAACCTTGGGATAATCTTTTCTTACAAGATCATAAAATATATCTCTTCGGCCTTCCACTACAGGTTCGCCGGGAAACCTGATTTCAAATACAACTTCTTCAAGAGGTGAGTTTGGGTAAATTTCAGATATTATCTCTTTAGGCACTACCATCCCTCATAATTGCAATTAAATGATTTTCAGGAATTATATCAGATTCAATGAAAAACATGTTTTATTTATCATGGTTACGAAAGAAAATACGCGGCATTAATTATTATTCACACACTCGTCTTATAAATTAATGAGGAAATTGCCCGGTGCAGATATTTAACCACTTTGGCTTAATGGTTGGCAAGAAGAAATGGATGAAATTAGTCGCTTTTCTGAAAGATAGCCGTTAACGCTTCATCAATTGTCGGATATTTGAATTCATATCCCGCTTCCAGGATCTTTTCCGGGATAACACGCTGACCAGTCAAAAGCAGACTCGCGAGCTCCCCAAGCGCCAATTTCACAGCAAAGACCGGAACGTTGACGATCGCAGGTCTGTTTAACGCCTTGCCGAGGGCATCGCTGAACTCTTTGTTAGTAACCGGGTTGGGCGCTGTCGCATTCACCGGACCTGAAACAGATTCGTTCTCAATCGCGTATTTTATGATACCTATCACATCATCCCGGTGAATCCAGGAGAACCACTGTTTCCCATCCCCGATCGGCCCCCCCGCGAAGAACTTGAAGGGGCCGACCATTTGGGCCAGCAAACCCCCGCCCGCACCGAGCACACCGCCGATCCGGAGACGCACAACACGAAGACCGAAGTCTTCGGCCTTTTGCGCCTCGGCCTCCCACTGGAGGCATACGCTCGCAAGATACCCCAGAGAAGGGGATGTATATTCGTTAACAGGCTCCTCGTCACGCGGACCGTAATAACCGACCGCGGACGCGCTTATCAAGACCTTCGGTCTTCTATCGCTCTTCCCGATAGATTCCACGAGTGCGCGGGTCGTATCTATCCTGCTCGAGAGGATGAGCTTCTTCCTCTCCTTTGTCCAGCGTCTGGGCGCGATGGACTCCCCGGCAAGATTTACGACTGCGTCGATCTCAGAGATGATTTTCGGAGGGATAAGGTCGGGAGGACTCCATTGTAGGGGCACGGCATGCCGTGCCCTTACAACAAATCATCCCTAATTAAAATTCTTTTGCAGTACAGGCGTCCATTCTTTCCGGAACTTCTCAAACTCCTCATTCCCTATCGCTTCACGCATCTTCCTGAAGAATTCCATAAAGAAATGCAGGTTATGCGTAGTGTGCAACCGCATCGAGAGGATCTCTTTACTCATATAGAGATGCCGCAGGTAAGACTTTGAATAATTCCTGCAGGTATAACAATCACAATCCGGGTCAAGCGGGCTGCTGTCCTTCTTGAACTCCTCGCGCTTGATACTGACCCTTCCCCGGCTCGTAAAGAGTGTTCCATTCCGCGCGTTCCTTGTCGGCATCACGCAGTCGAACATATCAATCCCCGTGGCTACGGCCTCAAGCACGTCCATGAGGTCACCGATTCCCATGAGATAATGCGGTTTTTGCTCGGGCAGGAGGGATGTCGAGTAGTTTATCATCTCATACATAAGTTCCTTGGGTTCTCCAACACTCAGGCCGCCAAGCGCGTAACCGTCAAAGTCCATTGCGATCAATTCGTCCGCACTCTGCTTGCGAAGGTCCTTGTACATCCCGCCCTGCACAATGCCAAAGAGCGCCTGCGCCTCGTTCCTTGCATCCAGACACCGCTTTGCCCATTTGGAAGTTAATTTCAGAGAATTAAGCGCGTATTCTTTTGTGGCAGGATAGGGCGTGCACTCATCGAATATCATTGCTATGTCCGAACCGAGCGAACCCTGGATCTCCATAACAAGCTCGGGTGTCAGGAAATGCAGGGAGCCGTCGATATGGGACCTGAACTCAACGCCTTCATTTTTAATATTACGAAGCGGAGAGAGGCTGAATACCTGGAAGCCGCCGCTGTCCGTGAGAATAGGGCCGTCCCAGTTCATGAATTTGTGAAGCCCGCCGACCTCTTTGATGACCTTGTGCCCCGGCCTCAAGAAAAGGTGATACGTATTCGAAAGGATTATATCCGCCCCGAGCCCCTTCATCTCTTCCGGGCCCATCGCCTTGACCGCGGCATTCGTACCGACCGGCATGAAAGCGGGAGTGTTAATGACACCTCTTTGAGTTGTTATTTGACCGAGACGGGCGTTTCCGTCCTTATGGATTATTTCAAAATTCATAGTTATGTGTAAGGGCTTATTGCAATAAGCCCTTACCGATAGATTCTAGTAGTGCGCCTCATAAACCCCGGCCGCGATAGCGAAAAAGCTGAGGCCCAGGATGACCCAATGGAATATCTGAAGGGTCTTGAAGACCTTTTTCATATCATTCTGGTCCTCGGGCTTGCCGAATAGCTTTGCGAAGAGTATCTTTTCGAGTCCGAAGATGAGTGACGCGTAAACCGCCCAGATAACGATCATTATTATGACAGCTGTGCTCAGACCTTTTTCATAAAGGAGATAGAAGCCTGAAAGACCGGCAAGTATGACCATTGCCTTTGCGATCTTCACGAACCTGTGCTCAGTCCCCTGGAACATAAGGACCATCTCGAGCGATTTATCCATACGGAGTATCATCGGGAACGTAATGAGCGTCACGAACGTGACCCCACCGATCCAGACAACAACAGACATGATATGAAGAGTTACTGCGATCACATATTCCATGGTGTTTTCTCCTTGTCTTGAAAAAGCTTCTGGGCGGTTCTTCTGAAGGAGCCCTCTTTTAAAAGTTCGAACAGGCGGCTTTCCCGAAAAGAACCTTGCCTGAGATACCTATATCTTTTCATAATAATAAATCCATCGAATCAAGGTCTTCGAGGGAGAGTCGCCTGGAAGAACAAAACCCGACCTACATTCTCTCCGGCGCGCTTACCCCCAGGACCTTCAGCCCTTCTTCGAGAACGATACGAACCGCCATGCAGAGTGAGAGCCTGGCAGCCGTGAGTTTCGCGTCATCGGATATGACCCTATGCTTATTGTAGTAGGAGTGGAAGACCCCCGCGAGTTCCTGCAGATAATAAGTTATCCTGTGCGGCTCACAGGAAATGGCCGCCCCTTCAAAGACGAGCGGATACTGAGAGAGCTTTTTAATGATCGACATCTCCTCAGCCTCTTTCAAGAGCGAGAGGTCACCCCCCTGCCTGCCGGCAGGCAGGCTTGAACCTTTCTCTGTCGCCTGTTTGAATATACTCGATATCCTGGCGAACGCGTACTGTATATAGAATACCGGATTCTCGGACGACTGCTCTTTTGCGATACCGAGATCGAAATCGAGATGGCTGTCCGCCTTCTTTGAGAGAAAAACAAACTTCGTTATGTCAGCGCCCACCTCTTCAATGACCTCGCGGAGCGTAATAAAATCACCCGACCTCTTTGACATCTTGACCGGCTCGCCGTTCCTGAGGAGCGATACCATCTGGATAAGTATTACCGTGAACTTCTCTTTCGGCAGGTCGAATGCCTCAAGCACCGACCTGATTCTCGGTATATAACCGTGGTGGTCCGCGCCCCATATATCTATAATAGTATCAAAGCCCCTGTCGAGCTTTTCCTTGTGGTAGGAGATGTCCGAAGCGAAATATGTATATTGCCCATCCTGCTTTTTTACGACCCTGTCCTTGTCATCCTCAAATTGCGAGGAACTGAACCAGGTCGCCCCGTCCTTTTCATATATCAGCCCTTTTGAATTCAGGGCATCTATCGCATCAGTTACCTTCCCCTGCACATGCATCTCTTTCTCGCTCTGCCAGTTGTCGAAAAGAACGCCGAAGTCCCGCAGATCCTTCTCCAGGTTCACGAGCATCATTTTGTACGCGTAATCTGTAACGGGTCCGCCGTTATCTTCAAATGTCCCGGCATACTTGTCACCAGCCTCAGCATGCAGTGCCAAAGCAATGTCCCTGATATAATCGCCCTTGTAACCGGCTTCCGGGAATTCATCGTCCCTGCCGCAGATCTCAAGGTAGCGGGCGAAGACCGATTCCCCCAGGAGCTTTACCTGCAGGCCCTCATCATTAATATAGAACTCCCTCTGCACATCATAACCGGCGGCCTTCAGGATATTGCATAATGCGTTGCCAACAGCAGCGCCTCTGCCGTGCCCTATATGGAGGGGCCCGGTCGGGTTGGCGCTCACGAATTCGATCTGGACCTTATGCCCCTTCCCGAGGTCCGTTCTCAGGGAGGAATGTTCCTCTTCAAGGAGTTGTCCGAGACCTTTACAAAAAAATTCCTTCTTTACGCGGAAATTAATGAACCCTGGGCCGGCTATCTCTATGTTGTCAAACAACTCCAACTCTTCCGCATTTATTTTTTCAACGATCTCTTCGGCTATGGCACGCGGATTTTTTTTCAGGAGCTTTGTCAGACGCATCGCTATCGTGAGCGCAAAATCCCCCATAGCCTCATTTTTCGGGATCTCTACCTCAATATCAGGCAAATCTTTGATTTCCCACTGCTTTTTGAGGCTATTGAGCGCGCACTTAATTATTCCTGTTATTTCCTCTTTCATGAACAATAAGTTTAAAGATAGTATTGCACTAAGTCAAATGTTTTTATATAATTACTTATTAGGTAAACATACATGAAAGGAAAGTAATAAATGGCAATAAGCAAAGACCTGCTTGAAATACTGGCGTGCCCCAAATGCAAAGGCGATATCAGGCTGAACGAAGATGAAAAGAGCCTAATTTGCGACAATTGCAAACTTCTTTATCCGATTAAGGACAACATACCTGTAATGCTTATTGACGAAGCCGAGAATTTGTAAGTTGCTGCGTCCCCTTTGCCCGTTGTAATACTTTTTAAATAACGGGATTATAGCGTTCTAAAAATTATTAATGGCACGAACAGGGAATTATCGTCTATACTAACTGATAGCACCCGCTGTAATTTATTATACCATGGGCATAAGTCTCATTGAAGCGGATGCTACGCACCGCTTAATTCGGCTTTATAAAGGATTTTTCTGCATCATAATGAGCGATAATAAGATCTTTAATGTATTCATAGCCTCATCAGGAGACATAACTCTCGAGCGGAAGATCGTGAACGAGATATGTTCAGGCATAGGTGACTGTATACTGCCGAACCCCACCGGCATATCCTTTAAGGTCACTCCTTGGGAAAATGTCTTCAGTGGAGGTGGAACCACTGAAGAAACAACGAAAAAACTCGCGGATGAATGTGATATCCTGGTATGCATCCTTTTTAAGAGGTTCAGCTGCCTCATAGACCAGACTGGCCCTGATTCTTTAAAGGAATTTCTGCTGGCGTATGATTCGTGGAAAACGGTCAAGAAGCCAAAAATGCTCTTTTATTTCAAAGAGGTAAAAGATACGGACCTCGTGGAACAACACAGATTGAACAATGTCCTTACATTAAAAGAAAAGCTCAAAAATGACAGGCTCTTCTATTGTGAGGATTTTTCCGCCCCGCAGAAATTTTGCGAGAGAATGCATGACCAGTTGATGAAGACTATAGAAGGCATGGAGTAATACCTTACCCCCTATATTTTTTTCAATCTTTTTGAGAGATAAGAATCTGTCAAAGCATCTATTCCGGCCGTAAGTTCCTGTAGCCTGATCTCATATTCTATCCTCTCCCGGATATCGACATGGGGGGAGATAAGCATCGCAAGCTGTAGCCTCCTCCTCTCAAAAAAGAGCCTTGTCACCTCGTTAAGCAGATCGTCCCGCAGTTGGACCGCGTATCTTGCCCTTGAATCTATGGAGGTCTGGTCATTGTTCCATATAAGTTCCCCAAGCTCCCATGTGAGTGAGACCGACCACCCGCTGTCATTACCCTGGGTAATATCATCGTCCGAATATTTCTGGGACGAGGTACTGTAGAAGTATGTACTGCTCTGCCAGTCCCTGTTCTTATCGAACCCGATCCTCAGGTCAGGGAGCAGGGCCTTTCTGGCCGCGGCAGTCCTCCATTTTCTTATTTTCGAGGGATGTACATCCGCGTATATTATGGCCGCCTGCCTGATCTCCTCTATAGTCGGTTCATCCGCAAACTCCAGAAAGACCTCTTCTATGTTTATGGCCCGGTCCAAAGCAAGCGCCTGCTCCGTGACCGTCTTAAATACCCCCTTATCGGCGGCCGCCCAGATAACGCCTTTTGCCGCAGCAATATAACGAATCTCTCTTGAGGCAAGCCCCTCATATGCCTCGTCCCAGCTTTGAGAGACCATTGAGTAAATATAACCGCCCCTGTCAGTGGCGGTATAGATGCTCCCACCGCTTTGTGCCGCAAGATGCCTTATGTCCCTGCTTCTAAGCCCAAGGCTGCCCGCTGCTTTCCATGTCTGGCCACTGTCCATTGAGATAAGAAGCCCCTTTGATGTCCCGGCAAAGAGAGTCCGGTTATCCTCAGGGTCAATGACAATGCACCTTACTTCAGCCATCTCCGCAACCTCCTTGATCTCATCATCATCCCAAACATAGTCTTCTTCTTCCGGCACATTCGTTCCAAAGATACGCTCCCAATCCATGCCGCGGTTCAGACTTTTGTACACACCCTTGTCAGTTGCAGCATATATGGTCCTTGGGTCTGAGCCGTCGACACTTATATAATGAACTCCCGACCCTGAGGGCAGGTTCCGGCCCTTTCCCCAGTTATGTCCCCCGTTTTTTGAAAAGAAAAATCCGGAACTTGTCCCAATAAATATTGCGTCCTCGTTTTTAGAGTCAACGGTCACAAAAAGCACGCCCCTTTCCCCATTGCCGATACTGCTGAATATTCTTTCCCATCTCTTACCTTTGTCTTTGCTCCTGTAAAGCCCTTTGCCTGTACCAACATAAACATGCCCGGCATCAACAGCTATCGTGTTTATTGTATTGCCCGTGCTTCTAACAGAAAAAACAACCTCCCATCTCTCGCCCCCATCGGTTGTCTTATATACCGCTTCGGGAGAGCTGATGTATACCGTTTCTACGCTTTCAGGGTCGATTGCCACTGCCCTGAAGTCCGAATCCCTGATCCCACCGCTTACATACTTCCAGACTGTTGCAGCGTTAACCAAAGATGCTGATATGAGGCAGATCAGACAAACCAGAGAACAAATCATCTTTTTTTGCATAAAGGCAATTCTCCTATTTCAATTAAACTGTAATAAGAAATTCTGAAAGAAAAATAGAACCCGCTGTAAATTAGCAGGTTAAGGAGAGAAAATATACTGTCAGTTTTTACAGCACAAAAATAGGGTGCCCGCGAGAGGCGCCACTACAATTAATTTTTGCGCTTACTGTTAGCTTCTCAAATAGCGGCCGTATATACATGTACTTCTTTATTAAGACGATCCTTTAGTCTGTCCTTTTCTGTTTCAAGGTCATAACGCGCCTGCAGGTTGATCCAGAACCTTTCAGACAGCCCGAAGTACATGGACAGCCTCAATGCAGTATCCGGAGTTACAGCGCGTTTACCCTGAACAATTTCATTTATCCGCCTTGCGGGGACATTAATATCTTTTGCCAGTCTGTACTGGCTGATTCCCATTTCTTTAAGAAATTCCTCCATCAGTATCTCGCCGGGATGTATCGGTGCTAATTTTGTCTTACTCATAATACCTCCTAATGATAATCAACTATCTCTACGTTGTAGGCATCTCCCTTACGCCATTCAAAACAGATGCGCCATTGAATATTAATGCGGATGCTGTACTGGCCCTTCCTTTTTCCGGTCAGCTTTTCGAGGTGATTCGAGGGCGGTATCCCCAAATCTTTTAACACCTCAGCGGCATCCAGCATTTCGAGCTTTCTACGGGCGATCTGTTGAATGCTCCCAGGTATCTTTCGTGATGATTCACGTTTAAACAGTTTTTCTGTCTCTTTGCCCGCAAAGCTTTTTATCATTTTATTTTATAGTAACGCGTTGCGTTAATATTGTCAAGCGTTATTAGTGGAAAATAAAGAACCTGCTGTAAATTAGCAGGTTAAGGAAAGAAAACATACTGTCAGTTATTACACAAGGCATCAACTACATTTTCATTATTCGCCGCAGCCCCGCGTCTTAGATATGCGAAGCAAATCTGCGGGGGCACGAAAAAAGGCGGTCTTAATGACCGCCCGATCTTGTTATATCTAATCTGTCCCTACAACTAACTTGCCACTTTTACTTTTATCCTCTTGGCCCTGGAACGCGGCTTTAAACACGGCACGTTATACTCATAATCATAAACAATGCAAACAAATTTACGATAATTTACAGATGGGCATAAAAGCTCAACCCCGATACCGCTGCTTGATCCATTTGAATTTTCCGTTCTTTTGACTTTGCCAGAGATATTGAAAGCCTCGTCCCCCACAATGAGAGCAACTTCAATATCTGATCCGCTTGCAGGGCATATCTCAGACTCAATAAACATGCCTTTTCCTGAAAGATTCGTCACTACCCCTTCATGTAGATCACTGCCCCAATAAAAACCAACCGGTAAATTCGTTGACACCCTGCCTATTCCCCTTTTCCCCATAGATTCCCTCCTGCCTTTTACTTCAATTGAATTAGTTGAAACCTTATTCAATAATATCATATTTTATTTAAAAGTCAAAAATAAAATTTACAGATATTCCTTCAGATACTTCCCGGTATGCGAACCCTCTTGCTCCGAAACCTCTTCAGGCGTGCCCTCGGCCACGATCCGGCCGCCGTCATCTCCGCCGCCCGGACCGATATCGATGATCATGTCCGCGCTCTTTATAACATCCATATTATGCTCGACAAGCAGCACGGTGTTGCCTGCTTTAATAAGGGTATCGAGTACCTCCAACAGTTTTTTGATATCATCGGGATGGAGTCCGACCGTAGGTTCATCAAGTATATAGAGGTGGTCCTTCCTGTTCAGCACCCCGAGCTCGGCGCATATCTTCAGGCGCTGGGCCTCACCGCCGGAAAGTGTTGTGGCCGGCTGGCCGAGCCTTAGGTATCCGAGGCCCACCGATGACATCAGTTTCAATTTTTTCACCACTGGCTTGACCCGGTTAAAAAAAATGACCGCCTCATCAACCGTAAGCTTCAGGACCTCATAGATGTTCTTTCCGTTGTATTTAACATCAAGGATCTCAGGTTTATATCTTCTGCCCCTGCACTCCTCGCACCTTATATAAAGGTCCTCAAAGAAGTACATCTCGAGTTTCTGAAATCCTTCTCCGCTGCAGACCTCGCAGCGTCCCCCGTCCGTGTTAAATGAAAAGTGGCCTGGAGTGTAACCGAAGACCAGGGACTGAGGCTGGCCGGCAAATAGCTTCCTTATGTGGTCAAATGCCTTTATGTATGTGACCGGGTTCGAACGCGGGCTCTTGCCAATCGGCTGCTGGTCGATTATCTTGATACCCTTGAGGTGTTCAAGCCCTTCAATGCTTACGAAAGGCTGGGGCATATCGAACTCCTGCTTAAAATGGCGTGAGACCGCCCTGTACAACGTGTCCTTCACTATCGTGCTCTTGCCAGAGCCGGATACACCCGTTACACACGTTATGACATTAAGCGAAATATTTATATCTATGTGTTTGAGATTGTGTCCGTCTGCGCCTTTCAGAGAGAGTGTCTTCCCGCTCCCCTTTTTTCTCTGCTTCGGCAGGGCTATCATCCCTTTGTCCCTGAGATATTGCGCAGTAAGTGTCTCCGCCTTCTCAAAGTCCTTCCTCGACCCGGCATAGACCAGCCTTCCACCTTTACTCCCACCGCCCGGCCCGAGTTCAACGATCCAGTCGGATGCATCTATGATCGTTTTATCATGTTCCACCGCGATCACGGTATTACCGGCTTCTGCCAGCTCCCTGAGTATTTCCGCTATCTTGCTTACGTCCTTCGGGTGAAGGCCGACCGTGGGCTCATCAAGCACATACAGTGTGCCGGTGAGCCTTGACGCAATCTGGTTTGCAAGGCTTATCCTCTGAAGCTCGCCGCCGGATAGGCTTCTTGTCTCCCTGCTGAGGGTAAGATAGCCTATCCCTATGCGTATCAGGAACTCAAGCTTAAGATTGATCTGCCTGAGTATCTCATCGGATATTCCTGCCTCATATTCGGACAGCTTGAGGCCCGAAAAATATTCGCTTAATCCAATTATGGACATCCCCGAAAGCTCAGAGATGTCCCGGCCATGCATCCTGAACGCAAGCGCCTCTGGCTTGAGCCTTTTGCCTTTGCACTCCGGGCAGACAGCCGCCTTGCGGTACCTGCTCAGGAATACCCTTACATGCAGTTTGTAGCGTTTGCTCTCAAGATATTCAAAAAAACCATCCAGACCATAACAATCCGGGGTCCCTTTATAAAGGAGATCCTTCTCCTTCTGCGGCAGTTCTTTATACGGCACAGTAAGGTCGATCCCCTCTTTCTTCGCTTCCCTGGCAAACTGCCTGTACCACCACCTGTATGCCGGTTTGGACCAAGGCTGGACAGCGCCCTTATTGAAACTCAGATCCTGATCAGGGATGATGTACTCTTCTGAATACTCAAGTATATTGCCGAAACCCTTACATGCCGGACACGCCCCGACAGGATGGTTGAATGAAAAGATGAGAGGCTGCGGATTACTTATCCCGACACCACACTCATGACATCTCGGTTCAGCATGGAACCGCAGGAGCTCATTATCTTCCGGCGAATCACCCACGATCTCTATCTTTATACTATGATTCCCGTGCTCCCACGCGATCTCGATCGAATCAGAGAGACGCGGCTCGTTCTTTATAATGAGCCTGTCGAGTATCACATCATGCTTCCCTCCCTCGATCCCGCGAAACCTGTGAAACCCCTTTTTCTGAAGTTCCTCAGGCGCATCATCTGTCTCAAAGATTATTAGCGCCTTTTTACGCGCATATTTATCGACAAGCTCCCGCGCAGCGGAAGAGGGCGTCCATGCCATTAGTTCTTGCCCGCATTCCGGACAGTGCGGCTTTGCGATCTTAGAGTAAAAGAGTCTCAGATAGTCATATATCTCGGTAACCGTGCCAACGGTTGAGCGAGAACCCTTGACCGTATTGCGCTGTTCAAGGGCGATCGCCGGTCGTATGTTACGGATCGAATCAACCTCGGGGCGGTCAAGTTTCTCGAGGAAAAGCCTCGCGTACGTCGAAAGGGACTCGATGAACCTCCACTGTCCCTCTGCAAAGATCGTATCAAAGGCAAGTGACGACTTGCCGGAGCCGGATACACCCGTGACTGTAATGAATTTATTGTGGGGCAGCCTGAGGCTGATATTCCTGAGGTTGTTCTGTCTGGCCCCTTCGATTATGAGTTCTTTCGCGGACATCCAGATATTTTAACACGAGCGAGGGACGAAGTCCCGATGCGAAGCCCCCGCGTCTTAGATATGCGAAGCAAATCTGCAGGGGGCAATATAAATTATCGAGGTAATACCGAAGCGAATCGAAACGACGGGGGGTTATCCGAACAACGCCTCGACAAAGTCCTCGGGATCAAAGTCCTGCAGGTCCTCGACCGCCTCTCCCACGCCGATCAGCTTGACAGGGATATCGAGCTCCTTGTTTATCGCCAGAATAATGCCGCCTTTCGCGCTTCCGTCCAATTTGGTGAGGGCTATACCGGTCAGTCCGACCGCCTCATGAAATATCTTCGCCTGCATGATCGCGTTCTGCCCGGATGTCGCGTCAACCACAAGCAATATCTCGTGTGGCGCAGAAGCCATTTCCTTGGTAATGACACGCTTTATCTTCTTCAACTCCTCCATCAGGTTCGTCTTGGTATGGAGTCTTCCGGCAGTATCAATGATAACGATGTCAGCACCCCTGGACTTTGCAGACGCTACAGCGTCAAATGCTACAGCGGCAGGGTCAGCACCGCTCCTGTGCTTTACGATACTGGCGCCCGCCCTATCAGCCCATATCTCGAGCTGTTCGATCGCAGCGGCCCTGAAAGTATCCGCAGCAGCAAGGGTCACGCTAAAGCCATGGTCCGTAAAGTGTCTGGCGAGCTTACCGATCGTCGTGGTCTTACCCACACCGTTCACACCTACAGTCAGTATAACGTACGGGTTCTCACCCGCGCACATCACCTTATGCCCTGGCTTCAGGATCTTCCGGACTTCTTCCTTGAACGCTATCTTGAGGTCCCGTTCGTTCTTTATCTTCTCTTCCTTGACCTTTTCCTTAAGAGCCGTTGTAATGGCATCCGCCGCAGAAGGACCCAGATCAGCCATGATCAGGAGTTCCTCGAACTCATCGAGAAGTTCATCATCGACCTTTCTCCCCTTTGCGAGCTTTTCAGTCTCCTCCACAAGCGATTTTTTGGTCTTGAAGAGTCCTGTTTTGAGTTTATCGAATAATCCCAATATGATCTCCTGTTTATTTAAATTTACCACTGCCTTGTAACAGGGAGAATTTTACCAATTTTAAATAAAAAAAGGAAAGGCAGGTAAAAACCTGCCTTTCCAAACTATTATTCAGCTAAATACTAATTGTCTCGTTTAGAAGCCAAACGGTTTTGCAAAGAGTAAGATCAATGCAACAACGAGTGCATAAATACAAAGAGACTCGATCATAGCAAGACCGATAATCAAGGTTGTGGTGATCTTACCTGATGCTCCGGGGTTCCTTGCAACACCTTCTGCTGCCTTTGCAAGACCAAGACCCTGTCCAATGCCTGTACCTAATGCAGCAAGGCCAATACCTAATCCACATGCCATAGCTGCCATACCGAAATAATCCATCTGTGCTGCGCTTGCTGCCACTCCTGCTGCAGCGTCTGACGCCATCGCCATTGGTGCCAAAAAGCAAACCAGGACGAGCGCTAATAATAATGCAGTAGTAATTCTTTTCATGCTTCCTCCTTTCAAACTTTCAATAGAGCCCTAACGTCTCTATTTTATTTAATGTGCCTCTTCTACGGCACCAGCCAGATACAATGATGTGAGCAAGACGAAAACATATGCCTGAATAACGGAAACAAGCACCCCAAGACAGAGTATTGCCGTCGGCACGACCCACGGTGCAAGTAACAGAAAGATCAGGATGATCTTGTGCTTTGCAACCATGTTCCCGAAAAGCCTGACAGACAGGGTCAGGGGCCTTGCAAGATGCCCTATGAGCTCGATAATGAACATGAGGATCATAAGCGGTATAGCAGGCAGAGACCTGATCGGTCCGACAAAATGCTTTATATATGCAAATTTATGCGCCTTTATTCCATAAATATGCGTTGCAAAAAATACCGGCAGCGCCAAAGCTACATTGGTATTTAAATTACTGGTCGGTGCATCGCCCCCTGGAAGGAGTCCGAGAAGGTTGCAAACCAATATATAAATACCGATGGTTGCAATAAATGGGAGGAAATGCCTTCCCTGATGACCGATAGTGCTCTCGGCAATATCAAGAAAGAATTCAATAATGACCTCTACAAGGTTCTGCACACCGCTCGGGACCATCTTTAAGGAGCTTTTCGCGAGTACCGCAAGAACAATAATTATAAGTACTGCAACCCATGAAAATGCCACAAATTCCGGAATGCCCATATTGACAAGAATGTTGACCGGAAAAATTATTGGTGAATGCATAGATATCCTTTCAAAATGAATTTAATGATAATCCAGCATACACTACCATGTCAAGCCGCATATTAGTGAATTATAATTTCTTATAGTATGCACCCTGTGGCAATATTATGTAAAATTACCGCTTGTTTTGGGCAATAAAAAAGACCCGGGTTTAAAACCAGGCCTTTTTATATTATTAATCCGGCAACTACTTACTTTCCCAGGGCTTCGCGGCCCAAGTATCATCAGCCATGGAGGGCTTAACTTCCGTGTTCGGAATGGGAACGGGTGTGACCCCTCCGGTAATGCCACCGAAATTTTAATTCGTTGTGCAAAAAATAATAACACTACTGCACAGAAAAATGCAACTACCTTCAGAAAAAAATGGTGGAGGTAAACGGGATCGAACTCGATGCGAGTCCCGGTGCGGGTCTCCGCTTAGGGTCGCTCCGACTTCGCGAGAATCGCTTCGACCGATGACCTGTCGTTACGACCGCTCTCCACCAAACAAAAAAGTTAAATAAT
>BDTS01000109.1 GCA_002897915.1 bacterium BMS3Bbin09 | reverse complement strand
TGGTAAGGTTACAGATATCAATGAGCTGAAAGATATCGCAAAGAAGATACGTATCAGTATCCTGCATATGCTGACCAGATCAGGTTCCGGGCATACGGGCGGTTCACTCTCGGCCGTGGATATTGCAGTAGCAGTATACTTTTCAAAAATGAATTTCAGGGCGGATGACCCTGCATGGAAAGAGAGAGACAGGTTCATCCTCTCAAAGGGCCATGCTGCCCCACTGCTTTACGCGATCATGGCGGAAGCTGGATATTTTCCCAAAGAGACTATCAACACGCTCAGAAAGATCGAGTCGCCGCTTCAGGGACATCCCTGCTGCAAGGTGCTTCCAGGGGTAGAGGTCTCGACCGGTTCACTCGGCCAGGGTCTCTCGGTTGCCAACGGCATGGCACTTGGCCTCAGGCTCGACAATAACCCGGCAAGGGTATACTGCATTATGGGAGACGGCGAGATACAGGAAGGACAAGTATGGGAAGCAGCAATGACAGCCGCACATTATAAGATAGATAGCCTCTGCGCCTTTGTTGACAACAACGGTCTGCAGATAGACGGCCCTGTTGAAAAGGTCATGAACGTCTACCCGATCAATGATAAATGGAGGGCTTTCGGCTGGCACGTGATCGATATTGACGGTCATGACATAGAGGCGATCCTCAAGGCCCTTGATGAGGCCGCTGACACGAAAGGCAAACCGACTGTGATCATAGCCAGCACAACAAAGGGAAAAGGATCAGTGATCTTTGAAGACAAGGTTGAATTTCATGGAGTGACACCTACAGAGGAAGAATTCGAACAGGCAGTAAAGGAGATAAATAATGGGTGAGAGACTGAGCATAAAAAAACCTAAGGCAACGAGAAGCGCGTACGGAGAAGCCCTGCTCGAGCTCGGAAAAAAACGTTCAGATATAGTAGCGCTAGACGCGGACCTTTCCGGTTCAACCAAGACAGGCAACTTCGCAAAGGCATTCCCTGACAGGTTCTTTAACATGGGCATAGCGGAGCAGGACATGATAGGCACTGCCGCCGGATTCGCAAAGGCCGGCAAGGTGCCGTTCGCATCGACCTTCGCGGTATTCGAGACAGGAAGGGCCTGGGACCAGATAAGACTGACCGTCTGTTATTCAAATACAAACGTCAAGCTCGTAGCAACCCACGGCGGAATAACGGTCGGAGAGGACGGGGCCTCCCACCAGGCGCTCGAGGACATAACCCTGATGCGCGCGCTCCCGAACATGAGAGTAATTGTTCCTGCGGATGCAACAGAGACCGTCTCCGTGATCAACGCGGTTGCAGAGATAGAAGGACCCTTCTATGTCAGGCTCGGCAGGGCAAATGTGCCCTACGTAATGCCGGACGATTATGAATTCAAGCTCGGGAAGGCGTATACGTTCAGTACAGGGAAAGACGTTAATATCATAGCCGCGGGGATCATGGTTGATACCGCGCTCAAGGCAGCTGAAATACTTTCAAAAGAAGGCATTGACACAGGTGTCGTCAATATGGCGTCTATAAAGCCCCTTGATGAAGAGGCACTGTTGAACGCCGCGAAAAGCTGTAAGCTGATCGTAACAGCAGAGGAGCACTCGATCATAGGGGGACTCGGCGGAGCGGTTTCAGAATTCCTGTCAGAGAACTACCCGATGTCTGTAAAGAGGATAGGCATACAAGATATATTCGGCTGTTCGGGCTCAGGTTCCGAACTTCTGGAATATCATGGTATTGGCGTCGACAATGTTGTCAAAACAATTAAAACTGCACTAATAAAATGATCCGATTCTCCGATGTCACTAAATCATATAATGACGATGTAGTTATAAAGGACATTTCACTCTTGATCGAAAAAGGTGAACTGGCCTATATCACCGGACCAAGCGGTGCCGGAAAAACGACCCTGCTCAAGCTGATCTACGCTGCTGAAAAACCCGACAAGGGACAGATAGTCGTTGCCGGCTGGGACATAGGCAAATTAAAACAGAGCACCATCCCTTACCTGAGGAGAAATGTCGGCATTGTGTTCCAGGACTTCAGACTGCTGAACAACAAAACTGTTTTTGACAATATCGCCCTTGCCCTCAGGATCCATGACATGCACCCGAAAGAAATAAAAAAAGATGTGAACGCGGTCCTGAAAGAGGTTCACCTTTCGCATAAGTCGCAGATTTATCCACAGCACCTTTCGGGTGGCGAGCAACAGAGGGTGGTCATTGCGAGGGCAATGGTATCCAAACCGACCGTCCTGCTTGCCGATGAACCTACCGGAAACCTCGATGACAAAACATCCGATTCAATAATGGATCTCTTCAGGGAAATAAACGCAATAGGTACCACCGTCCTCCTGGCGACCCATGACACGAGTCTGTTCCAAGGCACCGGACGCAGGGTCATCCATATCAAAAACAAGCAAATAGCGGGAGAGGAGATAGGATGAGGACATTTATATATTCCGTCCAGACAGCTTATAAAAGTATCCTGCGTGACAAATGGATAAATCTCCTGACGATCCTGTCCATAAGCATCTGCCTCCTGATCATAAGCGCATTTGTTACCATCACCATGAATATGGATTCACTCCTGAATCGCTGGTCCAAAAGCTTCGGCCTTGTGGTATACCTTGATGACAGTCTGAACAGCGAAGCTGAAAACACCCTGAAAGAGTTCTTCCAGAAAGACCCGGACATAATCGGGGTAAAGTATATTTCAAAGGAAGATGCCCTTGAAGAGCTAAGACTCGTACTTGGATCAAATGCCGAGATCATAGAAGGACTGAAAGAGAACCCGCTCCCTTCTTCTTTTGAGCTTAAACTCAAAAGTGAACTGCTCGATTCGGAGTTCGTCAAACAGAAGGCCGCCGAAATAACCAACATGACCGGTGTGGAAGAGGTACAGTACGGGGAGAAATGGCTCTCATCATTGAACACGATCTCCAGAATAATGAAGCTCAGCGCCACATTCCTCGGGACTGCGATATTCATAGCGATCATATTTATCACATACAACACCATCAAGATCTTTTTTTACAGGAGAAACGATGAGATCGAAACACTCAAACTGCTTGGCGCCACGAGGGGCTTTATAAGGCTGCCTTTTTTGATCGAGGGACTCTTTATCGGTATTATCAGCGGTATTATCGGTTCACTTGCCTTGTACGGCATACAATCTTTTATATTGATCAAAGGCACAGAGGTTCTGCCGGCCATAAGGGCAATGATAATAACTTTTCCACTCGAGGTATATCTGTCCGTCCCTATTGCAGGGGCCATTATGAGTTTTACGGGCAGTCTTATAGCGGTCGGAAAGATTAAATATTAATATGAAGCGGAAGCGTTGGATCTCATTTCTTGTTTCCTTCATTACTTTAGCCGTCTTGGCCTTCTCACTGCCCCAGCCTGCATACACTGCCTCAAAAAAGAAACTAACCAGAAGGAACAAGACCCTTACGTCAAAAAAACAGGAAGCAAAAAATATACAGAAGGATCTCAAGCAAAAGAAAGAGAAAGTAAAAGAAGTCATAAAAAAGGAGCGGTCAATACTCTCCAGAATAGAAAATATAGACAAGAACGTCCAGAAAAAACAGGCAGAGCTGAAGAAATATGACAGACAGATCTCGAAAACAGAGTCAAAGATCAGCAGCCTGTCTGAGGTAATAGGGCAGCTTGACGGCACGTTGAACCGCAAGAAGGGATACCTCAGGGAGCGTCTCAGAACCCTCTACAAGCAGAAGTACGGCAATTACGCACTTACTCTCGTCTCCGCGGATGACTATCAGGACCTGATCAGGAGGAGCAAATATATCAGCCTTGCCGCGTATCATGACAGCAAGATAGTAAGAAAGTACAGGGACGAAATAGCAGAGATCACATCCAGAAAAAAGGACATGGAGGAACTCCAGTCAACACTCAAGACAAATAAAGATATCGTTCAGAAAAAAAATAAAGAGCTCCAGGCCGACCGCACAAAAAAGGACAAACTGCTTGCAGCTATCAGGAACCAGAGAAGCACATACGAAAAGACCATAAGTGAGCTGGAGGAATCATCCAAAAATCTCCAGAATATGATCCGGAGGCTTAAAAGACAGTCTCTACCGAATTCCGTCACCGGCAAAGGTATCACTGCCTCAAGAGGACACCTCCCCTGGCCTGTCAGCGGAAAGGTGCTCATCCCGTTCGGCAAGTATATGGATCCCAAATTCAAAATAACTGTTTTCAAGAACGGAGTGGAAATTAGGGTCAGCCCCGGCGAAACTCCAAAGGCGGTGGCCAGCGGCCGTGTTGTTTACTCAGACTGGTTCAAGGGATACGGCCTGCTGTTGATAATAAACCATGGCAAAGGCTATCATAGTCTTTATGGAAACCTCTCGGAGATTTTCCATAAAACTGGTGATATAATTAATGAGGGTACGGCTGTCGGGAATGTGGGCAATTCGAGTATATTTAATGTACCTACCCTTTATTTTGAGATCAGATACAAAGGCAAGCCCATTGACCCTGTAAAGTGGTTGAAGAAAAAACATAAAGCAAGATACTAAATGCAATGCTCCCGGACATGAAATATAAATATTCTCCGGGTATAATGGAGGAATAATGTTCAGACACAAAACAGTTTTCATATGGTTATTGATCGCAACGATTACCTTCACCGGGGTATTTCTAAACAGGAACCTCCTCAAGAATGTTAATGCCGGAGAAACCGATCACTACGAAAGGATCAAGACATTCACTGAGACCCTGTCTCTCATCAAAACTAACTATGTTGAGGAAGTAGACGAAAAGGATCTCGTATATGGTGCCATTAAAGGTATGCTCAATTCTCTGGACCCCCATTCCTCTTTCATGACACCGGAATACTTCAAGGAGATGCAGATCGACACTAAAGGTGAGTTCGGAGGACTTGGAATACAGATCGGCATAAAAGACAATATACTGACAATCATCGCGCCTATCGACGATACCCCCGCGTTCAAGGCAGGGGTCAAGGCTGGGGACAAGATCATCAAAATAGACGGCGACTCGACGAAGGACATTACCATTCACGATGCGGTATCAAAATTGAGGGGACAGAAAGGTACATCCGTGACCATAACCATCGTCAGAGAGGAACTCGAAAAACCGCTCGACATCGAGATAGTCAGAGACATAATAAAGCTCAAGAGTGTAAAACATAAGATAATCGACGAGAACATAGGTTACATAAAGCTCACACAGTTCCAGGAAAAAACATCTGCGGACCTGAGGAACGCATTGGAAGAAATTGCCAAAAAGAACATAAACGCGCTTATACTCGACCTGCGAAACAATCCCGGAGGACTTCTCAAAGCAGCTGTAGACGTTTCAAGCCTCTTCCTCCCGTCTGAAAAACTCGTTGTGTACATTAAGGGCAGGAGCGGTGATAAGACCGAGTTCAAGACCGCCAGGGGCAACCGTCACTTCGATTATCCGATGGTAGTCCTCGTTAACCAGGGAAGCGCAAGCGCTTCCGAGATCGTTGCCGGAGCAATGCAGGACTGGAAGCAGGCGGTGATACTCGGCACACAGACATTCGGCAAGGGTTCCGTCCAGACAGTCATCCCGTTAAGCGACGGGTCGGCCCTGAGATTGACAACCGCGAGATACTATACACCAAAGGACCGTTCTATACAGACAACGGGCATAACCCCTGATATAATCGTCGAGCTAAAGACAACTAACGGCGCAAAAATGCATCCTGTATACAGGGAGAAGGACCTGGACAAACACCTCAAGAACGACACGACAAAAGAAGAGGAAGTGAGTAATACGAGCATAAATCCCAAGGTGCCGAAAGAAGTGCCTTCGAACGTATCGGAGGATGAGGACAACCAGCTTCAGCGCGCAGTAGACCTTCTTAAGGGGTGGCGCGTATTCAAGAAATTTCCTGAGGCATCCTGATTAATGAATATAACGGGGGTTAATAATAACTAATTATGGAACAAACACTTATAAATCAATCCGTGGCCATCCTTTGTGACGGCAATAATATCGAGCGCAGCATACATGAGCAGTCAAAGACAAAGAACGCAATGATCAATTTCGACAAGCTGATCCCCCACCTGCTGAACGGGCGGGGACTTAACAGGCTGCTCTATTTCCGCGAAGGCAAGTCCATCTCATCCAAGTTCGCTGAAAGACTTCATGAGAATTTCTACGGTTCGGTTATTCCGTGCCACAAGTCCGCCGATATCCCGCTCTCAATCAAGGCTACACAGCTCGCATCAAAGGTCGACACAATCATTATCATGTCTGGTGATTCGGATTATGTGGACCTCGTCACACATTTAAAGGGTGAAGGAGTAAGGGTCGAGATCGCGGCGGTAAAAAAGACAACCTCCAGGTTCCTTATCGATGAAGCCGATTATTTTCACGAGATAACCAAGGAAGACTGGTTCGTATACAAGGGCCCTAAACTGACAAAAAAGAAATCTTCCAAATCTGATCCGAATTCAGAATCAGAGTAGGTCAATACCCTACCAGAACTGCCAGTTTCCGGTCCTGATCACATAAATACCGAGGAGAAGATTGGTTACACTATGGGCTATGATACAGACATAGATATTTCTGCTCCAGTAGAGAAGGAGATTATAAAAAACACCGGCCATAATTCCCGCGAGCCAGAGATAGTGTTCACTGCCAAACAGCAGGGATGCTATGATAAATGACATCCATGTAAATGCCCCGATCTTTACTGCAATAAAATCCTGGTTAATAATATACCTCAGGACAAAAGACCGCCAGAAGATCTCTTCGAACAGAGGAACGACCAGGGCTGTCCCTGCAAGTCTTACAGCTAAAAAAGCATAATAGGTCTTGCCGGGCAGAATACCGGGATCATATGCCTCCGAACTTCCAAATGTAGCAAAATTCCAATCCATATTGATCCATAGAACAAAAACAACTATGCCTGTTAACAGAGCAACCAGGACATGCACAACTTTTAATTTATCAAAACGAAGTTCATCGTAAGACTTCCAGTAATGTACGAGAATGCCCGTTACTGCCAGAATCTTCACAGGGTAAGTTATAGCAATGAAATTATCTAATAGAACCCCTTCCGGTATTAATGGCTTAAGCAGGTCAAAGAGAATAATAAAGACCATATAAACCGCAAATGGCAATATCCTGCTAAAGGCAGGGCTGTCTGTGAATTTGGTCTGAGTCATGTTTTTGCAGAAAAAATGGTGCCCTCTAGACGATTCGAACGTCTGGCCTACCGCTTAGGAGGCGGTCGCTCTATCCATCTGAGCTAAGAGGGCATACTTGAATAAAAGAATATCTTGCACTAACCGAACCATAAAATGGTCGGGGCGAGAGGATTTGAACCTCCGACCCCTGCGTCCCGAACGCAGTGCGCTACCGGTCTGCGCTACGCCCCGTATCCATTAAAATGTTTCGTCTGTGCAAAGAATAATAGCACGTTCAATGTCGAATGTTCAATAAATGAAACTTTTTCCCTCAATTCTTAATATATAATTATTAATTGCCGTTCATACCTCAAAAGCATCCTTTATCAGCTCACATTCAGGTATGCCGTTGTTGATATAGATACTCACGATATCGAACCTGCATGGAGGGAGTTCTTCGAACCTCTTCAGATAGAGCATCGCGACATTGGCAATTTTTTTCCTTTTACGGGCATTGACCGCTTCAAAGGGATGTCCGTACTCGAGACTCTCTCTCGTCTTTACCTCAATAAACACAAGAGTATCACCATCCCCGGCTATAATGTCGATCTCACCAATGCGGGTCTTGTAGTTACGGATCTTTATCTTATAGCCCTTTTCCCTGAGAAACTTTACCGCAAGCTCCTCGCCATGCTGGCCGAGCATCATGCTATTTCTCTATCTTCCGAAAGAAACACGTCCTCTCGCCAGTGTGACATGCCCCCGCCCCAACCTGCTCCACTTTTACGAGCAGTGTGTCAGCATCGCAGTCATAGAGAATCTCCTTTACATTCTGGACATTGCCGGATGTCAGGCCCTTTGTCCAGAATTCCTGCCTTGACCTGCTCCAGAAACAGGTCTTGCCGCCCTCGATCGTCTTCCTGAGTGACTCTTCATTCATGTACGCCAGCATCAGTACCTCATTATTACTCACATCCTGAATAATCGTCGGGATCAATCCGTTTGCGTCATACTTCAGTTCCGGTATCATCTGGTTCATTTGTCATTCCTCGCTGTTCTTAGTTCATTCTATAGTATGTTATAATCAAGAGAAATTTTCCCGTATATTACTAAGATGCTTATAAGAAAATACTCATTCATACTGCTATTTGCGGTCTGTTCGTTTCTGGCCACGCGACCAGCCAATGCCACGGCACCCAGGATCATCGGTCCGGACATGCAGATAGTGGACAACAATATCATTGTAAGCATTTCGATCGATAATTTCAAAGACCTTGAAAAAACTATAAAAATGGGCATCAAGAAAGAAATAGTATTTACCGCGGAGCTTCTCAGGGTCTGGAATCTATGGCCGGACGAATTTATCGTCTCGAAGAAGTTCGAAAAGGTCATTAAATATGACAACCTCCGTGATCAGTACCTTGCGTCATCCTATGACGGCATCACCCGTGTTCAAAAGAAATTCAAAGATTATGATGAGATGAGAGACTGGATTTTCAGTGTCAATACCTTCAATCTTGCCAATACAAAAGGGCTGGAACCCAGTAACTACTATATTAGGATCATAGTCGAGTCAAAGAGCCTTGACCAGATACCGCTGCTAGGACTTTTATCAAATTTCATTCCTGCTGTTGAGATGAGCCTCGCAAAAGAATCAGACCTTTTCAGGGCCGGGGACAATAAATGAAGAACCTGAAAGCGCTGCTCGGCCTTTTTATCCTCAGTTTCATTGCATTTATCATTACGGGAGTGGTACTGAACTATCTCGGGATCGAACACGGGTCCCTCCTCACAAAGATAGGCTTCGTTTTTATAACCGTTAATATAATCCTGTACCTGCTGCTGCTCATCTTTTTTATCTTTCGCTATCTGGTAAACCTCTATACGGAAAAGAAGCGGAAGGCAATAGGCTCAAAGTTCAGGACAAAGCTTGTTGCCTCATTTCTCGGGCTCGTACTTATTCCATCTGCCCTGCTCTTTTTACTCTCGAACGAGCTGATAAATAATTCTATCGATACATGGTTCACTCTCGAGGTACAGAAACCCATATATGACTCTATGGACATAGCCAAGACAATGTATTACAAAGAGAGGCAGTATGCTGAAAATTATGCCGAACTACTCGCGTCAAGCAAGGACCTCCTAAACAGGAACCTGCAGAACAGCCAGGTTACTGATGATTTCAGGAGTTACCTGCTCAATGAAACTGACGGCTCGGATCTGGTCGATCTGGCATTCAAGGGCACTTCAGGCACCGACATACTTTCGTCCGACCAGGGCGATATCATACGGGCGGCCAAGCCTTTCACCGAAGACGGCAAGATAACCGGGGTCGTTATAGTCGAGACCCTCATCCCCATGGAAATCGTGACGAAAATGGAATCCATCCAGGACTCTTTTCATGAGTATATCCAGATGAAGGTCCAGCAGAACCCTGTAAGGTTCCTCTATTTTCTTATACTGGTCATAGCTACCCTGCTCGTCATATTCATGGCGTTATGGGTATCGATCAGGATCGCCAAGGGAATAACGGTTCCGATCCAGTCTCTTGCCGAAGCAACGGAGACGGTTGCGCATGGAAATCTTAACTTCAGGATCGCACTCAAAAGGGATGATGAAATAGGTTTATTGATAAACTCGTTCAACAAGATGCTGGATGACCTTCAGGACGGAAAGCAATCGCTCGAAATGGCATACAGAGAGTCGGACCGTAGAAGGCTCGGCATGGAAACTATCCTCGAAAGCATAAAAAGCGGCGTTATTTTCTTTGACCGCTCAGGGAAAATAATGACCCTTAACAATGCCGCATGTTCCATGCTCAATGTAAAACGGGGCAGTATAGAGGGTAAAGGACACAAGGACCTGATGAGCACACTCCAATCATCCGAGCTCGGCTCGATGGTAAAGCGTCTGATCGAAAAAGGATTCGGATCGGTCGAAAAAGAGCTTCATATCTATATACACGGCCGACCGATGGACCTGAGAGTTTACATAACTATAATTAAGGACTCAGAAGAGAAGCTTGTAGGTACTCTCGCGGTATTCGATAATCTCACCGAGATCATAATGGCACAGAGGGCGCTAGCCTGGCAGGAAGTGGCAAAGAGAATCGCCCACGAGATCAAGAACCCGCTCACTCCCATAAGGCTCTCCGCAGAAAGACTTCTTAAGAAGTGGAATGATAAAGCAGATGATTTCGGGAGCGTACTGAACCGCTCAACAAAAACAATAGTACACGAGGTCAACAGCCTCAGGTCTCTTGTCGACGAATTCTCAAGGTTCGGCAAAATGCCCAAGATAAACCTTGAACCGATCAATATCAAGATGATCATCGAGGAGGTTACCGAGCTCTACAGCGATCTAAAGGAAATAGAGATGATCTCATCGATCAATGAAGAGATGCCTGATATAGAAGTAGATAAGAAACAGATAAAGATGGCTCTTATAAACCTGATCGATAATGCTATTCAGGCAAAGACCGAAAAGATATGGCTGAGTGCCTTTCACAATATCGACTTTGACCTTATAAGGATAGAGATCGCTGATGACGGGGCAGGCATAAAAGAAGAAGACAAAGACAAACTGTTCTTCCCATACTTCTCGACAAAAAAAGAGGGTACCGGGCTGGGGCTTGCTATCGTAAACAGCATTATATCAAAACACAGAGGTTACATAAGGGTACAGGATAATGAACCGAGGGGCACACGGTTCATAATTGAACTGCCTATGGCACAGAAGTAAATAAAATACCCCCTGCAGATTTGCCGTCCCCTATAGTTTGATTCTCAAACTACGTAAGGGACTTTGCAAATCTAAGACGCGGGGGCTACGCAACTAAAAGTTACTTGAGGTATAATTATAGGTTATGGCAAAAGCTTCAAAAGCAAATATTCTGATAATAGACGACGAAAAAAACATAATTGAGACCCTCAGCAGCATTCTCGATGACGAAGGCTACAATGTGGTCACTGCATCTTCCGGAGAAAACGGCCTCAAGATGTTCTCGAAGCACAACCCCGACATCATACTCCTTGACATATGGATGCCTCACATGGATGGCCTCGAAACACTGAAACAGATACGAACCAAGGACAAAGAAATCTCCATTATTATGATCTCCGGGCACAGCAATATAGATACTGCGGTCCAGGCCATAAAACTCGGGGCATACGACTTTCTTGAAAAACCACTCTCACTTGACAAGGTCCTTATCATTATCAAGAGGGCCCTCGAAAAACAAAATCTCGAAAAAGAAAACATCGCCCTGAAAAACAGCATCTCGAAGCATTGGGAGATCATAGGAGAAAGCCCCAAGATCATTGAACTCCAAGACAAAATATCCATGGCCGCCGCTTCACAAGGGAGAGTTATCATTTACGGTGAGAGCGGATCAGGCAAAGAACTCGTTGCAAGAGCCCTCCACAACGCAGGGAAGAGAAATGATAGGGATTTTATTGAAGTCAACTGCGCGGCAATACCGCAGGAACTGATCGAAAGCGAGCTCTTCGGACATGAAAAAGGTTCGTTCACAGGGGCGTTCGAAACGAAAAAAGGCAAATTCGAGCTTGCGGACGGAGGTACCCTCTTCCTTGATGAGATCGGCGACATGACCCTTACTACCCAGGCCAAGGTCCTCAGGATCATAGAAACACAGGAATTTCAGAAAGTCGGCGGTAGTAAGAATATAAAAGTGGACATAAGAATAATCTCAGCTACGAACAAAGACCTCGAAGAGGAGATACAAAAAGCGCAATTCAGGGAGGACCTCTATTTCAGGCTAAACGTGATCCCTATATACGTGCCGCCGCTCAGAGAGAGAAAAGACGACATACCTCTGCTGGTAGACTACTTTCTACAGAACCTTGCCCGCCAATACGGTCAGAAAAAGAAGAACGTTAGCAAGTCAACTCTCCGCGCCCTGATGGAATACGACTGGCCCGGTAATGTAAGGGAACTGAAAAATACAATTGAACGGCTGATGATCATGAACCCTGACGAGATCATAGATGTAAAAGAGGTACAGCCCGTCAAGGCCGCAAAGTCGGATTATACATCGTTTAATACGCTAAGGGGTGCCCGTGAACAGTTTGAAAGGGACTTTATTATTAAAAAACTGCAGGAAAACAGCTGGAATGTCTCAAAGACGGCTGAGGATCTCGAAATAGAAAGAAGCAATCTTCACAGAAAGATCAAGTCACTCGGGATAGAAACGCCTTAACGGTCATCATCCATTTGTGTCCTCTGTAAGGTCACCTCTTATTGGACGGCGGACCGGGGTCCTTCTTCTTACAGGGGCAGGTGTATTTCTTCTATTCTGCTTAACCTTCTGCCTGAGAAGGGGTCGGGGTCTAAATGTTTTTATGCCCTTATCATCTCTTAGTTTTATTTCAATCTTTTCATCTCCCAACAATAGTATGACCCTGTCCTCGAGAATTTTCGAAACCAGGAATCCGGAAACAAGATCATTTACACCATATGGCTTTGTTTTCTTCGTATCAGGGTCCTCGATTATAGCAATACTGTCATTCTCACGTATTATTGTAGCAAAGAGTTTCGGGTAATTTGTATGGCCATTCTTTGGCACCGTCCTAAGGTCCGCCACAGAAGCGGTCCTCGAAGGTCTGAATAGGTCCTTGCTGGATATTATCTGAAAAGATGCCTTATCAGGGAGCTTATCCTTAAACTTTATATCAATATCCTTTGACTTTAGACCATCTTTCACGCTCGCCTCCGAAGGCATCTCAATTGAGTACGTAACAACATGATAGAACTTGAAGCCCAGAAAGCCGAGTATGATCACGATCACCATGTTAATTAAAAAATAATTACGAAGCATTCTTTTCCTTTTTGTCCTTCTTCTCAGCCAATTTCTTTATAAATCCGGTCACAACTACAGTTGCGTATACATCCACCGGATTACTGACATTTATCACCCTGATCCTTAATTCAGAAACAGTCAAAAGATACGGGGCCGTCCTGAACTTATAAAGGAGTTCTTTCAGCTTATCCGTTGACGTATTAAATCCGATCTCAACCGGTATCCCGAGATAGACATCAGCATCAACAGGATTTAGAGTGCGCTCCTGCTTTACTTCTATATTTAGAGAAGAGGCCCCTTCCTTGAGAAATCTCTGGAGCACAGCTGCCGCGACAGGAGGTTTGCTCCCGCGCAGAAAAAACTTTTCATACTTTTCTATCTCCTGCTTTACCATCCCGACCCGCGCCTCTAATATGTCCTTTTCAGACAGCTTCTGCATCTGTTTTTCAAGCATAAACCGCTTTGCATCAGCAAGTTCAAGTACATTCGCCCTAAAATCAGAATAAGTGGAAAACCCGTAAAACAGTATTATCAACAGTACGGCGGCGCCCCCGGCAAGGAGAACCTTCTTTTCTCTTTCATTAACCTTGAACGGCAGCTTCATATTTATCCGCTCTCCTTATCGGAAGGCATTAAGACCACAGCCTTTATCTTGAACTGTTCTTTTAAGCCTTTCTTTTTGATCGGCCCCACAAACTCAACTTTTTCGAAATAGACAGAGTCCTCAAGTAAAGGGATAAGGATAGACGAAGAAGACGCGAAACCGCTTATTATCAGTTCACCCCCGGCCTTCTTCCCCTTTAGATCAAATCGCTTATAATTCAAATTTGTGATCCAGGAATCTGAAGGCAGTACAGTCGTAAGCTCCGCCAAGACCTCCAGAGCGATCTCATTTCGTTTCGCATTATATAGAATACCACTCTGTTTTTTAAGCAGATCGATACCAGATGTTACCTGTTCAAGAGCCTTGACAGCCGGTTCATTTTCCTTTATAGCAGCTTCCAGCCCTTCAAGATAATTTTTCTGTTTCACGGCACCAACGGTAAAAATGCCGATAAGCATGGCAACTACCAGAAAGAGAAAGATCTTCGTAGCCAGAGGCGCTACTTTTTTTATCTCATATCCTCTTTTATGCGGCAATATATTTATCCTGTGAGTCCCGAGACCGAGACCGGAAAAACATGCTCCTACAGATGCAACAAGTCCATTTATTTCTGTACCCTGTATATCCCCCCTGAATTCGGAGATATCATTGACAACCACCTTCTCTGCTGCCAGCTTCTCCTTTAACTCTCCTGTTATCTCTTTTAGTGAAGATATATCGCCCGCAACCAGAAGCTTATCAAATCTTTCTATTGATAACTTCCCGGCGGCCTCGGAAAGCATCTGTACGGCCCTGTCTTCTGAGAAGTCAAAGGTCCTTAGGTAAATGCAGAGTTCTCCCCTGATTATCGAGAGGGTGGCGTTCATCCCCTTTATAAACAAAGAAACTCCTGTTCCATCTTTATTACCAAAAATATTCGACCGCCTGGTAATGCCTATTATCTCCTGCAAACCTCCGACAGGGACCCCGCTCAATTCGATAGCGCTCAGGACTGCAAAGGAAGAGATGGTTATAGTGTGGGGATGCAGTGCAAGTTTTTCGAGAAAGTCCTTCACGATAGCGACCTTTTCGTTTTGAACAGCTACGAAAACAACCGAAAAAACACTGGCCTTTCTTTGCAGAATCAGAAAGTCATATGCAACACTCTCTATCGGAAAAGGGATATGACGCTCTATCTCGAACTTCATCATATTGGAGATCGCGCTCTTGTTCCTGCCTTTTATCGATGGTATATCAGTAAATTTGGTAACCGCCCATTTGTCCGGAATGCTCACGAAAACATTGCTGATATCAGCGCCCTGCCCGCTAATAAAGTCCCTGACATCATTAACAGTATCTCCTCCCTCTTTAAGCAGAAACGTTTCGGAGGAAAGCAGGTGTATACCGGAGACACTATTCTTGAGGAATGTGAGGACAACGGAATCATCTTCGAACTCTATTCCGAGAAATGTTCTATCTAATAAAGTTGTCATTCCAGTAAACGATCTCCATTTTATCTGGTTTTTTATGCACTACTGCCTTGACCGACCTTTTAATATTACCATCTGCATTGGTCCCTTTGGAAATGATCGTAAAAAATTCGGATATCAGCTTACCGTTGCCCGGTATTTCTGACACAAATCCCGCCTCTCTCTGCAAGATCACATTGTCCGCGGCCGCAATCCCCATAACAGCCTCGATAACCACCCTGGGAGCCGTGTTAACATTGATCTCCAATGAGCCGTTAACGGTCAGGGAGTCCACAACACCGCTGTATGCCTTTTCTTCTTCCTCATCGTCTACCGAGCCATATAGTATCTCCTTTGTCATGCCCTTGACAAGCAAAAGCTCCTCGATCGAATCAAAAGGCCCGTCCTTGCAGCTGTAAGGCTCATCCAGATCTCGGTAATAGTCTTCTTCGGCGCCATTCAGCATATGAAAGTCAGGCGGGTCTCTCCAGTCAATGATCGAATCGGCAATCGCAGCCGCCTCGTCACTATCGAGACCTGATTCGATGAAGATATATGATAATTGGTCATGCGTGGCGTTGTTGATATCAAGCTTACCGTCTTCGTCCGTTATTGTATATTCAAAATTGCCCCTACCAAGATCTTTGGTCCTGACAGGCTCCAATACATCTTCATCAAATATCAACACACCTTCTTCGTTAAGAAAAACTCCCTGCATGTCTTCGACCGCGCCGATCTCTGCCTTGGCATACTCGAACCCTGCGAGCGCAAGCTGGTATGCCTCTTCCTCTTCCTTAAAGTTCTGTGTAATAAGTATCTCGGTCCGCATGGAGTACGAGAATTCAGCAACTATTGCAACAAGTATAATCATTATCCAAATCACAAGTATAAGCGCCACAGCGCCGCTTTTATCGCGCAGCAGAGCGTCTCTGCCGTTATATCCGACCTTATATCTCTTCTGGCTAAATCTTTTGCTCATCATTCTCACTGCTCAACGGTATATTAACAAAGATCGGCTGTAAGGAAGAGATCAGTACCTTGACCGACCCGGGTAGCTTGTCGCTAAAATCCCATGACTCCTTCCACTTATCTTCTTCTTTAGAATAATACTGGAAGCTAACTTCTTCAACCTCTGTTTCCAATATCTCTTCATCACCAGGGATATTATCAAGCAGTTCCTTGTCCGGCAAAAAGCCTTCCTTATAATATAAAATACCATCCTTGTGAAGATACCTTACCCATTTAAATCCTCCAGGATACGGGGCCGCCAGTGTGGTAACAAACATCATTGAATTGGCATCGCCCTTGAAGACCACCACGTTCTCATCATCGATCTTTATCTTATACGGGTAAGAAGACTTAAGCTGTTGAAATATCAGTCCGGACAATACCCTGATCGTCTGGACTGTTTCAATCTCAGCTTCACCCTTTTCCCATGCCTTAAAACCAAGATGAAAACCCTGAGCAATTATAACCGCAATCATGCCTAGAATAGTAATTGAAACGATCAGCTCAATGAGAGTAAAGCCTGATTCCTGCTTTCCGACGTATCTGTTCAACCATTTATAAATACTCATAATTCTTCTTTGCTCTCTATAGTCCTTAGGCTCACGAGTTCCAATGACTTAGGTTTGCGACGCACATCATCCCATGATACTTTTACTTTTATTTGCAAGAGGTTATCTATTGCTCCTTCAGGATCTTCATAAGGCGTGACCTCTATCTCCCAGAAAAACCCGTCCTCAAACTTACCGCTCTCCGACTCCGATGATCCGGACATTTCCTCCATTATGTCCTTTGCGTAAATAACGGCCCGCGTATAATCACAGGACGCCCTGCTCGCCTTCAACCCTGCTGAAAAAAGCTGCATTACCATGACAAGGCTAATACTCAAAATAGTGATTGCCACGATCACCTCTATCAAAGTAAAACCCCGAGGGCAGCATCCAATATTTCTTGAGTTCAAAATCTGCCCGAAGCCCCTGCATCTTAGTTTTTCCCGTAACCGGGACTTAATCCCTGTAATCACTTTGTGATTACTATGGGCGAAGAAAACTGCAGGGGGCCTCCAATATAGTTTCATTATTCCTTCTCCACTGTGATCTTTCCGGTTATCCTGTTGGCTATAACAAAAAATTTAGAACCCTTCATATTTGTGATCTCAATAACGCCTCCGGACGTGTTCCCGCCAGGAAAGAACTCCATATATACTTCTTCACGACTGCTTCCCTGCATGTCTAAAGACAATCCCTCAGGGATCTCTTTATCCATAACACGGTCAACATTTGTATAATCAGTATCCTCCGAATAGAGCCAATACCTCTGCTCGTCCTGATCGATCACAAAACAGTATATCTTCTTTTTAGAGACCGCATGGCTCCTGGCGTATCTCAGAACAACCGACACTTCTTTTGTGAACTTTTTCAAGTCAAGGCTTCCAGTATCCTTGCCTATATAGAGACCTGCAAATCCTACTACGATACTCATCAGGAAAAGAACTACGATGAGTTCGATCAGAGTGAACCCGGCCCTTTTAGGCTCACGGAGGATATGTCCTGTACTTTTCATATTAATTACTGCCAGCTGACAATATCCTTGTTCTCTTTTTCTCCGCCTACCATTTTGTCGGCACCATAGGAGATCAGGTCATAATCTCCATTTGTCCCGGGGGACTCATAGATATAGGGATTGTTCCAGGGGTCAAGCGGAATCACCTTCTTCTTGAGATAAGGTCCGTTCCAGTCGTCGAGCCCGGATACCGGGGAAATAAGGGCCTCAAGCCCTTCGGCTGTTGTCGGATAACGTCCGACATCGAGACGTAAAGAATCGAGGGCCGTCCCGAAAAGCTCTATTTGAGTCGCGGCGGCACTCTGTTTTGCTTCTCCCACATGCCCGAACATTTTCGGGCCCACAAGGGCCGCCAGTATACCCAGGATGATTATAACCACCATAAGCTCGATCAGTGTAAAGCCATCATTGTCTTTAAAAGCTCCTTTTTTATTCTTGGAATTCATAGTCCCTCCAGATCTTTTATTCTTAATTATTAATTATCAATTCTTAATTGCCCTATAACGGTAATTCACTTAGACTGAATATCGCCAGAAGCATTGATATGACAATAAAACCAACGAGTACAGCCATTACTATTATCAACGCTGGTTCAAGAAGCGAGAGCATCCGCTTCACTGTTGTCCTGACCTCAATATCGAAACGGTCCGCGATCTTAATCAGCATCTCATCAAGCTTCCCGGTCTCCTCCCCTATGGTCACCATATGAATGGCTATCGGCGGAAATATATCGCTCTTCTTCAGTGATTCCGAGATTCCCCTGCCCTTTCGCGCAGCCTCCCTGACCGAAGAGATTATCCCTGATATCTTTTCGCTTCCGAGCGTCCCCTTTACTATCTGGAAGGCATTGAGTATCGGAACCCCGCTTGCAAGGAGGGTGCCGAGTGTCCTCGAAAAGCGCGATACCGCCACCTCCTGATAAAGCTTGCCGAAAATTGGGAGCTTGAATTTCATGCTGTCCCAGGTACGATTCCCGTTCTCACTATTTAAATACCGCCTGACAAAGAAAATAGCGGCTGCGATAAAAAGGAGTATCATAAACCAGTAATCAGTCAGAAAATTGCTTAAAGCGAGCAGCATTAAAGTAGGCAGTGGAAGCGTCTGGTCCATATCAGTGAATATCTGCGTGAACATCGGCACAACATAAGTAAGAAGGAAGACCACAGAGGCGCCGCCGAAGACGACTAAGACCATGGGATAAACAAGGGCTGAACGAACCTCTTCCTTAAGCCCCTGGGAATTCTCGAGATATGTCGAAAGCCGGGATACAGCATCTTCAAGAAAGCCTCCGGCCTCACCGGCCTTTACCATGTTAACGAAGAAAAGCGGGAATATTTTTGGATAACGTGATAATGCGTCTGAAAAAGACTTACCGCTCCTGACATGGGAATTAAGGTCCTCTACGAGTTCTCTGAGCTTTCTTTTCTCTGTAAGATCCGAGAGGATGGAAAGCGATCTGTCGAGAGGAAAACTGGCATCCAGAAGCACGCCGAGCTGATATGTAAATGTCATTATGTCTTTATCTGTTATCCGGTTCTGCAGGGATGAGAAAAAACGGCTGACCATCCCTTCAACATCATCTGCCTTGCTCACCTTCATGGGGAAGTATCCCATATCCTGAATACGGTCGATCGCCAGACTCTCGTTCGCGACCTCAAGCGTGCCGGTCACGACATTGCCGTCTTTGGTGGTCGCCTCATAATTATAGGTCTCCATCAGATCCCCTCCTGTGAGACCCTCAGCACCTCTTCAACTGTAGTTATTCCCTGTCTGACCTTCTCCCAGCCATTTTCACGGAGAACATGCATGCCGCTTGCGATAGCATGTTTTCTGATAATATCAGCCCCGGCCTTCTCAAGGATCAACTGCCTCAGTGCCGAATCGATCAGCATTAATTCGAAAATACCGGTCCTGCCCCTGTAACCCGTATTCCTGCATTCATCGCATCCCTTGCCATAGTATGTCTCTTTAATACCTTCGAGTTGCATGTTATCAACAAGCTCCTGCTGCAGCTTTAATGGTTCCTTGCATACAGGACATATCATCCTTACGAGCCTCTGTGCAAGCACCCCGATCAGTGAAGATGATACAAGGAACCCCTCGATCCCCATGTCGAGCAGCCTTGTCACGGCGCCCGGGGCATCGTTAGTATGAAGAGTACTAAAGACAAGGTGGCCTGTCAGCGCAGAATTAATGGATATATCCGCTGTCTCTACGTCCCTTATCTCACCAACCATTATGACATCCGGATCCTGACGGACAATATGCCTGAGACCGGTCGCAAAAGAAAGGCCTATCATGGGTTTTACCTGTATTTGATTTATGCCGTCGATCTGGTACTCGATCGGGTCCTCAACAGTAATGATCTTCTTATCAACTGAATTGATACTGTTCAATGACGCGTAGAGCGTCGTGGTCTTTCCGCTGCCGGTAGGCCCTGTAACCAATATCATCCCGTAGGGAGTAGTGAGCAGTTTCTCGTATTTCCGCTGAACAGCCTCAGGGAAACCGAGGTGATCGAGGATTATGAGGGCGCTGCCGCTATCAAGTATCCTCATTACAATGCTCTCTCCATAAATAGTGGGGATCGTGGAAACCCTGAGGTCTATGTCCCTGCCGGAAACCCTGAGTTTTATCCTTCCGTCCTGTGGGAGCCTTCTCTCGGCAATGTTCATCTTCGACATTATCTTTACCCTCGAGATAACGGCCGGCTGTATGCGTTTGGGCAAAGATTCGATATCAGTCAAAGCGCCGTCTATCCTGAACCTGACCTTTACATTGTGCTCGAACGGTTCTATATGTATGTCACTTGTTCTACTCTCGACCGCCCGGGTGATCAGCATATTGACGAGCTTTACGATAGGCGCCTCAAAGGCCATGTCCCTGAGGTGATGGACATCTTCACTCAGTTCGACCTCTTCTCCCTCCTCTTCCCTCATCCCCTCCATTATGCTTGTCATATGTACATTACTGCCGAAATACTGCTCGATCGCCTCCATTATATCCTTCTCGCTTCCAAGGCAGATGTCCAGCGACAGATCGCTAAAGTTCAGCAGCACATCGAGCATATATTCATCGAGTGGGTCGGAGACAGCGATCTTCAATACATCTCCCTCGAGCCCTATCGGGACAAACTTATACTGCTTCATAAACTTTACCGTAGGGTAAGAGGCATTCGGAATGCTTTTGGGAAATTCGGAGAACTTAATATATTTCAGGCCGAACTGGGAACTGAGTGCGCGCAGCATATCATCTTCGGATAAAAAACCAAGACCTACGAGTATCTCTCCAATACGACGGTGATGTGCCTTGTCCTGGGAGGACTGTTCTTTTAAGGCTATTTCAAGTTTTTCAGGCGTTACAAGCTGTAATCCAAGTAATATCTCGCCAAAGAGGCCTGTTTTATTTATCTTAAGTACATCACGGCTCATCGGTTTTTGCCGGATCTTTCTCATCAAGATCGGGAACACTTATACTGTCTTCATTGTCTTTGAGGAGTTTCTTTATATTCTTGAGCTTTGACATAAACTGCTTTGTAAGGTGGTCAGCTTCTGTCTGACTGGCCAATACATAGGGATTTATAATGATGATCAGCTCTTTCTTTGTAACTGTGTCAACAGAATACTTGAAGAGATTGCCTAAGAGCGGAATACTGCTCAGAAAAGGAACTCCCTGAGAACTCTTATTTTTGGTCTGTTCCATAATGCCGCCAATGATTATTCCCTGTTTATCAGGCACGACAATGGAGGTCTTCGCCTTTGTGGTCGTAAATATAGGATAGACATTACCCTCCTGTCCGACCTGCTGGTTATCGCCTTTTGAGGAGACTTCCTGTTCAACATCGAGCACAACCGTCCTCTCTTCATTAATGGTCGGCTTGATCTTCAGTTTTATACCGACCGTCCTGTACTCTATGCTCTGGGTCAATGTGTCGTTCGTTGAGGATGAAGTGGTGCTCGTGGCCGTCGGCACGTCAGAACCAACCTCTATGCTCGCCTCTTCCCGGTCCCTGACAAGAAGGCGGGGGCTCGAGAGTATATTCACCTGCGATTTACTCGAAAGCGCGTTTATCATGGATGCCAGTTTATCGGACCTGAAGAGTACAAATGAGAGGCCGCCGGCTGGCGCTCCCGCCAATAAAGGCGAACTGTCAGAAAGGGTGCCTATGTCTGTTGAACCCGATATACTCTGTGTGCGGGTAACGTATTCCTTGTTCCCGAGCGTTATATTGTTGAGGACAGACCACTGTATGCCGAGTTTTTCGGAATCGGACAGGGTCACCTCTGCGATAATGGCTTCTATAAGCACCTCTCTGGGATAAACATCTATCCGCTTTATGGTCTCGACCATTTCTCTGTATAATCCCGGAGGGGCAAGGATAACAAGCGAGTTTGTCGGTTCAAAGGTAATTATTTCGATCCTGCCGGACGAAGGTTGCGCGGTCGAAGTTGAGATAGTTCTTTTTGCAGTGGTCTTTTTCGCTGTAGAGGTCTTGGTTCGGGAGACTGTTTTAGTACCTGATGACTGGTCCGTTGCATAAAGTGAATTTAAAACAGTTGCAATACTCGCGGCTTCGACATTCTGGACAGGATAAATAAAGACATTCTGTCCTGTCATGACCTCTTCATCCAGCTTACGCATCCACCCTTCTACCGTTTTCAAAAGAGTAGGACTGGATGAGAAGACAACCAGGCTGTTGATCCTTTCTATTGGAATGAGCGCGATGCCGTCCCCGGTCAGTCTCAATGCATTCAATACTTCCGTAAGTTCGCTCGTAAGAGTCTGCACGTCAGAGTACTTTGGTTTAAAAAAAGACATCCTCGTATTCTGGAAGGCATTCACGTCAATCTCTCTCAGAACCCGTAAGAGCCGGACAATACTGGATGAAAGGTCATTCACGATAAGCAGGTTATTCCTCGCGTTAGGAATAATGCTGCCAAACTGAGAGAGCATGGGGGTGAGCACGGCGCTAATCTCGGCTACAGGAACATATTTGACAGATATGATCTGCGTAACCGGTCTGTCAATATCCGGCACCTGGCTTTTATCATTTCCCATACGGACTTCGAGCGGCTTTTGTTTGGCAGCGGAGCCCGCAACTATCTTTAAAAATGACCCTGATCTTACAAGAGACATCCCGTTGACCTCAAGGACCGATTCGAATACACTCATGACCTCACTGACAGGTATCTTCTTTGCAGAATAGATGGTTATCCTCGCATCGACCCCCGGGCTCAGGATGAAATTTTCATTCGTAATGGACCCGATGGTATTGATCACATCTTTCAGGGCGGCATTGTCAAAGTTGAGTATTATAAAATTGTCTTTGCTCTCTTTCTTATCAGACGACTTTGAAAGGAATTCTTTTACCCGCCTGGGAGTAATGGCTCCTTCTGAAAGTCCGGGCGGTAGATTTCCGGAGATTTTACCACCTTCTTTTGCCAAGTCAGGAGTATTTGGAGGGACCAGAGCTTCTTCAGAAAATGCATTGCCTATAGTAAACAGCAGGCAGGTTAGAGCTATTAAAATAATCTTCATTTTTTGTAGTTTTTGCATTGTATCCAAAGATTCAGGAAAGTATAACAAATAACATGCCCTATATCAATTATTCATTGTAATTATACACTTTTATGCCGAATAAGGTTTGATATAGTTCGTACTTATTTTTAACTGGAAATGCTGCGTGTTACAATTTAGTAAGGGCACGGCATGCCGTGCCCCTACATATGATAATAAGCAGACTACGGCCGGGTCAGAGTCCTTCTGTTAATTCTTTGTAAGTTTCGGGTTTTTCGTCCGAAACTTCCTGCTCGATCTTATTTATTTCTCCCAGATAAGGAGTCCTGATGCCGTGATAATCAACAGGGTCCCCAATGGCCTGGAACCTGATACCGTATCTGTTAAGCAGGATCACAAGCCCCTTGGTCATTACAGCATACCAGTGGGTCAACTGCCTGCGTTTACTCTCGTGATACACGGCTTTGTATAAAGCGGTAACGAGTTCATGTCTGTTTCGCTTCTCGGCCTCCATCTCGTTCCTTAAGCGGCCATTAGACAGACTGCCGTTTCCGTACCTGTCATCGGTCCTTCGCTGATCATTGTTACCAGAATGGTTATAGCCGCCTATAATTCTCCTCTCCTCATCAGGCCCGTATATGAATTTGTCCTCTGTCCTCTTCCTGTAAGTCCTGCTTATTATCAGCCTTGAGATCTCGGCCGTATCCTCACCTCGAACCTTTTCACCGGAGCTGTCTATATCACAATATTTTTCAATAGGGAATCCATCGGTAGAAAAAAGTATAAGCCTGACTGTGCCAACCGTTTTACCTGAATCGTCTATTGCCGCAAAGTGCACGGCGTTCTTGTCGAATTCATCAGTCTCCTGCCTGTCATGATACTTTTCAGGCTCTTCAAATCCCCACTCCTCGCAATAGACCTTATAACGCAGCTTATATATTGCTTTCATTTCATTTTCATCTGATACGCGGATAACTTTAAATGACATAAAATTCTCCCAAAAGAATTAACATATCTGATTTACTTTTTTCAGCGAGATCAAGGTGATTGATTATGCCCTTAGTATTAACTCGGAAAAATCGCCCTCAAACTTTATACAACGGGCATAAGTCTCATTGAAGCGGATGCTACGCACCACTTAATTCGGCTTTATAGCCTGGGGATTCATCCTTACCTGTTAATAATTACAGTATCTTCGATTCCAGAAAACTGTTAGATTTGTTCATATGATACGAAAGGCGGTATGGCAAATGAAAAAATATATTTTTATAGTTACTCTATTTTTAATTACACTTATTTTCGCAGCTCCTTCCGGGGCCAACCTTCTGGACAGGGGAAACGGGCTCATATACGATGATATCCAGAACATAACCTGGCTGGAATACGCCAATTATTCAGGGGGAACAATGAACTGGGACGCAGCGATAAGCTGGGCAGACAACTTTGCCTTCCAGGGGTATGATGACTGGCGGCTGCCGACAAGCGATACATCATGCACCGGCAATGGCTGCACTGGCAGCGAAATGGGCTATCTTTATTATAATTACAATGTAGCATCTGATTTACCAAACATATTCACGGATGTAAAGCCGTATATGTATTGGTCCGCAACGGATTATGGTCCGGATCCGTCAAAGGCCTGGCGATTCAATTTTGGCACCGGTTATCAGAGCACCAGTTCAAAGACATATGCAAGATACGCCTGGGCCGTCCGAGACGGTGACTCTTCACCTCCGGTCGCGCCTGAACCTACAGGTTTAGTTCTCTTTATTGCAGGGGGGATATTGTTGGCAATGATGTGTTTACGTAAAAATAAGGTACTACAGGCCCATATATCCTCTTAGCGCTTCTTTCCAGTTTCTCAGTTCCTTGATGCCTGCCTGTTTAAGCATTGCATTTGCCAACACGGAATGGGAAGGTCTCCTGGCCGGCAGTTTGTATTCATTGGACGTTATCGGGATTATCTTTGTATCACTCTGTCTAAGTGCAGCTATCTCGAGTGCAAATTCATACCATGAGCATTTTGAACTGTTCGTAATATGGTAAGTGCCGTATCCCTTCCCGATAAGCTCTCTTAATTTAAGGGCAAGATCATATGTATAGGTAGGAGAACCTGTCTGGTCATTGACCACTCTTATCTCGTCCTTTTCCGGAAGCAGTCTGCTTATTATTTCAACAAAGTTCCTGCCGTTCTTACCATAAAGCCATGATGTCCTGACGATATAGAAACTGTCTGTCAGGGATGATACGAACCGCTCCCCGTGAAGCTTCGAAAGCCCGTATTCGTTCAAAGGATTAGGCTCGTCCGATTCGATATACGGTTCTTCTTTCGTACCGTCAAAGACATAGTCCGTACTTATGTATAAAACAGGACAACCTATCTCTTCACAGGCAGTGGCCACATTTTTAGCACCAATGGCATTAACCTGGTACGCGGTCTCAGGGTCTTTTTCGCAGCCATCCACATCAGTATAGGCTGCCGGGTGGATCAGATAGTCGGGCCTTGCTTCTTTTATAGCTGACAGGGTCCTGTCGAGATCGGTTATATCAAAATCATGGAGTGTGAAATTTATGAGTTCAACATCCGTGAAAACCTTTTGAATGTCATGGCCCAGCATACCGTCCGAGCCGGTCAACGCGATCTTCAAGTTCAGAGGTCCTCTCCGTACTGGGTTTTATAATACTCCATATACTCACCCGAGATGACCCTTTTCCACCACTCCTGATTGGAGAGATACCACTCTATTGTCTCGGAGATCCCTGCCTCAAAATCAGTCTCGGGTTTCCAGCCGAGCCGGCTCTCGATCTTTGAAGGGTCAATCGCGTATCTCCTGTCATGGCCCTTCCGGTCCTCCACATAATTTATCAGTCCCAGCATCTCGTCCTTGTCACGGCCCAGTTTAGCGGCAACCTTTTCGAGAAGTAATTTAACAATATCAATATTGGGTCTTTCATTCCTTGAGCCAATATTATAGACCTCTCCGGGAGTGCCTTTATGCAGGACCGCGTCCACCGCCTTATTGTGGTCCAGCACATATATCCAGTCCCTGACGTTCATACCGTCACCATAGACCGGAACAGGTTTTCCGTTCAGTGCATTAATAATAAAAAGAGGTATAAGCTTTTCAGGAAACTGGTAAGGCCCGTAGTTATTCGAACATCTCGTCATCATCGCCTTCAGTTTATGGGTCTCGACATAAGACCTTACGAGCATATCAGAGGAAGCCTTGCTCGCGGCATACGGACTGTTAGGCATAAGAGGCGATCCTTCGGTAAAGAGTCCTTCTTCGATGGATCCGTAGACTTCGTCGGTTGAGACATGCAAAAAAGTGCAGTCTCTCTGCCTTGCTATTTCGAGCAGATTATATGTGCCTAAAACATTCGTCTGCAGAAAAGGTGTGGCATCGAGTATGCTTCTGTCTACATGGCTCTCTGCCGCAAAATGTATAATGGCATCAAACTCTGCATTATCCAGGACATTCTTATCACAAATGTCTCCCTTTATAAATGAGTATCTATCGGATGATTCAATGTCGCGAAGAGTTTCGAGGTTGCCGGCATATGTCAGTTTATCCAGATTAATAATATGATAATCGGGATATTCATCAAGAACATGTCTGATATAATTAGACCCTATAAATCCGGCGCCGCCGGTTACCAGTAATTTCATCTTTGTTCCTTATCTAATCTTCTATCTGGAAAGGGGACGAAGGATCGTCTTCATGCCTTATCTCGTCCACAGGTTCGGCCTTGCCCTCCCCCATAAAAAGCCGGTCAGGCATATTAATGACAAGTCCATCGCTGCTGCCTATATTCTTATAGGCATGCACAATACCCGCAGGCACGATTACCACAGTAGGAATACCTTTTGTATCAATGACCTTTTTTTCGAGATATGTAGGAGAGTCCTTCCTGTTGTCCCAGACATATAACCTGAACTTCCCAATAAAGCAGAAGAAGTCCGCCTGGTCCCTGTGTTCGTGAGGTCCCCTGAAAAGCCCGGGGCTGGTCATGGAGAGATAGGACATGACAGGTCTATAAGCAGTTTCATCGTCCCTGATTATCTCAGCCAGCCACCCTCTCCGGTCCTTATGGACCGTCAACTCTCTTATCTCAAGTCCTTCCACTATACTTCCACCACCGAATCGTCACCAATCATAAGCCTCAAGGCCTTATGCAGTTTATGGTTAGCATTGATCTTCACCCTTCGTCCCACCAGACTTTCTTCGAGCCTTTCGATGTCACAGAGTTCGCTCTCGTCCATTATCACAGAATGCTCGATCGAGGTCCGGATTATCTTTACCTTATTGCCAATGCTCGTGTGGGGCCCTATAAATGAACTTTCTACAATAGTATTTTCACCTATCACAACAGGGCCGCGTATGGTACTGTCCTTAACAACAGAGCCCTTCCCGACAGAAACACGGCCAATGATCTTTGTCTTGTCGTCCACTTCGCCTTCGATCTCACCCTTCAGCCACTCGTCGAGCACGGTCGCGTTCGCTGTAAGCATATCATCTTTCTTCCCGGTATCGAGCCACCATTTATCCAGGATAAAGCTCTCGACATTCATATCCATTTCAATCAGCTTCTGAATGGCATCTGTGATCTCGAGCTCTCCCCTACTGGATGGCTTTATCCTGTCTATGGCATCATGTATCTTCGCAGAAAAGATATAAATACCGACAAGCGCAAGGTTTGACGGGGGCACATCCGGTTTTTCTATAAGCCTTGTGACCCGTCCGTCTTCCGAAACATCGGCAACACCAAACTGCTTCGGGTTGTCCACCTCTTTAAGGAGGATAAAAGCTTCCGGTGATTTGGCCTTGAATTCATCGACGAACTTGCTAATCCGCATTCCGATCAGATTGTCCCCCAGATACATTACAAAGGGAGAGTCCGACAGAAAATCACGGGCGGTCTTTATGGCATGCGCCAATCCACCCGGCACATCCTGTGTTATATACTCTATGCTTATACCCCAGCGGCCTCCATCACCAACAGCATCTTTTATTTCCTGACCCGTTTCAGGCGAGATTATTATCCCGATATCACTTATTCCCGCCTCGACGATATTATCAATACAGTAAAAGAGGATCGGTTTGTTGGCTACGGGTACAAGCTGTTTCGCGCCGGAATAGGTCAACGGTCTCAAACGAGTACCTTTGCCGCCACTTAGTATGATCGCTTTCATAAAGTATATTTTAGCCCAAAAAAGCCTGTAAACTCAAACAGGAGTGTTTTAAATAATTCATATGACACAGGTATAAGTCTCATTGAAGCGATTCTGCGCACCGCTTAATTCGGCTATATAGTTGAAATGAGAGGGGATGTCAAGGAGAGAGCT
>BDTS01000108.1 GCA_002897915.1 bacterium BMS3Bbin09 | reverse complement strand
ACTTATGCCCGCAAGACAGTCATCCGTGTAATTCCATCTCAGCATATCGGGCTGATCAGATCCGTGGGCTCTGTGGCATGAAAGGCACATCACAATAGCTGTTCCTTTGGATACAGTTGTCGGTGTAGTCCATGCTACAGGGACATTAAGATCATAGCTGTTTACGGGATCGTACGCGGCATACTCGCCTGTTGACGGCAGGGCTATGTCAGTCGGGTGTCTTTTCCAGGGACTTGAAGTGCCTCCTATAAAATCCTGTCGGTGAAAATCCTTATGGCATCCGCCGCAGAAGGTGCTTATGCTATGAGTAGTCGCAAGTGTTTCAGCGTTTACTGGGCCGACAACCCCCTTGTACCAGTTGTGGGTAGCTGTGGTCTGCTCCCAGTCAGAATCTTCTCCCCCTTCAACATAATAAGCTGCAGAACCGCCGGTTTCATGTCCGGTACTTAAGAACCTGTATATCCCGTTATCATTATGGTGAAATACATTAAAATGGCAGCCCCGACAGCCGCCCCTATTATAATTTTCAGAGCTTGGCGCTACAGCAAGTGTTTTGTGGCATGGAGTAGTAAGTCCGCCACAATTTTCATTACCAGGTGCTCCGTTCAAGTGGTTTGGGTCTTGCCCTGAAATACCGTAGACATTATGGCCAAATTCATCCCCCTGACTCGCAACCCAGTAAAAATTTCCTCCTGCCAACGGTGCTGTCGGTGCAATTGTGTTATATACTATCGGTACATTATTAATAATAGTATTGGATGTTGTTGAAGAATGACATCCGACACAGGCATCAACAGTCGAAGCACTTCCGCTGGGTATACTTAATAAATTACCCATAGGGCCAGCAACATTAATAGAATTGCCGTTCTGACTGTTGTGCATTGTGTGACAGTTTGAGCAGACGCCGGTTACTGCGGCATCGGCCTGAAACATGGGGAAACCACACAAAATGCCTATTAAGAAAAATAAAGCAGTTATTATGCTGCATTTATATATTTTTTGCTTAATTTTCATAGAAAATGATTCTTCCTATAACTTGGAATACACCATATTTTAGATAGTATATGAGGTTTTCACTCAAAAGTAAATAATAATTAATTAATAAGGATATTACAAATTTTAAACAATATTAGCAAAAGATTTTACATTACACTCTACGTTAATATGGCCTTAAAATAATTACCAGTCCTCTTTCAAGGCCGCTTCCTGCTGGTTTGCCACAACAACCAGAACAAAGTTCTCCGGGTCAAGGTATTTTTTGGCCACACGCAGAATGTCCTTCTTAGTCACGCCATTTATATAGCCGGGATAGTTTTCGATATAATCGACTCCCAGACCGTAATATTCCACCGCAACAAGAAAAGAGGCTATCTTACGGCTCATGTCTATCCTCATGGGAAAACTGCCGGTAAGAAAGGACTTTGCGTCCGAAAGCTCCGAGTCCGAAACAGCTTCGGTCCTGATCTTTTTTATCTCATTCAGGACTTCTTCGATCGCGGTATTCGCTGACCCGTTCCTGGTCTGGAACCCCACCTGAAAACTGCCGCCATACTTATTGGCCGCGAAATAGCTATGTATATCATAAACAAGACCCTTCTCTTCCCTTATATTATTCATAAGCCTCGACGCGAACCCGCCGCCGCCAAGAATATAATTCATCACCGAAAGCGAGTAGTAATCAGGATTGTCCCTGCTTACCCCTATATGTCCCAATATCACATTGGCCTGCGTAAGGTCCTTGTCCAGGGTTATTGTCTTTCTTTCCTTTACCATATTGATCTCCGGAAGTTCAGCGGCCTTTAATTCTCCGGCATGCCACTCACCGAAGTATTTCTCTATAAGTGCTTCAACTTCTTCATATGTTATGTCCCCCACAACAGACATAACCGCGTTATTGGGAAGATAATATGCCGAATGAAAATCGACCAGGTCCTGCCTCTTTATATTATCAAGTGTCTCTGCCGTGCCTGTCTTCATCCTGCCGTAAGGATGCGTGCCGAAGACCGCCTTCTTGAATTCCCTTGAGGTGAGAAAACCGGGGTCTTCCTCCATGGCCCTCAGGGAGCCCTTGATACGTTCCTTTCGTTTATTGATCTCCTCCTCAGGAAAGGCAGGATTGAGTATTATGTCCGAAAGCAGTTTAAACCCCAGGTCCAGGTCCTTCTTTAAGACAGAGAGATTCGCGGTAGCATAATCACCGCCGCCCGAAGCGTCAACAGACGCGCCGACAAACTCTATTTCTTCACTTATCTGGTGTGCTGTCCTGGTATTTGTGCCTTCCGTCAGCATATCAGCAGTAAGACCGGCAAGTCCCGCCTTATCCTCCGGCTCATGCAGGTTACCGGCATTGAAACCGACTGTTACCTTTATGACAGGAAGATTGTGTCTTTCAACCATCATCAGAACCATGCCGTTATCAAGCACTTTTCTGTTTACCTCCAGGGCATGAACAGATGAATTAAAAATCAAGAATGAAAAATTAAGAATTAGTGCAAAAAAGATTATTTTCAATAAGTTATATCTCTTCATTTAATGTACCTTATCATGGTTTGATATCTGCGCCTTATCATTGTTATTCTTCAATGGGATCAAGGTACCGACTGTCCTTTGATCTTTGACGAGATACTTCTCTGCAACCTGGCGGACCTCCTCGGATGTAACATTACGTATACCTTCAAGGTACGTCTCCTTCAAGTCACGGCCGCCAATTATCTCGAACTGGGCCATAAGCATTACACGATAGAACAGCGAATCCTGGTTCATGATAAAGTCAGCCTCTATCTGGTTCTTTGCCTTCTGCACCTCCCTTTCAGAGGGTGCCTCTCTCTGTATCTTTTCTATCTCCGCATACAGCGCGTTCTCAACATCCTCTATATTCTTCCCTGGCAGAGGGGTACCGTACAAATAAAAGAGATTCGGATACTTATTGAAGCTGCTGTAACCCGCGCCCGCGGATAGCGCGATTCGCTGCTCATCGATAAGACTCCTGTATATTCTTGAACTCTTGCCCCCGGAAAGAACCCCCGCAAGTACATCTAGCGCGTAACTGTCCTCATGCAGCACATTCGGAGTCTTATAAGCGCACATGACATATGGGAGCTCGGCCTCTTTTTCAACATAGACCCTTCTCTCACCCCTCTGGAGCGGTTCATCAACTTTAAACAGCTCTATCTCGGGACCCTTAGGTATCGGCCCGAACTCCTTTTTTATCTTCTTCATTATTGCTTCGACATCAATATTACCCGCAACTACTATCAGGGCATTATTAGGTATATAACGGGCCCTGTAATATTTCCATAGGTTGTCTCTCGTTATCGTCTTCAGGTCAGGCATCCATCCTATTACAGGCCACCTGTAGGGGTGACTCTTGAAGGCCGCAGCCATTACCTCTTCGTATACAAGATTCTGCGGGTCGTCTTCATAACGCATTCTTCTCTCTTCCATCACAACGTCCCGTTCAGAAAGCGTCTCATCCGGATCCATGATCAGGTTGCGCATCCTGTCCGCCTCGAGTTTGATCGAAAGATGGAGCCTGTCCGGCGCGAGCTTCTGATAGTAGAAGGTAAAGTCCTTGGTGGTGCCTGCGTTATCAACGCCCCCCGCCCTCTTTATGATCTTCGAGAATTCACCCGGCCCGTGTTTCTTTGTGCCTTTGAACATCATATGTTCAAGCAGGTGGCTGAGTCCTGTCTTGCCTACCTGCTCAAACACCGAACCGGCATTGTACCAGATCTGAAAAACAGCAAGAGGGGCATTCGGGTCTTTAACAGCCAGGACCTTCAGACCGTTCGGGAGCACTTCTTCATGAATGTAGCCAGCCTCATTTTCCTGAACATCCTTGTCCATCCCACGGGCATAGCCAGGAAAAATGATCATGGCCGTCAATAAAAATAAAAGCAGGTATTTCTTCATAGCAGTAAATAGTAACAAAGAAAAAATCAGAGGTCAACTTTATAACACTAAACAGGGGCTGTGTGCGAATAAATTGTCACAACCACGAGGATGGATTTAAAGGAAAAAGGTCTTTTCCCCTTGACCGAATAAGCAAAAACCCATTATAATTATATAATTGACTGAAATTACCTAATGATTTTTAGTTCTCACTCTAAGGCTATAAGACATAATATCCTTTCATAATAAGGAGTATGCCTAATGACAGCTAACAGAAGATGTAATTGCTGGGAAATTAAAAAATGCGGAAGAGAACCTGGTGGAATTAATGCTTCTGAGCATGGTGAATGCCCGGCAAGCATTGAAAAAAAGCTTAACGGTGTCCATGGTGGAGAGAATGCAGGGAGGGCATGCTGGGTCATTGCAGGAAGCCTGTGCGGCGACAATGTACAGGGAAACTATGTCGACAAATATGAGAACTGTACAATCTGTGATTTTTACATGAAAGTTAAATCCGAAGAATCCGCTAATTTTACGCTGATGTCCTCACTTATTATGAAATTAGAGCAGTAATTTGAAGTCCGATATAAATACGACCATCGTCAATTATCCTCAATATATTTCGAGTTATGTTTATAATGTCTGCGAACTGATATAATATTTGATATCAATTGTTCGAAAACGACTGAATCTAAAATGGAAACAATACCAATCAAATACTATTTAATATTTGCTCTATTAATCACTATGGCTGGGCTGTCCTCGTGCCAGAAGAACGAAGAGGCCAAGGAGCGCATAGTTGAAAGCCAGCCCGCCACTCTTTCCGAACAGCTCTCAGCCCTGAACATGTACACCTATGAAGAGCCGGTCAAGGCACCTGATTTCGAGCTCCCGTCCACGGAAGGAATGAATGTAAAGCTCAGCCAGTACCGCGGCAAGGTGGTCCTCCTCAGTTTCTGGGCCACATGGTGACCATATTGTAGGAAGGAGTTGCCTTCCCTCGAGAATTTGAACCAGCATTTCAAGGGCAAACCATTCGTTGTCCTGGGCATTGACCTGCGGGAAAAAAGCTCTCTTGTCAAAAAATACGTACGCGATAACGGCCTCACTTATACAAACCTGATCGATAAGACCGGAAAAGTTGGAGGCCTGTATGGGGTCAACTCCACACCTGTCAAATTCCTGATCAATGCCGAAGGGAATGTGACAGGTTCGGCCTCAGGTTACAAAGAATGGGACTCGGACGAGGTCAAGACGCTGATCGAGTCCTTGATGGAACCAAAAAAATAAAAACATTTCGTAAGGGCGGGTGTAAAACCCGCCCCTACAAACCTAATATCCAAACTCTCCGTCAATTGCCCTCTTGATCTCTTTAACCGATTTACCTTCTTTTGTCAGCTGGGCGACCCTCAAGGCCTCCTTCTGGCAAAGTTGTCACCCGGCTCCGTGTTCTGTGGCAAAACAGCTCAGAAGTGTACTATGATTAAAAGGCTCTTCATCACAGTAACAGTAGCAAAACACCTCATTCAGCATATCCGCGTATTCCTTTGCAGCCGCATAGGCCATGCGTGTCTGTCCGGTAAATTGTGCCGGATCGAGCACCGGTCTCGTCTCTTTCCCTGAAAGGTTAAAAGACTTACCTGTCTCTTTTTCAGCCCCTGTAAACGGCAAATTACCGGAGATTGCGAGCACGGCAACAACTGCGACAACCACCGCTATTATCCAGGGGAGCGCGCTGGTCTTCTTTTCTTCAGGAATATTCTTCTTTTTACCCATACACCACCTCCCAAGAAACTAGAAGTTTCGCAGCCCCCACACTCTTGGATTTGTAAAGTCCCCAACGTAGTTTGAGAATCAAACTATAAGGGACGTCAAATCCGTGGGGGCAATCAAATAGTTATCAGTTTCGCATCAATATATCGACCTGACCCTGCCCGTGTGCCGGTCAAAGATGATGACATCTACAACATCGCCCCTATCTATTATTTTTGCCCTTATAAAACGGCCCCTCTTCTTTTCAATCTCAACAGACATACCTTTTTTATCATAATACTCAATCATGGCCTTCTTGGCATCTTCATGGCCCATCAGAATCTTGCATGTGCCGTAATCGGAACATCGAGGACAGAAATCACCATATGGTGTCACAGGCTTCTTGGGATGCTCTGCAAATGCTTCTGAAAATGGCACCAAAAACAGCATTGAACCAATTATGACCGCTACAATATATCGCATCTTTTTTCCTTGTTCATTCTCACTTTAAAAATACCAATAAATAATGAAGGAAATATGAATATATAGCCGAATTAAGCGGTGTGTAATCCGCTTCAATGAGACTAATGCCCGTGGTATTACTTTTCATTAAAAGAAACTATGAACTTAGCCCCTTCATCCGATGAACTCTCGATATCTACCCTGCCGCCCATTATCCCGGCGACCTCTTTTACAATGGCGAGCCCAAGCCCCTTGCCGCCTGACGCCGCCTCTTTATAGAACCTCTCAAAGACCCTGCCCTGTTCACCTTCCGGTATCCCTTTGCCGGTATCGCTGACAGATATATAGAAACCGGCTTTGCTATCGGAATTGCCCCATCTGACAGTAACTCCGCCTTCCGCAGTGAACTTGCAGGCGTTCGATATAAGGTTCTTCAGAATGATATGAAGCTTTTCAGGATAAGTCTGAACAGTCATCGTCGGCCCTTCGGTCTTCAGGTAAAGTCCCTTTTCTTTAGCGATCTTCCTCATGCCGTCGGCAACGGACTCAACAAAGTCACTGAGCGAGATCTTCTCCCTTGTCCCCTTCTTAAAGAAACTCGCCTCTGCACTCGTAATATCCTCGATCCCTTCAACAAGGGATATGATCCTCTCTATCTCTGAATTAATATTCTTCATTACCTTGTCAGGGTCGACTACCCCGTCCTCGATCCCTTCGAGGTTCCCCTTAATAATAGTCAAAGGGGTTCTTAGTTCATGAGCAACGTTCGATGTGAGGTGTTTCCTTAATGCGTCCTCACGCCTCAGGGCCTCGGCCATAAAGTTAAAGGTCTCTGTGAGCCTGTCAATCTCATCTTTCAATCTCCCGTGTCTGACCGGGGACTGTACGGAAAAGTCCCCCTTCGCGATCTTTTCAGCAGAGCGAGTAAGGCGCCTTATGGGGTTGGATATGAATATGGTAAAAAGAATGGAAAGTACCAGGGCGCCCGCGCCCGCGATCAGAAAAGAGATGATCAGGAACTCCCTCCCCCTCTCCCTGAATATCTCCTCCTTTAATTTTATCGAGCCGGGCCTTCCGGCCGGCCTTACATAAAGCTTTCCAATCTCTTCCCCTTCCACATACAGGGGATACCATCTGAACTCACCCGTCCCGGAAGGCAGTTTCAGAAGAGACTGCATCCTGTTCATCATACTCTTGTTCATTGATGAAAGGGCTTCGGTCGAAGACAATATCCTGTTGCCCTTGATGTCTTCAACATAACTTTCAAACCCGAGCATAAGGCCCCAGTGGAGTGCTTCTCCAAGTATCGGCATGTCAAATACCCCTTGGCTGGAACTCCCTTCCACAGAGGCCATGACCCAGTATATGTGGTCCTCTTCAATACCGCCCAGGTAATCGTTGAAATCTCGGATAACAAGCCTTTCGAACACTACGTTCGAAAGTATGGTAAAAAAAATGATAAAGATAAATGCGAAAAAAAGTTTAGTCCGCATCAGGCAGACCCGTAAACTTGTACCCTACGCCGTAAACTGTTTTGATATAGGAAGGATCCCGCTGGTTGTCTTCGATCTTATGGCGGATGTTCTTTATGTGGGCATCGATCGTCCTGTCATACCCTTCAAAGTCATAGCCCAATATGACATTCACAAGCTGCAGCCTTGTAAATACCTGACCGGGATGGGAGGAAAGACACTGCAGAAGCTTGAATTCCGTGGGGGTCAGTACCACCTGTGTCCCATTCTTGCTGACCTCGTAACGCAATGGATCTATCACCAGATCGCCTTTGTTGAAACCGGCTGTTTCGGAAGTCCCCCCCGACCTTCTCAAAAGCGCCTTGACCCTTGCAACGAGTTCCCTCGGGCTGAACGGCTTGACCACATAATCATCGGCGCCGAGGCCGAGCCCTTTTATTCTGTCCGCCTCTTCACTTTTTGCCGTAAGCATAATGATGGGAATGTCAGAATTTTTCCTGATCATAACGCATATATCCTCCCCGTCGATATCCGGCAGCATAAGATCAAGTATAATGAGGTCGAACCCGTTCTTGAGGACGGAGATGGCTTGCTGTCCTGTTTCGGCAACAGTAATACTGAAGCCTTCTTTTACAAGATAGGCCTTTACTATCTCCGCTATCTTACTTTCATCTTCAACAACAAGTATCTTCCCGCTATTCATAATAAATCAATAATAACACAGTATTGTGAACTTTTTATGAAAAACGGATCACCGGTCCTGTTGCGCAAAACAGTGAAGAGTCCCTGAAAAATCAAAGGGTTCCGGCAATTCCATCTTGCCAATATAAGGCAAAAATGCTAAGATTTTATGCGATGGAGATAGCAGAAGCCCTAAAGAATATCCTCGAAAATATCAAATGCTCCGCTGTTAAAGCAGATAGGGATCTGGATAAAATAAAACTCATAACTGTCTCCAAAACAATTGAATTGCAGCGGGTTATAGAGGCAGTTAACGCCGGGGCAACGATCCTGGGAGAAAGCAGGGTACAGGAAGCAAGATCAAAGATCGAAGGATTCAACGGTGAGGTCGAATGGCACCTGATCGGCAACCTGCAGAAGAACAAGGCCAGGACAGCCGTAGAGTTGTTCGACCTGATACATTCCGTGGATTCGGCGGAACTTGCAGCTGAACTGAACAAACACGCAAAGAATGCCGGCATAGTTCAGGACATCCTCGTACAAGTCAAATTATCCGAAGAGTACACAAAGCACGGGGCAGACGAAAAAGACCTTATGGTCCTGCTGAATGCAGTCGCAGGAATGGAGAATCTCAGACTGCAAGGCCTCATGACAATACCGCCATTCTTTGATGACCCTGAAGAAGCGAGGCCGTATTTCAGAAAACTCAGGAAAATCGCGGAAAGAGCATCCGCTCAGGGGTTTACAATGAACGAACTCTCAATGGGAATGTCTAACGACTATGAAGTCGCCATTGAAGAAGGCGCGACCATGGTAAGGGTCGGGACCGCTATTTTTGGAGCAAGAAAATACAAAATATAGTGCAGATTCTGATAGGATATAACATATGAAAATCGGATTTATAGGCGGCGGCAACATAGCCGAGGCAATGATAAAAGGGATGACCTCACAGGGCATGAAGGATATACTCGTTTCAGAACCGGCTGAGGAACGAAGAGAATATCTAAGCAAGAGCTTCTCTATTGAGACAACAAACTCTAATAAGGACCTTGTGGCTTCCTGCAGGATAATAATTCTCGCGATCAAACCGCAAAACATGGTGCCAGTCATTGATGAGATAAAAGAGATCGTCACCGGGGAACATACCGTTGTCTCTATCGCAGCAGGCATCAAGCTCGATTATCTCTCTTCCAGATTAAAGACGAATAAATTAATAAGGGTCATGCCGAATACCCCTGCCCTTGTGCAGGAAGGAATGTCCGTCATGTCCCTTTGCGAATGTTTTTCGGACAATTCTATCGCCGTTGTGAGGGACATACTAACGTCCATAGGCAAGGTCATTACTCTGCCCGAAAAATATATGGATGCCGTGACCGCCCTTTCAGGGAGCGGGCCAGCGTTCATCGCCCTGTTCATCGAAGCGATGATAGAAGGCGCAAAGACCATAGGGCTCAATGAAGGCGACGCCCTTACACTCGCGGTGCAGACCGTACTCGGCACCTCGAAACTACTGGACACCGGTATGTATCCGGCACGCCTGCGCGAAATGGTCACCTCTCCCGGAGGCACCACGGCCGCGGGCCTTGCAGTCTTCGATGAAATGAAATTTAAAGATACGGTCAAAGCCGCGATCATAGCGGCAAGGAACAGATCGGAAGAGTTGGGGAGAAGTTAGATGTCGATTTTTCATAACTTTTTCAATTCGATAATCGAGCTGGTCATAATGCTCCTGGGATTGTACAAATGGGTCGTAATATTTGCGGCCCTGGTAACCTGGGTCAATCCGGACCCATATAATCCTGTTGTGAGATTTCTCTATAAGGCAACGGAGCCGGCGCTTTATCCTATAAGGAGATTTATCGGCAACAGGCTGGGGCCAATCGATATATCTCCTATTATCGTGATCTTTGCAATAATTTTTATTCAATCTTTTTTAAGAAAAACTTTTCATCTTTATTGATCTTTTATGACACTTAAATTTACATAGGGGGAATACATGAGAATAACGCCGCTTGATATCCAGCAAAAACAGTTTTCAACGCGCTTCCGTGGCTTTGACATGGAAGAGGTCGATTCTTTTCTCGAACTCATACGGGAAGAGATGGAAGAGCTCCTCAGGGACAACGCCAATCTCAGGGAAGAATCCCGGCGGTTCGAAAAACAGTTAAAAGAATACAAGAACATAGAGACGACTCTCAAGGACACCCTCATAAGCACCCAGCAGATGGCCGAGCAATTCAGGGCCACTGCGAAGAAGGAGGCTGACCTACTCAGAAAAGAGGCTGAAATGAAGGCAGAGGAAATACTGAGAGATGCTCAGGACAAAGTCGTCAAGGTCCATGAGGACATAATCGACCTCAAAGGCGTCAGGAGACACTTCAAGGAAGAACTGAGAAGATTGATCGAGAGCCACCTCAGTATGATGAAATTCGACAAGGAACGCGAGGAAGAAATCCCGGATGAAGTATAGGAAACTGAAGGGCGTACAGGACATACTGCCGCCGGATATCTCTGTCTGGCAGTTCATTGAAGAGAAGGCCGGGAATATCTTCAGAAGTTACGGCTACAGGGAGATAAGACTTCCTATTATGGAATCCACGGACGTTTTCACAAGAAGCATAGGCGAGACATCCGACATAGTCGAAAAAGAGATGTATACGTTCCAGGACAAGGGCAACCGCAGCATCACCCTGAGACCTGAGGGCACTGCCCCATTTGTCAGGGCATATGTTGAGAACCATTTATATAATGAACCCGCGCCCCAGAAGTATTATTATATGGGCCCCATGTTCCGCTATGAAAGGCCCCAAGCCAACAGGTACAGGCAGTTCTACCAGATAGGCGCGGAGGCAATGGGCATTGACGACCCGAAACTCGATGCCGAGATCATATCGATGCTCTCTTCAATACTGGAAGCTATAGGTCTGAAGGAACTGAATTTTGAAATAACATCCATCGGGTGCAAGGAGTGCAGACCCGATTACATAAAAGCGTTAAAAGATTTCCTCGAAGATAAATTGATCGATCTCTGCAGTGACTGCGGGAGGCGCTTTAAAACAAATCCCCTGAGAGTACTGGACTGCAAGGTCCCCGGATGCGTAAAGGCACGGAAAGGTTCTCCACCTATGGTGGACTATCTATGTAAGGACTGCGGCGATCATTTCGAACAATTGAATAATAACCTGAAAAAACTAAATGTCCAGCATACCATAAACCCGAGCCTTGTGCGCGGGCTGGACTATTACACGAAGACCGCTTTTGAGGTGAGCAGCGAGAACCTCGGCAGTCAGAGCGCTGTGGCAGCGGGCGGACGCTATGACGGTATGGTTAAAGAATTCGGCGGCCCCGCCACTCCCGGCATTGGGTTTGCCATAGGCATGGAGCGGATCATACCGCTTATTAACGACTCCCTGAAAACAACTGACGGACCTGAACTATTAATATGCCCCCTTGGGGAAGAGGCAGCTGAAGAGTCCCTCATAATCGCGGAACAGCTGCGCGCCAAAGGCCATTGGGTTGAGGTCAACTATGACAATACATCCATCCGCAGTCAACTGAGGAAGGCGAACCGCATAGGTGCAAAGAATGTAATTGTTCTTGGTGACGATGAATTAGAAAATAGAAAAGTTGCATTAAAGAACATGACTGACAAAACAGAGCAAATTGTTGCGCTCGCCTCAGACGAACTTCTGAAAATACTTAAGACAGACTAATGAACGACCTTATCAAAGACTGCACAGGCGTTATCCTCGCAGGCGGCGAGAACACACGTATGCCCGTACTTAAGGCATTCATCAAGGTCAATGGAGAGCCGATAATCGAGAAGAACCTTGCCCTCATACAGCAGCTATTCGAAGAGACCTTCATTGTCACAAACCAGCCGGAAGAGTATTCATATCTTGGCGCTCCGCTTTTCGGTGACATACACAATATACGCGGGCCAATGACAGGGATATTCACATCACTGATAAACTCCTCTACCCCATGGGTCTTTATCTCTGCGTGCGATATGCCCTTTATAAACAAAGAACTTATAAATTATATGAATTCACAAAGAAAGGGCTTTGACGCAGTGGTGCCGGCATCAAAAGGAAAGGCCGAACCGCTTTTCGCGTTTTATTCAAAAAAGCTCCTATCGCCAATGGAAAAGGCCGTTCTTTCGGACCGGAGAGGGTTGAAAGATTTTTTAAAAGATAAAAAGGTAAAATACATATCAGCCGCAGATGTAAGGAGGTTTGATCCCGGGGCAAGGTCGTTTATTAATATGAACACCCCGGGAGACGCAGACCAACATCTCGGACTGAATATAGATTAATTTCAGATAAACAGGAGGGGAATATGTTTGGACTTGGAGCAACAGAATTAATCATCATACTTATAATAGTAGTCGTCCTTTTCGGCGGGTCAAGGCTTCCCGAGATCGGCAAGGGTATCGGCGAGGCCATCAAAAATTTCAAGAAGAGCACCTCTGATGATCCGGAGATCGATGTTACCCCTAAAAAAGACACTGATAAAGAGGCAGACAAGGAAAAAAAGGCATAAGTGGAATTGCAAAAGGTCATTGCAGAAGTTGACCTCAGGGCGCTCTCACACAACCTCGGGGTTGTAAAGAAAAAAACAGGGGGCAAGGACATCATGGCTGTTGTAAAGGCCAATGCCTACGGACACGGCGCCCTCGAAGTATCAAAACACCTCATCCAGCAAGGCATCTCAAAACTCGGAGTAGCTTTTACAGGCGAGGCCGTCAGCCTCAGGGAATCCGGGATAAAAATCCCAATAACAGTTTTTTTTGACAGGGATAATATCGATGAATGTATCCGCTACAAACTGACCCCTACTCTCTTCGACCTCTCATCCGCCAGAAAGATCGACGCCAGGGCGCGTAAACTCAATAAAAAGATATCTGTGAACATAAAGATCGATACCGGCATGGGCAGGATCGGGTTCACTATGGATAAAGCCCTGAAGAATATCGCCGCGATCGCGTCCTTAAAAAATATTGTAACCGAGAGTATCATGAGCCATTTTTCTGACGCGGATCTTAAAGACAAAAAGTTCGCGAAGCTCCAACTAAAGAACTTCCAATCACTTATAAACTCGCTTGCAGAGAAAAAGATAACTTTCAAGCATCACCACATGGCCAACAGCGCGGCTGTCCTGAGTATGCCCGACGCGCATTTCGATATGGTCAGGCCGGGTATCATGCTATACGGTTACGGATATCCAGGCGTCAGGGGGCTAAAGCCCGTCCTGAGCCTGAAGAGCAATATACTGCTCCTCAAGACAGTACCCAGGGGCACACCCATTAGCTACGGCAGGACCTTTATCACAAAAAGAACGAGCACAATAGCGACAATACCGCTGGGCTACGCTGACGGTTACAGCAGAAAACTTTCAAACAAGGGCGAGGTGCTTATCAATGGCAGGCGCGTCCCTGTTGCAGGGAGAGTATGCATGGACACAACCATGGTCGATGTAACGGACATACCTGACATTAATTATAAAAGCAGAGTTGTGATCATTGGGAGCCAGGGAAAAGAACGCATCACCGCTGAAGACATCGCCGCCATGACCGGAACCATACCTTATGAAGTCCTTACATCCATAGGCCAGAGAGTAAAAAGAGTCTACAAGTCTTAGAGCCCCACAGCTTTAAGTAAATTCCAGCCTGAGGTCTTTATTGAATACCTTTGCGAGGCGTTCAAGTGTCTTGAGTGTAGGATTGCTCTTGCCCGGTTTTTCTAGGCGCTGATAGGCCTGATAGGATATACCGAGTACCTTTGCTATGTCTCCCTGTGTCAAGTTCCTCTTCTCCCTCAGCTTTCGTAAAATTATGGGGAGAGAGACTTCGGGTTCGGGTTCTATCATGAAGATGTTCTTCACTTTTGGTTTTGAAGGCCCGGGTATTTTGAAATTTCTCTCAAATATCGAGGCGAGATACCCGGTCAGGGCGTCCTTAGCATTCTGTTTTGCATCTTCAATATCATTGCCTTCGGTCAGACAGCCCGGCAGATCCGGGAACTCGACCAGATAGCTTTTGTCTTCTTTTATATATGTTATCTTTGCGGGATAAAATAGTTTCATTTCAGCTTCACCTGTTTCATTAATGCATGCAGCAAACCTCTGCCTATATCTTTATTGCCATGAACCGGTACTGACAGGGTATTCTTGCCTTTTATCATGATATGATGACTGCCCTGGACCCTCTCCAGCCTCCAGCCGTTATCCTTCAGATATTTTATAAGTTCTTTACCTGTCATTTAATTATACAACATATATATTGTATGAGCAATTGTTTACGGATTATAACTTTTGGAGGCTTTATGAAAAACTGTCAGTTTTGTCAGTAAGGGTTAACTGACGGAATTCTATTGCTCAATCAGAGCTGAATGGTATATACTTTTTTTGGACAAGACGATGGCTGAATAGAAATTCCTGGAACTCCGGCAACACATCATTTTTCATCTTCATGTCCCATTTCGACAAAAAGGCCAGCAAATAGATATTGCGTGTATCATGATATTACAGACCAATTACGAAAACCTTGCAAACAAGTTTACTTTAAAACCAAACACTTATGAAACTGTCATTTGTTACAGTGATATTGAAAGTCCAGCAAACGGATATTGCGTAGATTAACTGTTCGGTGACAAAAAATAATGAAGGATAGCATCATAATGGATATAGTGG
>BDTS01000107.1 GCA_002897915.1 bacterium BMS3Bbin09 | reverse complement strand
TACAGCAGGCAGAAATTACGGCTTCGCGGTATCGACACACCGGAGCTCCCATCCCCAAAGGGCAAAAAAGCCAAAACCTTTGTCGAAGAAATACTCAAAAAACCAAAACTAATCACCATCAAAACATACCGCAAAGACAAATACGACCGCTATCTGGCCGATATTTTTGTGGGGAGCAAAGAGATCTTCCTGAATCAGAAACTGTTGGATGAAAAACTGGCGGTTGCTTATTGAGGGTTGATGGTTGTTATGTAAGGGCGTATTGCAATACGCCCCTACGTAACGTGCATGTCTTTCTGTAAGGGCACGGCATGCCGTGCCCCTACATGAATAACTACCAATACCCCTCTGTGCCTGCCTGACGGCAGACAGGTCTCCCCTTGTAAAGGGGAGAATGCAAATCCCCTCCTTACCAAGGAGGGGGGCGGGGAGGTCATAAAAAAAAGGCGACCCAGCGGATCGCCCCTACATTTAATCTTTCTTCAGCGCTTACGAACTTTTTTAAGTGATGAAATGTAGGTGTGTATTGCCCGGGCGGCTCTTTTTCCCGCGCCCATGGCGCTGATGACCGTGGCGGCGCCTGTCGCGATATCGCCTCCAGCGAAGATGCCCGGTATATTTGATGATCCGTCTTCGTCTATCTTGATATACCCGCCGCCCCAGAGCTTCAGGCCTTTTATTGATTTGACCAGTATCGGGTTTGATGCCTGTCCGACCGCCATGATAACCTGATCGACATCCAGGGTGAATTCCTTTCCCGAACATTCCGGCCTTCTCCTGCCTGATTCGTCAGGTTCGCAGAGCTTCATCTCATCGCATATCATGGCCTTTACATATCCTTTGTCATCCCCGATTATCTCTTTGGGGTTCGAGAGGAACTTGCAGATTATTCCTTCCTCTTTTGCGTGTTCAAGTTCTTCAAGCCTTGTGGGCATCTCGTTTTCGGTCCTTCTGTAGACGATATATACCTTTTTTGCCCCGAGCCTGAGCGCTGTCCTTGCCGCATCCATTGCAACGTTCCCGCCGCCGATCACGGCCACTTTTTTGGCCTTTTTCACCGGAGTGTCATATTTCGGGAACTGTTCGGCCTTCATCAGGTTCACCCTTGTAAGAAACTCGGCCGCGAAATAGACGTTGTTCAGATTTTCACCCGGTATCGACATATATCTTGGAGAGCCGGCGCCGACACCGATAAATACAGCCTTGAAACCCTCTTCGAAAAGTTCGTCAACGGTCTGGGTCCTGCCCACCACCCAGTTGAGCTTTATCTTGACTCCGAGGCTTTTTACGTATTCTATTTCTCTTGCTATTATCTTTTTGGGCAGCCTGAATTCCGGGATGCCGTACACAAGCACGCCTCCTGGTTTATGAAGTGCCTCGAATATAGTTATGTCGTATCCCAGCCTAGCGAGGTCAGCGGCTACGGTCAGGCCAGCGGGGCCTGAACCTATAACGGCAACTTTGTGGCCGTTCGGTTTTTTCTTTGGAGTTTTCTCTGTATTGCCCTTCTTTACTGCATAATCAGCAGAGAATCTCTCAAGAGCACCTATTGATATAGGCGTCTTTTTCCTGCCCAGTATACAGCGGCCCTGACACTGGTTTTCCTGCGGACAGACCCTTCCGCATATGGCAGGGAGCATATTATATTTTCTTATTACATGAAGCGCCCCGCTGAAATCGCTGTCTCTCAGGGCGGATATGAAACCCGGTATATCTATTTCCACGGGGCAGCCCTCTACGCATTTGGGCTTTTTGCACTGCAGGCACCTGGAAGCTTCTTTGACGGCCTGTTTTTCGGTCAGCCCGAGGGAGACTTCCTTGAAATCTTTATTTCTTATTTTCGGGTCTCTTGCTCTCAATTTATTTTTTACAATGTCCTTTGCATTTTTTCTTTTTGAAGGCCTTCATTGCCTCTGCTTCTTCTTCTCTGTAAAATCCCAGTCTGTTGACAAGTTCCTCAAAGTCCACTTCATGCGCATCGAATTCAGGACCCTCTACACAGGCGAATTTTGTCTTTCCCGCTATATTTACCCTGCATGCCCCGCACATCCCGGTCCCTTCGACCATTACGGGATTGAGGCTCACGATAGTTTTTACTCCATAGGGCCTTGTAAGTTCTGATACAGCCTGCATCATCCTTATCGGGCCGACTGCTATTACAATTTTGACCTTTGATGACTCTATAATTTCTTTAAGCGCCTCTGTCACAAGCCCTTTTCTCCCGGAGCTTCCGTCATCTGTAGTGACAAGGACCTCATCAGAGTATTCCTTGAATCTGTCTTCCCAGACGATCAGTTTCTGTTCCCTTGCTCCGAGGATCGTGGTCACTTTGTTCTTTTCTGTCTTGAGTGCCTTAAGGATCGGAAAGAGCGTTGCCGCGCCTATTCCGCCCCCTACCAGCACACAGTGGCCATATTTTTTTATCGGGGTCGCGTGGCCGAGAGGACCCGCAATGTCTCTTATTGCCTTTCCGGCATTCAGTTTGCCGAGGGCCTCGGTCGTCTTGCCGATTTTCTGGAAGAGAAGGGTGATAGTACCTTTTTTAGCGTCGGAATCCGCTATGGTCAGTGGTATTCTTTCGCCTCTTTCATTAATGCGGAGGACAACGAAGTTGCCTGCCTGATGGTGCCTTGCAATATACGGGGCATCCACTTCAATTGCGACTACCTGCGGCGCTACTGTTTCTTTTTTGATTATTTTATACATAATATTCCTGATTATAATTTTGCCGATAATACGGTGAGGTGCCCCTGGATAAACAGAACCGAATTGGACCTCAATATTTACAAGAAAATATTATAGCAGATTATGTAAGAATTGGGGAACGGATAACTGTGTTACAATTAAATGCTATGGATTCTTTCATTAAATTACATAAAATTAACTTTTCTCCCCCCTCCTTTTCTATCGCACTCGACATCGGGACCACGAATCTTGTAGCTTCGCTTTATGACAATGTCTCTGACAAGATCGTCTCCGAAGTAAAGGTCGAAAACCCCCAGATAATATTCGGGAGCGATATTCTTACCCGCATGCAGCACGCTATGCTTGACAAGGCGGAAGACCTCAATAAGTGCCTGATCGAGGGTGTTAATACATTGGTCAAAAGATTATGTGATGACGCGAGCATTAGAGGACAGGATATCCACGCGCTCGTTGCTGCCGGTAATACGGCCATGAGTCATTTTTTCCTTGGTCTTGATGTCAGCAGTATAGCGGTCGCGCCTTTTGTCCCGAAGGTAAAAAAACCGGGTTTCTTTAACGCGGCGGAACTCGGGATCAATATAAACCCTGAGGCGCTTGTTTATGTTTTTTCAAATGCCGGAAGCTATGTGGGTGGAGATATTATCGCGGGCATAATCGTCTCGGGCATGTTCGAGTCGGACGAGGTCTCTGCCCTTATCGATGTCGGCACGAACGCCGAGATCGTTATCGGCAACAAAGACTGGCTGCTTGTAGGCGCCGGGGCCGCGGGGCCTGCGCTTGAGGAGGGCATAGCGGGTATAGGCAAAAGGGCGGAGAGCGGAATTATATATGATGTCGAAATACGCGGCAATGATATGGAGTGCAGGACCTTTAATGATGCCCCCCCGGAAGGTATCTGCGGTTCGGGCATGGTGAGCCTCATATATGAAATGTACTCTGCCGGTATTATCGGCAATGACGGCATATTGGACCCTGAACAAAAAGGGGTTGATGTAATAGACGGTATAAGTACCTATGCGATCCCGTGTGCATCAGGAAGCGGGCTTTCAATAAAACAGATGGAGATAGATAATTTTCTCAGTTCAAAGGCCGCGATGTTTACGCTGCTGCTGGTAATGCTCCGCTCGGTCGGGTTGACGTTCGGTGATATAAAGAAGGTTTATGTTGCGGGTGCGCTCGGCAACGGTATAGACGCGCGTAAGGCATCCGGCATAGGGATGCTCCCTGCCTGGTCCCCTGACGTGATCGTCCCGCTCGGCAACGCGTCGCTCAAGGGGGCGCAGATGATATTGAAAGACAATGGCCTGCTCGCTCTGGAAGACAAGATAACCGATAGCATCACCTACAAACATATGCATGATGATTCCGAGTTTATGAAGGAATTCAGGGGCGCGATATTCATTCCCCACACCAATCCTGATATTTTAAAAGTGCAATAGCGCAGAAGTAGGGGCACGGCATGCCGTGCCCATTATTGAAGGGCGATCCGCCGAATCGCCCCTACATTACAGTCTGTTTTTTCACCCTCAATTTTGCATCAATAAAATCTTTATGAGAAACGTATATCAGGTCAGCTATCTTTCTGACCATGTATTCTTCATATTTATCCAGGATACCGTCCACGTAGGCGATCTCCCAGAGATGCTCTATCACCTTGATCTTCTGTTCGTATGAAAAACCTTTATTCATCAAAGAAGTGAATTCGAAATATCCTGTTGCTTCCCATATCCTGTGCCCGGCTAGCTCTATCAGCGCGGCTGTTTCTTCACCGGTAAGTTTGAACCTTGAACGTATTGTTGTGTTCACCTTTTCTTCTTCCTCTGCGCTTATGTCAGTATCGGCCCGCATCATCTCTATAAGGAGCGCGGCAGTGGCGATCTGGAGGGCGTGTTCGGATACATTGTCCTTGTCTTCATAAGAGGGTTTCACGTATGTTCCAAAAAACTGTTTTATTATGTTTACCATTACTATCCTTTCATGTATTAGTAATATTTACCTTTAATATTATAAAGGGCAAAAGCATAATTGGGCAAATGTAGGGGCAGACCCCTGCGCAGTGCCCTGTGGGTATGTCTGCCGGTAGGCAGGGCAGGCAGGTCTGCCCTCGTAAGGGCACGGCATGCCGTGCCCCTACATGTTATAATCCCTGATGCCGCTTAAAATACTTATACTTGAGCCGTACTACGGCGGTTCGCACGAGTCGTTCATTTCAGGCCTCGAAAAGCTGCCGTTCGAGTTTGAGTCCATTACTCTTCCGGCACGCAAGTGGAAGTGGCGCATGAGGCTTTCCGCGCCGTATTATGCCGATAAGCTGAGGGAGCTTGACCGTAAGTTCGACTTGATCATCTGCTCCACCTTTGTTGATGTCGCCTCGTTTCGCGGCCTTGCACCGCGATGGGTCAGGGAAGTGCCACTGTTAACTTATTTTCATGAGAACCAGTTCGAGTACCCGATGCAGGTGAATGAAGAGCGTGATATGCATTTTGCACTTACCAATATGACGACAGCACTCGCCTCGGACAGCCTGGCGTTTAACTCCGCTTACAATCTCGAGACCTTTTTGGAAGGTATCGATAAGCTCCTTAAAAAATCATATGATATGAAGCTGGAGAATGCATCCGCTATTATCAGAGATAGGTCAAGGGTACTGCCGCCCGGGATCGACTTCTCAACTATTGACACAATAAATGAACCTGAACATGACGGCCCTCCGGTCATTGTCTGGAACCATCGCTGGGAGCATGACAAGAACCCGGAGGTTTTCTTTAATGCGCTTTTGAAGCTCGACAGTGAAGGTGTTGACTTCAGGCTTGTGGTGCTTGGAGAATCATTCAGGGAGTATCCTCCTATATTTGACAAGGCCCTGAAAAAACTCTCGGACCGCGTCCTTTATTCCGGATATGCGAAATCACGCGATGAATACGCGGGTTGGCTGAGGCAGGGAGATATAGTTGTTTCGACTGCGCGGCATGAATTCTTCGGCATGGCAGTTATCGAGGCCGTACGAGCGGGCTGTTGTCCGCTCCTCCCGAACAGGCTCTCCTATCCCGAACTCTTTCCCAAAGAGCTCCTGTATGAAGAAGAGGACTTCGTTCAGAGGCTCAAAGAATGTATCCTGATCGGGAAAAGGCTCTCTCCTGACCGCGCCATGGAGCTGACATCTGCCTTTTCATGGGACGCCCTTACACCGGCGTACATGTCATGGATCATGGACTCCCTGGCAAGCTAACCATCGATTTTTCTCCCGAATGCCGTATATGATATTTGTCATATGAAATGTCTCTATTTCCTGTTAAACTGATTTTAAGATGATGATCAAGAAGCTTTTATATGTGATTTTAATATTTTTTGCCGGAATTGCGATGAATAGTAATTCGCAAGCAGCAGAGGAGACATATATGAAACCTTCAAAGGAAGAAATAAGGAAGAAATTGACGCCGCTTCAGTATGATGTGACCCAGGAGGACGGGACCGAAAGGGCCTTTGACAATGAATACTGGAACAATAAGCGTGAAGGTATATATGTTGACATTGTCTCTGGGGAGCCGCTCTTTATCTCTACTGATAAGTACAAATCCGGTACGGGCTGGCCGAGCTTTGCCCGATCGCTTGAAAAAGATAATATTGTTGAAAAAGAGGACAAAAGCATTTTTGCGACGAGAATAGAGGTGAGGAGCAGATACGGTGACTCTCACCTGGGACATGTTTTCCCTGACGGACCAGAGCCGACAGGGCTTCGTTACTGTCTCAATTCCGCGTCCCTGCGTTTTGTCCCGAAAGAGGATATGGAAAAAGAAGGCTACGGGAAATATTTAAAGAGGTTTGAGAAATAGCCAGGTCGAGGTTGAATTAACTATTCCCGTTCTGTGATTTTTCGTACATGGTGGCGTTTTCTATCGCTATCCCGCTTACTTCCGCGAGTGACGCTACAAAATCTATTTCCTGCTGTGAGAATTTTCTATTTTTGACTGTAAGAAGTCTTAAAATTCCCATTACTTTACCCCTCGCCAGTATCGGAACAGTAAGTATGCTCTTGATCCCTTCTTCGTCCATTTCCTTGGGGTATTTGACCCGCTCGTCCGTTTTTACATCATATATAGCTGCAGGCTTTTCTTTTAGCGCGTCCATAACATTCTTCTCGGTATCTATGGATCCCCTGTCCAGGTACTTCTGGCTCAGCCCGCTGGCGGCAACCAGAATGAGCTTTTCGCCAGCGCTGTCAAGGAGCCGGATGGTCGCAGCCTTTAAGTTCATAACCTTTGGGATCTCGCTTACTATCATGTTCATCACCTTCTCTACATCGAGGGTGGAGCTTATTGCTTTAGTGATCTCTTCAAATACCCTGAGATATTCTTTTTCCTTTGATATCTCTTGCTCAAAGTGTTTTGCGTTAACGATCGCCATAGCGGTATGGTCGGCGATGGCTGACATGAAATTCAGATCCTTGTTCTTATAATTGATAGGCTTGGATGAATAGAGCCTGAGTACGCCTATAATATCATTGCGGAAATGGAGTGGCACGGAAAGAATGGTCCTGATGCCTTCCTCCATTGCTTCTTCATAATATTCCGAATCCTTGTGCTCCGTGATATCGTATTCTGATACGGCCTTTCCGGCCAGTGCGTCATCGATACTCGCGTCATAAGGGACCGGGCCCTTGTTCGCGTACTTTTCACTCAGCCCGTAATAGGCCGCCAGGTCGAGCTGTTTCTTGTCTTTATCGAGCAGCCTGAGAGAGCTGCCTTTCAGGCCCATTACTTCAGGGATCTTTTTGGCGATCATGTTCAGCAATTCGTTTACGTTCAATGTGGAACTTACGGCCTTTGATATTTCTTCAAATACCCGGAGATATTCTTTTTCATTTGCGAGTGCGCTTTCGTAGCGTCTTGCGTTTACGATCGCTATCGCGCCCTGCTCGGCAAGTGCCTCTATGAACTTAAGATCCTCATCCGTGTAATCCACAGGTTCGGCCGTATACATCCTCAGTATTCCTATGACATCTTTTTCAAACCTTAAAGGGATAGAGAGGATGCTTCTGATGCCCTCGTCCATGGCCTCCTGGTAATATGTTGAGTCCTCATGCTCCGTGATATCGTATGTTGATACGGACTTTCCGGCCAGTGCGTCATCGATACTTGCGTCATAGGCCACAGGGCCCTTGTCCGCGTACTTTTTGCTCAATCCGAAATATGCGGCGACCTCGAGCTGCTGGGTCTCGTTGTTAAGAAGTCTGAGAAGGCTCGCCTTTACATTCATTACCTTCACAACGTTTTTGACGATCAGCTGAAGGACTTCATCAAGGGAGAGGCTTGTGCTTATCGCTTTGCATATATTCTGATAGCTTTCGAGATAGATCTTCTTTTCAAATATCTTGTCTGCGCAGGAGGGACACATGCCGTGTGTGAATACACCGAAGCCGTCCTCTACCAGAAAATCCTCGAGCTTTTCCCAGTAGTCGTTCTCTTTCCTGATCTTCTTGCACCAGCCGCATATGGGAATCAGGCGCTCCTTTTTCTCTGCCTTAAGGTGTGCCGTTACCGTCTTGATACATTTTGTGATATTCTTTATTGTGGCTATCACACCCGTTATTTTTCCGTTTTCATAAACGGGTGTGACTGACTCTTCAACAGGGATGGCGCTGTTCTCGATCTTCAGGAACAGGTTCTTGTTTACCGGTTTCTTTTCCTGAAAACAGAGCGCAACGGGATGTTCGAATGCCTCCAGAGCTGTCCCCACCTCATCTTCATATCCAATATTTATCTGGTCGAAGGTTTTCCCGATAGTTTCGGTTGAGGTAAGACCGGTGAGGGACTCCGCGGCCCTGTTCCAGTATTGTATCTTTTTGTCAGTATCTACCAGATATACGCCGTCCGGTATATTATCGAGGATCTTGCGGTATGTCTTTCCCTGCCATCCGAACATAAGCCCAATTGTCTCCTGCTAAATAGTAGTTTTTCTATTTCCCGCAGCATTTCTTATATTTTTTGCCGCTTCCGCATACACATGGATCGTTCCTTCCAATCTTACTGTCTCTAACGACTGTCTGCGGTTTTCCGCCTTCTGACCCGCTTCCCCTCCCTAATGTCATTCTAGCGGGCTTTGGAGCGAACTGTCGTTCCAATGCGTCTTCTCGCGCGACCTGTACCTTCATCAGCCTTGCTATGACTTCGGACGCGACCCTGTCGCTCAGGTCCGCGAATACCTCGAAGGCCTCTTTCTTGTATTCGATAAGAGGATCCCTCTGTCCGTATCCCCGCAGTCCGACCCCTTCCTTAAGGTGATCCATGCTGAGCAAGTGGTCCTTCCACTGGACATCAAGAACCTGTAGCAGGATCATTTTTTCGAGGTACCTGAATGTTTTGGTGCCGATCTCTTGCTCCTTACGCTCATAGGCCAAGTTTATATTATTCATTATTTTAGCGCGAAGGTCATCGAAATCTTCAAAGTCCAGGTCCGGGTATATGGTGAACTCACCGTAAAGGGCGTCCTTGAGGCTTTTTATGTTCCATTCCTCTGGATGCTGGTTCTCGGGGCAGTGAATTTCAAGTATATTGTCAAGGACATTTTCGATCATTTCCCGGATACTCTCATCAACGCTTTCACTCGCAAGTATCTCACGCCTGAAGGCGTATATTTCTGACCTTTGCTTGTTATTTACATCATCGTATTCAAGGATATGCTTTCTTATGTCGAAGTTATGTCCTTCGACCTTTTTCTGAGAGGATTCTATGGCTTTTGAGACCCATTTGTGCTCTATTGGCTGGTCCTCTTCCATGCCCATCTTCCCCATGAGCCCCGCTATCCTTTCAGAGCCGAATATCCTCATCAGGTCGTCTTCTAGGGAGAGGTAGAATCTTGATGAACCGGGGTCGCCCTGACGGCCTGAACGTCCCCTGAGCTGGTTGTCGATCCTTCGGGACTCATGCCTTTCGGTGCCCAATATATGCAGACCGCCAGCGTTCAGGACCTCTGCTTTTTCCTTTTCGCAGAGTTCCGATGCCTTTTGAAGCATCTTTTCGCGGTCCTCATCTGTCGGGTCCTTTTTGTTCGCGAGCATGTCCCTGGCTATGCCTTCGGGGTTGCCTCCAAGAACTATGTCTGTACCGCGTCCAGCCATGTTTGTAGCAATGGTGATGCCGCCGGACCTGCCGGCCTGGGATATTATCTCAGCTTCCTGTTCGTGGTACTTTGCGTTTAGAACCGAATGAGGTATCTTTTTCTTTTTCAAGAGTGAACTGAGTACTTCCGAGTTCTCGATCGAGATGGTCCCGACGAGAACGGGTTGTTTCCTTTTGTGGCAGTCTATGATCTCGTCTGTAACAGCATTGAACTTGGCTTTAGCGGTTTTATATATGACGTCTGCGTTGTCTGTTCTCAGCATTGGTTTATTGGTCGGTATGACAAGGACATCGAGGCCGTATATCTTCCCGAATTCCTCCGCTTCTGTTGATGCGGTACCGGTCATGCCGGCGAGCTTGTTGTACATCCTGAAGTAATTCTGGAAGGTGATAGTGGCAAGGGTCTGGTTTTCGCTCGCGATCTTGACCTCCTCTTTTGCCTCTATTGCCTGGTGTAGACCGTCCGACCAGCGCCTGCCCGGCATGAGACGGCCCGTGAACTCATCGACAATAATGACCTCGTTGTCCTTAATAATATAGTCTACGTCCTTCTTAAACATTGCGTGGGCCCGCAGCCCCTGGTTCACATGGTGGACCAGTTCGACATTGGCCGCGTCATAAAGATTACCGGCACCAAGGAGCTTCTCGACCTTTATGTTTCCTTCTTCGGTTAAAATAGCGGTCCTTGCCTTCTCGTCGATCGTATAATCAACCTCTATTTTGAGATTTGGTATTAACTTGTTGATCTTATAGTACTTGTCGGTCGAGTCTTCGGAAGGCCCGGAGATTATCAGCGGGGTCCTTGCCTCATCGATCAATATGCTGTCCACCTCATCCACGATCGCGAAATTGAGTTCCCTCTGCGCGTAATCATCTATGTGATATTTCATATTGTCCCTGAGGTAGTCAAATCCGAATTCGTTGTTCGTGCCGTAAGTGATGTCCGCGCTATAGGCTTCCTTCCTCTCGACCGGCCTGAGGTGTTTCATCCTGCTGTCTTCGGCATGGAAAGAAGTATCATAAATAACAGAGCTGTCGTGCTGGATGATGCCGACTGAAAGCCCCAGAAAATCGTAAATAGGGCTCATCCACTGAGCATCCCTTTTGGCGAGGTAATCGTTCACGGTTATGACATGGGCCCCTCTGTGGTCAATGGCGTTCAGATATACCGCGAGGGTTGCGGCGAGTGTCTTTCCTTCACCTGTCTTCATTTCGGATATCTTGCCCTGATGTAGAGCAATGCCGCCTATGAGCTGAACATTGAAGTGCCGCATACCGAGGGTCCTGCGGGAGGTCTCCCTGACAACGGCGAATGCCTCGGGGAGAATATCATCCAGATCCTCCCCGTCCTTGATCCTTTTGCGGAATTCGGCTGTCTTGGCTTTAAGTTCCGTATCACTGAGTGACAAGATGGATGGTTCAAGAGAGTCGATTTTTTCAATAGATGACCAGAGTTGTTTTATTTCCCTGTCGTTTTTTGAACCGATTAATTTCGTTATATATTTAAACATAGCGTACTATTATACCAAAGGCATAAGTTTCGTACAAATAGATGAAATTTATTTATTTCATTTATTTAACTCAGCTATATACCACAGGTATAAGTCTCATTGAAGCGGGACAGATCAACATTTTTTTTGGAATTGTTCGAGGAATGAGAAATTAAAAAGATGGAATGAGTTAAAAAACGGCCCCCACTTTTGAGGGGGCCGTTTTCCTGGTTACGCTTTTTCGATATTTATTGCTTTAGGACCTTTGTCACCTTCAACTACTTCATAAGTAACAACGTCGCCTTCAGCCAGGGTCTTAAAACCATCCCCTTTGATTTCTGAGTAGTGTGCGAAAACATCTGCACCACCGTCATCCTGCGTTATGAAACCAAATCCTTTGGATTCATTGAACCATTTTACAGTTCCGTTAGCCATGCTTCTTATCCTCCTTGAATAATAGACCAGACCTCTTTGAGACCCAGCACATAATAAAAATGACCACAAAGCATAAAGTCTTTGTGGCCAAACGTGTAACAAAAACCTGAACTTAGTGTAAATGATGGCATCTTTTTTCTGAAAAGTCAATATATATTAAGAAATGATAAAAAAATCAGGGATCATTTGTCAAGTGGCCCCTCATTCGGTCTCTTCTTTTCAACTCAGCTTTATTCGTTCAATGTACTCTTCCCACTCAATGGGGAGGGAGTGCTTCTTTTTGTTGTTGCAGTCCTTGCATGCAGGGACCAGGTTGTTCTTTGCCGATTTGCCGCCGCGTATGATCGGGACAATATGGTCCATGGTGAGGTCTCCGAACGGGATCTTCCCGCTGCAGTAATAACATTTGCCTTCAGCCAGTTTGCTTTTCCACCACTGTGTCTTGCGAAGGTCACGGGCCTTCTGCTTTTCTTTCCTGATTTCCTGTTCGGTGACTGTTGAAATGAAATAGTCCATTATATTCTGGAGATACTATGCTATTTCTTATACCCAGAGGGCATAAGTCTCATTGAAGCGGATTACACACCGCTTAATTCGGCTTTATTCCTGCGTCCACTTCTGCAGGACATCGATGATCTTTTTTGCCTGGTCCTTGCTCGATATGTTGAATTTTGATCTCTGGCTGTAGACATCTGCCTTTTTCTGGTACCGGCGGATGGTATATTTATCCTCTCCGTATTTTTCGTTCTTTTTGTCCCACTGCTGGAACTTGTACATGATAGTGGCCCATGCGCCTTTTGTGAGGACCTCCTTGTCGAGCTGCTTTACGATGAGAATGTCGTCTTCCGTGAAGTCTATCGTTAGATCGTCTACAGTTGCCATTGTATTCTCCTTTGGTTATAGATGGTTTTCGCCCTGCCTGGTAATTATTTGCAGATTATATGTCAAAATGGACATAAAGTGCAAAAGTAGGGGCAGACCCCTGTGTCTGTCCTTGTAGGGGCGCAGCATGCTGCGCCCTTACTTATTTATTTAATTTTGCCATAAAGCCTTCATATAAATTTTTCACATAGGCCTCTTCCTCTTCAGGTTCCATTTCCGCGAATCGCTCGATCTCTTTTGATACATCTTCCGGTATCTCGTACAGGAACCTGGAGGGGACGGATGGGGTTTCTTTTCCGTATCTCTTTCTGTGGTCGGTGTATGTAATAAAGAGCTCTTTCATTGCCCGTGTTATCCCGACATAGAAGAGCCTTCTCTCCTCCTCGATCCCCCCCTCAGCGTCGATCGACTTTCTGTGAGGGAGTATCTCCTCCTCCGTGCCCGCGATAAATACAACGGGAAACTCCAGTCCCTTTGATGAGTGGAAAGATATGAGGGTTACGCCCGAGGCCGTCTTTTCCTCTTTGTCCTCGATCAGGTCGGTGAGGGCCATTGTCTCGAGGAACCCCTGGATAGAAGGGTCCTGCTCAACTGACTCGTAGTGGTTTATTGACTCGACGAAGGAGTCGAGGTTTTCTATTCTCCTGTAGGCCGCCTCCGGGGTCTTATACAGCCTGATAATATAGTCCTTGTAATTGATCTCCTCGATCAGGTCCGTGAGGGTCTTGTCCATTTTTTTGCCTGTCAGGAACCTCTCCCGGTAATGCCGGGTGATCCTGTACATCTCTTCAGACGAGGCCGCGGCATTTGGTTTTAGCCTTTCGATCTCATTTGCCCTGCCCAGGGCCTCGATCAAGTCTATGGAGTTGGCATGCGCGAATTCCGTGAGCTTGCCGATCGCCGAAGGCCCGAGGCCCCTCTTTGGCGAGTTGACCGCACGCATAAAGCTCATACCATCCGACGGGTTCGCTATGATCTTTAGCCAGGCAGTGATGTCCATGACCTCCTTGCGTTCGAAATAGCTCGTGCCGCCAACCACGGTATAGGGTATCCTCTGCATCCTCAGGGCCTCTTCGAAGTGTTTCGAGAATATGTTGGCCCTGTAAATAACGGCTATTTTTTCATACGCAACATTTTTGGCTTCCTTAAGCATCGCTATACGCTCGGCGACCCATTCCGCTTCGTCCTCTGTATCGACTGCCTTGAAGATATTGACCTTGGGGCCGTCGCCCCGGTCCGTCCAGAGTGATTTTTCCATTCTCTTCTCATTGTTCTTTATCACACCGTTCGCGGCCTTGAGTATATTGTCGAACGAGCGGTAGTTCTGTTCTAATCGAACAGTCAGGGTACCGGGGAAGTCTTTCCCGAAATTAAGTATGTTGCCGAGATCAGCGCCCCTCCAGCCGTATATGGACTGGTCGTCGTCCCCGACTACGCAGAGGTTTCCCCTCTCGCCCGCAAGCAGCTTGATAAGGTCATACTGGATGCGGTTCGTGTCCTGATACTCGTCGACCATAATATATTTATATTGTTCTCTGTACTTTTCGAGGACCACGGGGTTTTCCCTGAAGAGCTGAAGAGTGAGCAGGAGCAGGTCATCGAAGTCGAGGGCGTTCATTGTCTTAAGGGCCTCGCGGTATTTCGGGTAGAGCAGTTCAGAGGCAATCTCTACAGGGTCATCCTCATCCACGACCTCCGGGGACTTGAAATCGTTTTTGGTCCTGCTTATTCTCTCGAGGACCGCTTCGGGCTTGAAGCTCTTGTCGTAGAATTTGACCTCCGAGAGTATATTCCTCATAAGCGAGACCTGTTCGGAGGTGGCGTAGATAGTGAAGTTCTTCTTGTACCCGAGGGGCTCTATCTCGCGTCTGAGTATCCTGAGGCAGAGTGAGTGGAACGTGGAGATGATTGGCTTGCCTTTGCTGCTTTTTACCATGGCCCGTACCCTTTCCTTCATCTCACGAGCAGCCTTGTTCGTAAATGTGACTGCGAGGATCGAGGAGGCTTTTACGCCTTTTTCTATCAGGTGTGCGGTCCGCATGGTTATTACCCGTGTTTTTCCTGAACCAGCGCCAGCGAGTATGAGCATGGGGCCCTCGAAGTGCATGACCGCCTCTTTCTGACGGGGATTAAGGCGCGCTATTTCTCTATATATATCCACTGGTATTCTGTTTCCTTTTAAACGGGTAAGAGTGCAGTAGTGCAATAGTGAAGAAGTACAATAGTACAAAAGAACAAATAATGAAACTGCAAAACTTTTCTTTTCCTATTGCTCTATTGAACTTTATTAACCATTCAGGATCATCCAGATAGCGGCGGCCCACAGGCAAGCTGAAAGTAGAAGAGCGATCAATACCGCTGCACTTCCAAGGTCCTTGGCCCGTTTTGCAAGAACATGATAGTCGGGGGATGCCATATCCACAACCGCCTCAATGGCTGAATTGAATAATTCGGCAATGAGAACCATGGTATTAGCAAAAAAAAGGATGCCTTTATGCATTATCGGCAGCGGGAGAAAATACAAAACAATTGCACTGATAATATACAAAAAAACTTCCTGTTGGAATGCCGTCACATTCTTAATGGCAAACTTCAGGCCGTCACAGGAATAGAGGAACGCATGTTTGATCCGTGAAAGGCCGATTTTTGGAGAAGGTTTTGTATTTCTATTTGTCATAGTTCAGAATGTCCATATTCTTATTATATACAGATGTAGTTATTTCCAGTAACCCTAAAATAGTATGGAAAAGATTGTCATGTGAAAATTTTTTCACGGCTCTTTTATTTAACGAGTCCCTGTCAAGCTTGAAACTTTCTCCAAACCACATAATAGCGGCAATATGCTTTTGAGTTTCCGGGGCCATGAAGTATGGCAGGCCGTGCAGGTACAGACCTTTTTCACCAAGGGATTCGCCGTGGTCGCTCATATATATCATTGCTGTTTCAAAGGTGTCTGAATTAGGCTTGAGCATGTCTATGACCTTTGAGAGAAAGTAGTCCGTGTACAGGATGGCGTTATCATAGGCATTATTGATCTCGTCATTTGTGCACTCTTCGAGTTGGTTTGTATTGCATACCGGCCTGAATTTTTTGAAAGGTCCAGGGTATCTCTTGTAATAGGCGGGCCCGTGGTTTCCCATCTGGTGAAGGACAATGAAGATATCGCCGTTCTTCTGTTGGTCTATATATTCCTGTAGATCTGCCAGCATCCCCTCGTCCCTGCACTCAATATCACATATCGGATTCATCTCCGGGGTTTTGTAATCTTCATACTGCACCCGCAGTGCCACGCCTTTTGAATCCGAGTTGTTGTCCCTCCAGAGTATATTGACACCGGCGTGATCCAGTACATCGAGTATGTTCTGGGTGGACCATGCTTTTTCATAACTGTAATTGTCCCTGTTGAAGACAGAGAACATGCAGGGCACTGATACGGCTGTTGTGGTACCGCATGAATACATGTCCGGAAAATTAATTATATTCTCTTTAGCAAGAAGTGGATTGGTCTCTCTCTTGTACCCGTTGATAGAGAACCTGTCCGCTCTGGCGGCTTCTCCGATTACCAGTATGATCAATTCCCTCTTGCCATCGGTCGGTGATATCACGGCGTCTTCCCCTATAGTCTTTACAGCCATTTTAGTGCTTTTAAAGTAATTGTGAGTATAATAGCCGATAGAATAAATATAGTATGTCGGGTTTGTGTAGAACCTTAATGGTTTATGCTCCCTCAAAAAAGAGGTGTAGAATTTACTAAAAACAAGGACCGTTGAAAATATGATGATCAATGAAAATACAATGATCTTCAGCTTGGTGATGAGTTCTTTTTTCAACGGACCGTATTCAATATTGATCTTATAAATGAATATGGACGGAAGTATTCCGGCCAGCACAAGATACAGGAACATCTTGATGCTCAGCAGGTCGATTGTTTCATTGGCACTTGTCAGGATTATGTTCCGGATCATGTCTTTGTCAATGACTATGTTGTAGCTGTTCATGAAATAACCCGCAAGAGAAGATACCAGTAATATCGTGATGAGGACCGGTTTAATTGTATATCTTGAGCAGACAAGGGCCAGTAATAGGGTTATTGCGCTTGTCAGTACTATTGCCAGTGAGCCTAAAAAAGCAATATTATCCGAAGAGACTGGATAAATATTGATGACATTTTTAAAAAATGAGATGTTATCAAACAGCACCAGGAATATTGCAGTTGAAATGATCAGTTTAACGTTCGAGATCTTTTTCAAGATATCTCCTTTACGGTTTTCTCCAGTTCATCTATCATCTGCTGCATTTCATCATGTGTACATGCATGGAAAGCCCTTACTTTCAGTTCCTTTACAGGCAGGCCCTTTGTGTACCAGCCAAAGAACTTTCTGAATTGTAACACGCCTAACTTTCCTCCATTGCATTCTACCATTAAGGCGAGGTGCTCAGTCATGACCCGTATCCTTTCCTGGATATCCGGCGGGGAGGGCTCTGTACCGTTCTTGAGGTATTCGATCGTCTGGTGAAATATCCATGGGTTCCCGAGCGCGCCCCGTGCAATGGCAACTCCGTTGCATCCTGTCTCGTCAAAGAGCTTCTTTATCAAGTCAGGCCTCAGGGCGTCCCCGCTGGCTATCACCGGGATACTAATGGCCTCTTTGACTTCTCTGATGATATTGTAGTCTACGGTTCCCTTATATCTCTGGACTCTTGTTCTGCCATGGATAATGACAGCGCTCACTCCGGAGTCCTCCGCGTGAAGGGCTACGTCAACCGCGTTAACCGATGCCTCGTCCCAACCCGAGCGTATCTTTACAGTTACAGGTACGTTTGTATTTTTGACGATCATCTTTAAAAGCTTTTTCATTTTCAGGGGTTCCTTCAGGAGCCCGGCGCCTTTTCCTGTGCCGGCGACCTTTGTTACCGGACAGGCGGCGTTCAGGTCTATTGTGTCATGGGGATACTCAGACAGGACCTCCATAGCCTGCTTTATGATATCCAGGTTCGCCCCGACGATCTGGATGGCAAGCGGTCTGTCTTTTTCATGCCTGGTAAGCTTTTCCATCGTGCCCTTGCTCCTGTATGAAAGGGCGGTGGAGCTTAACATCTCTGTGAAGGCGAAGCCGCATCCCATTGACCGGTTGATAATCCGGTAGGGAAGGTCGCTTATCCCGGCCATAGGAGCGAGGATGAGGGGAGAATCCAGTTTTAAGTTTCCGATATTCATTTTAAAATAGAGACCCCGAACTTCTTGAGAGTTTCAGCAAGCGCAGCCAATGGAAGACCCACGACATTGAGAAAATCGCCCTCGATCTTTTCGACAAAGACCGCAGCGAGCCCCTGGATCGCGTATGCG
>BDTS01000106.1 GCA_002897915.1 bacterium BMS3Bbin09 | reverse complement strand
TCAAGGAAGACTATATGCCCGGACTGTTCGCCGCCGAGGTTGCACTTTCTTTTGACCATCTCCTCGACAACGTACCTGTCCCCGACCTGTGTCCGCACGACCTTTATCCCGTTCTTCTTCAGGAAGAGCTCAAAACCTATATTGCTCATGACCGTTGAGACGACCGTATCATTCGCGAGGGTCCCCTGTTTCTTCATATCAAGCGCGCAAAGGGCCATTATCTTATCACCATCTATCAGCTCTCCCTTTTCATCACAGAGTATCGTCCTGTCAGCGTCGCCATCATGCGCGATCCCGATGTCCGCCTTGTGCTCGAGGACCGCCCTCTGCATCCCCTCAGGATGTGTCGCGCCGCAGTTCTCATTAATGTTCAGCCCGTCAGGCTTGGCGTTTATTGAAATAACATCCGCCCCGAGTTCGTCGAGTACGAACGGGGTGATCTTGTACGCCGAACCGTTGCTGCAGTCTATAACTACCTTCATGCCCTCAAGGGTCCTGCCTTTGGGGAAGGTGGATTTAACATACTCAATATACCTGCCTGCCGCGTCATCGACCCTGTGCGCCCTTCCTATTCCGGAACCCTCGGGCCTGATCTTCTCGAGCCTCCTGGAGAACATCTCCTTCTCTATCGCGCGCTCTGTACTGTCCGGCAGTTTGAATCCGTCGGAGGAAAAGAACTTTATCCCGTTGTCATCGTAGGGATTATGCGAAGCGGATATGACCACGCCTGCGTCAACTCTCAGGCTCCTTGTGACAAATGCTATCCCGGGGGTTGGCATCGGACCGACCAGGACAACATTCATGCCCATCGAGCAAATGCCGGAGGTGAGGGCGCTCTCAAGCATGTAGCCCGACAGCCTTGTGTCCTTCCCGATCAGGATCTTGTGAAGCCCGTGCTCCTTATTTAAGACATAAGCCGCCGCCCTTCCGACCTCAAAGGCTATCTCGCCCGTCATCGGAGAGTGGTTGGCCTTACCCCTTATCCCGTCCGTTCCAAACAGCTTCATACCCTTTTTCCTTACTGCCATTATTTATCTCCTTGCACCAGTTTCTTAACAGTGATATTCACTTCAACTTTATTAACGCTCTTCCTGATAGTCGAGTTCACGAAATCCAGGTTGGCCTTGAAGTTAAGGTCGGTATTCAGGCCGTTGATGTCTATAGGTTCTGTTTTTACGGTGTATATCTTCCTGACGAGACTCTTCGGACCCTCTACAACTATGTTTTCCGGCACAACTTTTATCTCAAATATAGTAAAGCCTTTTTCGGGTCGTCCGACTATAACGGGCTTTACTGGTATCCTCTTCTTCAGTTCGGACTCGATTGTTACACTGATCGTCTCAGGGTCGATATTGGTCAGCAGCAGTGTCTTTGGCAGTTCAAAATTCTCTTTGGTAAGCGTAAAGAAGGACCTTCCCGACTTTGTTTCGCTCAGGTCGATGACCGCTTTTATTTCACTGCGTCTGATGTTCTTCAAAAGACTCCCCTGTCCCTCTATGCTGACTCTCACCTTCTTTGGCGAGTCTATGAGATCAAGATACTGCTGGAGCCCGGAGTAGACAACCGGCACATCCATGGTGACCTCAGTGCGCCCGCTCAATATGACGAACAGCCAGAGGGCCGTCGCCAGGATGAGAGAGGCGAGTTTCAGCCACAGGTTCTTTGTAAAAAACCCTTTCATCATCTCTTCTTCTCTTTCGATATAATGAAGTTCTCTGTGAGGAAATCACGCAGAGAACCCATGTCCACATTTTTTTCTATCTTATCGCCGACAGCGGTCGTAATGCTGCCCGTCTCTTCAGAGATTATTATGACAAAGGCGTCCGTCTCCTCTGTCAGGCCGATGCCGGCCCTGTGTCTGGTGCCGTATGCCTTTGAGATGCCCCTTCTTAATGTCAAAGGCAGGAAACAGCCCGCCGCTAAAATGCGGTTGCCCCTGATAATGACCGCCCCGTCATGGATCGGTGACGTAGGATGAAAGATACTCAGCAGAACCTCGCGAGAGACCTTCGAGTCAAGCTGGGTACCTATCTCGATGAAGTCCTTGAGATCGATCTCTTTCTCTATTACGATCAGGGCCCCGATCTTTTTGCTCGCAATTGCGATCGATGCCTTTACTATCTCTTCAAGCGACCGCAGTTCTTCCGCTGAGGCAAAAGAGGGAAGGAAACGGGCCTCGCCCATCTGGGCCAGAGTCTTGCGGATCTCGGGCTGGAACAATATTATGATTGCGAGAACGATCTGCGCCCATAGTGTCTGAATGATCCAGTCTATTGTGTAGAACCCGAAATACTGCGCGGAAACAAGGACCAGGAACAGGACGCCGAGCCCGACAAGCATCTGGGCCGCTCTGGTCCCCTTGATTATCAGGAGGCCCCTGTAAATGATCACTGTCACGATAAAGATATCGAGTATGTCCTGCCATCTTATAAGGCTCAGTAATTTCATATCAATTTTTTATTTTAGCAGTTTTGTAACAGAAGGGACAGAAAAATTTTATGCTTATGCGAAAAAACCGGGCGAACGCCCCTCACATTACGTATGTTCTGCCGTAGATGTAGATAAAGTGGCCCTTGATCTCGATCTGCTCCTCCGGCCAGTCATCCGGGAGGGGCCAGAAAGGCGCCGCGTCCTTCAGTGCCTTTATTGCCGCGCGGTCCAGGCTCCTGTGGCCTGACGTCCTTAGCACCTCTACCTCGCCGAGGTCCCCTTTTCTTTTTATCGTAAACATAATATAAAGATCACCGGACATCTTGCTCTTGACCGCGTCCTTCGGATATTCCCATATGCTTTCTATCTTCTCCCGCAGTATACGCATGTACCCTCTATGTTTGAATTCGGATGTATCAAAGGTAAGGTCTTTTTCTGGTAGGGGGACCTTGCTGGCGTATTTTTCAATGATCTCCCTATCAAAAAGAAAGGACGGGGCCGGCTCATTCTCTTGACCCCTGTCAGGCAGTATGGAAGGAGGGACAGTATTGGTCTCCCCCGCCTTCGTTGAAGGGGAGGAGGGAACCTCATCCCGGATCGTATCCGGCGGCAGGTATTTTGTCATGGGTCTCCGCCTGCGCACTGCGGGCTGCCTTTTTTTCAGGACCGGTTTTGATCTTTTTATCTCAGGGGACTTCAAGGGCTCGATCTCTACAATATCAACATCAAAGACCCGTTCCCTTTCATGAACGTTGGAGTACGCCGCCCCCAGAATACCAAAGAAGAGCAGATGCAACAGTACAGATAATAATATGCAGTTTTTTAATCTCAATTATAAACTTATTACTTGCCATTAGGCCTGACAGTGAGCACCGCGCATGGGGCCCTCCTGACGACCCTCTCCGCAGTGCTGCCGAAGATGAATCTCTCAAGACCGGACCTTCCGTATGTGCCGATGACGATCATATCGCTTTTGTCTTTTTCAGCGAACTTTATAATTTCTTCATACGGCACACCTTCAATAACGCTTTTTTCAACACTCTGGAGATCTCTTGTCTCTTCAAGGCAGCATTTATCGATCTCATTTTGTGCCCATTTATTCATCTCTTTGTACATTTCATTAGCTGAAACGTGAGGTATATGGGAACCGGTCGCCTTTGTGAAATCGTAGATAACATGGAGAATATGGAGCTTAGCATTATAGCGTTTTGCAAGATCTACAGCGTAACGCATTGCGATAGCCGCACCTTCTGAAAAGTCTGTTGGAAAAAGTATGCGTTCAACTTTCATAAGTAAACCTCCTTGAATTTAGTGCCCGTTTTGCAGGAGCATATATTTATATTAAACTTTTTCAGTATTCAGTTCATATATGAATCTCAATCCCTCAAGGGTCAATAATGGATTGAGATGGTCTATCACTTTAAGGTGCGGCGCTACCAGACCGGAGAGGCCGCCTGTGGCAACCACGGTCAGTTCTCCGCCAATCTCCTTTTTTATCCCACTGATGATCCTCTCAACAGCCCCAACATGTCCGTAGAAGACCCCTGCCAGGATATTCTCGTTCGTATCACGCCCCAGCACTCTGGTCGGACACTTAAGCTCCACCCTCGGCAGCTTTGCCGTTGCTGCGGCCAGACTGTTGGCCGTTAATACAAGCCCCGGCATTATAGCCCCGCCCTTGTATTCTCCTTTTTCAGTCACTACACAAAAAGTGGTCGCGGTCCCGAAGTCCACCACTATCAGCGAACCTTCATAAAGCCTGTGGGCGGCCACTGCATTCGCTATCCTGTCCGGGCCGAGCTCCCCGGGGTTCTTGATCCTGAACTTGAGGCCCGTCTTTATTTCATGATCAACATTCAACGACTCTATTCCGAATGTCTTTCTTATGGCCCCCGTGAATAAAGCCGTAACCTCCGGCACAACCGAACAGATCACCGCGCCCTCAGGCGCCTCCATGTCATGTTCCTGAATAACGCCCTTAAGGATATAAGAATATTCCCTGACACCGCGCTTGCCCCTGACAGTGCTGAGACGCAGTATGTCCCTTATACCGCTCTCGTCATGAAAGCCTATTGTCGTACTTGTGTTGCCAATGTCAATAAGTAAAAGCATATATCTTGGTGAAAAACAGGTTGAAAGATTTACAAAATCAGTTCTTTAGTATCGTAACATCTCCTGCATTTACAACTTCGGTACCCCCGGATTCAAGCTTAACAATAAGCTCACCGTTCTGACCGATATTCTCGGCAATTCCGGTAATGGTCCTGTTACTATCCCTGACAATGACCCTGTTGCCTATAGTGCAGTTTAAACTAAGCCATCCATTAATTAAAGCCCTCTTATTACCATTTAAGAGATTCTTATAGGCATTGTCCAGTCCGGCCAGCAGCCCCCTCAAAAGACCGGCTCTGTCCGAAGGAGCATCCTTCTCAATTTCGAGTGTAGTTGTAGCTGACCTTATATCTTCCGGCAGGTCACCTATCGGCATGTTAACATTCAGCCCTATCCCGATGACCACAAGATCTATCTCATTGCCGGAGGTCCTCATCTCCGTAAGTATACCCCCCACCTTCTTGCCCTTTATCATGATATCATTGGGCCATTTTATATCCGCAGGAACCCCTTTCCAGGTCCTGAGCACTGATGATACAGCGACCGCGGCGGCCAGTGTTATCAACGGCGCCTCTATTGGCGGGATGTCCGGCTTCAGGATAACGGAGAAATAAAGATTGACGCCTGGCGGCGATATCCAATGCCTGCCGAGCCTTCCCTTGCCCTTTGTCTGTGAATCAGCCACAACAACTATCCCCTCGGAATCCTCCCTCTTCTTTCCGATCTCGAGCGCCTTGTCATTAGTAGATTCGGTCGATTCCAGAAAATAGATCTCTTTGCCAATAAACTCGCCTTTGAAAATATTTCTTACTGTTTCCTGATCAAGCATTTTTTTCTCTCCAATCACATTCTTTATTTAGCACGCAATCTCCGCACTTCGGTTTTCTTGACACACAGGTCTGCCTCCCGTGAAGTATCAGGGCAAGGTGCATGCGCGTCAGTTTGCCTTTGGGCAGCTGAGCGACAAGTTCCTGCTCCACCTTGTCCGGATTGTTCGAAAAGGATAGTCCGAGCCTGTTCGAGACCCTCAGCACATGCGTATCAACGGCTATGGCCTGTTTGCCAAATGCGCAGGCCAGGACAACATTAGCGGTCTTCCTTCCAACCCCCGAGAGAGTTGTAAGCTCTTTCATTGTATCAGGTACATTGCCTTTAAAATCCTCCTCCAGCTTCCTGCAGCATTCGATCAACATCTTTGCCTTGTTCCTGTAAAAGCCAGTCGGCCTTATTTCTGCTTCGAGAGATACCTGATCCGCGTTCGCAAAGTCCTTTGCCGAGTGGTATTTTTTAAAAAGTCCCTTTGTGACCTCATTAACCTTCACATCAGTGCAGCGTGCCGAAAGAATGGTCGCCATTAGAAGTTGAAGCGGATTGGAAAAATTAAGCGCGGACTCGGGGTTCTGGTATTTATTCAACAATAATCTTGTTATCTTTTTGGCATCTGGCATTTGTACCACGGGCATAAGTTTCGTAAGAATAGATGAAATTACAATTTCACTATTCAACTCAGCTATATCTTAAAAGGAATTATTCCTGCTTAAGGATCCTCACCTCTATCTTTCCCTTTAATCCCTCAGCAAATCTTTCCGCGTCTTTTTCTGTCCCGACTATTGAGTTGTAATGCATGGGAATAGCTACCTTCGGTTTAATATCGAGCGCGGCACTAACAGCCTCTTCAGCGGTCATGACATATGTGCCTGATACAGGCAGGAGCGCTATATCCACTTTGAGATCACTCATTTCCGGTATATGGTCTGTATCGCCGGCAATATAGATCCTCTGTCCGCTGATAGTGAAGATATAACCGACCCATCCTTTATCTTTTGTGTGGAACTGCTTGTTCGTATTATAAGCAGGCACAGCCTCTATTTCTACTCCGCCAACCGTGATCCTGTCTCCGGGCTTCATTGTCCGGACGCCCCCTGACAGCTTCTCTTTACAATCGGGCGTTGCTACGATTATTGTATCGGGACCCTGGACCTTCTTTATATCTTCGGGCGAGCAGTGGTCACGATGGCCATGGGTGATCAGTATAATGTCCGCAATATCTTTCTTCCTTATATGGAAGGGGTCGGTATATATGACCTTTTCACCTGTTATCTTAAATGTGTCATGTCCGAGCCAGTGTATATTCTCTACCATATTATCCGCCTCCTTCCCTTCCGCAAAAGCAAAAGGAGTTATCAGAAATAAAATTAATATAATGAGAAGAGTTTTATTATTCATATTGCCCTCCTTATACCACAGGCATAAGTTTCGTTTGAAGTAATTAAATTATATCATACGAGCGCAAGCGAAGCGCGCGAAGCCCCCGCCATAGTCCCAACGTCTTAGATTTGCGAAGCGAATCTGTAGGGATGTCCAGTTTTGCGTAGCAAAACTACGGGGGTGGCGATAACTTACAAGCTTTTAAACTATCACGCTTAGCAACTTTTATATTATACTATCGAAATGATTGCTCTCCTCTCATCAATGCCATTCGAATCGGATCTGATCCTTGCCTCTATGAAAACCGCAAGGGTCTCTGAAGTTGCCGATAAAAAAGTTTACAAAGGCAGTCTCTCAGGCGTCAAGGTACTCCTCTTGAACACGGGTATCGGCAAAATAAACGCGGCCCATTCCGCAACAATAGTTATAGAGAACTTCCCGGTCAATAAAGTTGTCAACTTCGGAATAGGCGGGGCCTATCCGGGATCAGGACTCGTAAATGGAGATGTGGCAATAGCTTCAAAAGAGATACTGGGCGACGAAGGGGTGATCAGTTCAAAGGGATGGGAGGGCCTCGAAAAGATCGGCATCCCGCTCGTGCAGTCCGATAGGAAAAAATATTTTAATGAATTCCCTGTGGGTAAATTGCGCCTGCAAAAAATCAAATCCGGCACCTTTGTAACTGTCTCTGCAGCATCCGGCTCAACACAAAGGGCAAAGGAGCTCGAGAGACGTTTCAGAGCCATATGCGAGAACATGGAAGGGGCAGCCATTGCCCAGATCTGCATGATATACAATATACCGATGTTCGAAATAAGAGGTATAAGTAATATTGCCGGGGTACGGGACAAGAGAAGGTGGGATATGGAGCTTGCCTCTCTCAACTGCCAGAAAGCGGTCATGAAAGCAATCGGTTCACTCAAATAACTGCAATTATTTATTGACTAATTGAAATATCTTAATTATAGTGTAGATATAAAGCTGAGAATATAGTGAAATTTTAATTTCATCTATTTGAACGAAACTCATGCCAATGGTATATTGTTTATTTTAAAAAGGAGACACTAAATGAAAAAATACTTCTCTATCTTGCTGGTTATAGCAATGCTGTTCTCAGCCGCACCGGCCTTTGCCGTTCCTTCTGAAAATATAGATGCGCCCGACATTATAATCGATACTCTCTTACTGAGACCTCTCGGAATAGTATCCACTGTTTTTGGTGGCGCATTTTTTGTAGTGAGCCTGCCGTTCGCAGCAATCACCAGCAGTGTCGGAAAATCATATGAACTTCTCGTAAAAGATCCTTTTGAGTACACATTCAGACGGCCCTTGGGTCAAATAAGAAAGAGCGATTAGTTTAAAAATATCCATAGTAACTAACAAATATCAAATCAATACCTAAATTCCAAATGACCAAAGTGTCCTTTATTTGACATTCAATCTTAACTTTTCTCTTTTCTCATCAGGAGATATTGATTAGTAAATTCATCCAGATTCCCGTCCAGCACCGCGTTCACATTCCCTGTCTCATATCCTGAACGGTGGTCCTTGATAAGCTGATAGGGCTGGAGGGTATATGACCTTATCTGGCTCCCCCAGGATATCTCTTTTTTCTCTCCAATAAACCCATCAAGTTTTTCGTCCTGTTCCTCCTTCTTCAGGTCATACAGGCGCGCCTTCAGGATCTTCATGGCCATCTCCTTGTTCCTGTGCTGTGAACGTTCATTCTGGCAGCTGATCACAATTCCGGTTGGGGCATGCGTGATCCTTATCGCGGAGTCGGTCTTGTTCACATGCTGTCCTCCGGCACCGGAAGCCCTGAAGGTATCGATCCTGAGGTCGTCTTCATTGACCTCTATCTCAATGTCCTCAGTGATCTCGGGATAGACCATTACGGCCGCAAACGAGGTGTGCCGCCTCTTGTTGGCATCGTACGGGGATATCCTCACGAGACGGTGCACTCCTGCTTCGCCCTTGAGGTAGCCATACGCATACTGACCGCTGACAGTCATAGTAACACTCTTTATCCCCGCCTCATCACCCGGCAGCAGGTCGATCACTTTGAGCTTAAAACCTTTCTGCTCGGCCCACCTCATATACATCCTCATCAGGATCTGCGCCCAGTCCTGGCTCTCGGTTCCACCTGCCCCCGGATTCACGGTCAATATGGCATTGTTCTTGTCCTCTTTTAATGAAAGTGTGCTTTTCAGTTCAATGTCATCAAGCTCCTGCATAAGATCCGCAACACTTTTTCCGGCATCTTCAAGGAGCATGAAACCATCTTCTTCTTCTGAAAGCTCGAGAAGCACGCCAAGATCCTCGTGTTTCTTTTCCGCGAAATCAAAAGGCTGAAGGATATTCTCGATATTGGATTTTTCTTTAAGCAGTTCCTGCACCTTTGCAGGATCCTCCCATAAGTCTTCGGCGAGGAGTTTTCCCTGAAGGGCCTTGATGCGTTCCTGAAGCGAAGCTACCTCAAAGATACCTCCTGAGGGCATCAATTCTAACTCTGGTTCCGGCCAATTTATCTTTTAACTCATCATATGTGATCATTATAACAACCTCCTGTAGATCAATATTATACTCTACTTTTTCTTGGGCAGGACCGTGGCCTTCTTCATTTTCTTGATAGCAAGCTTTGCCTGGTCGGACTCGGGGAATTTATCTACGAGCTTTTCGAGAATTATCCTGCCGGTCTTACTATCTTTTAATGCATAGAATGCGAGTCCCTGCTTCAGCATCGCTTCCGGGACCTTGTCGCTGTCAGGGTTCTTTTTGAAAAGCTCTTCATAGGCGAGGATCGCATCCTCGTAATTTTCGTCCTTGTAATAACTCGTGGCTATCCAGAAACGCGCGTTGTCCGAATAATCGTTCTCGGGATGATCCATAAGAAGGGACTGGAACTTTTCTCTTGCCTCTACGGTCTTATCATTTTTATACGCCTCATAAGCGGCCATATAGGCGTCCTTCACATCTGTCTTATCTTCCTGCTCCGCCTTATCTTTGACAGCTTCTCCGGTCTTTTCTGTTTCCTCTTTTTCTGCTACTCCTGTAATGGTCTTCCCGGGTTCTTCTTTCGAGACCGCTACAGGTGCGGGCTCAACAAGTCTCTTCTTCAGGTCTTCAACCCTTATCTCAAGCTGCTTCATCTTCGCTAAAAGCATCTCTTTGCTTTCCCTAAGTTCAGCGGAGTTCTTTTCGGAATTGTACCTCGCCTCTTCAAAACGCCCGGTAAGCATCTGGACCTCAGTCGTGAGATACTGTATCTGTATCAGGAGGTCAGACATTGTCTTTGCCGTAGCGTGCTGTGTGTCTTCAAGTTTACTGAACTGCTTTTGCTGGTCCGGGAACCGGGTCTCAATACTCTTTGACTTCTGCTTTATATTCTTGACCTCGGTCTCAAGAGTATTGATCTGGTACTGCATCCTGTTCTCTGCTTCCGTTGTAACACAACCGGTTATGAAAACAACAGAAAAAACGAGGCAGAGCATCTTACCTGCCCGACTATAAAACACTTTGGCTATTTTTTTGAGATCATTTTTCATTATCAACACCTTATTTAACCAGAATGAAATGCGCCCTTCTGTTGCGCTGCCAGCATATTTCATCCTGCCCCATGCAGAGCGGCTTTTCCTCGCCGTAGGTCATAATCATCATCCTTGACGGCAGCACACCGAGAGAGGAAAGATAGCCCTGAGCGGACTTCGCCCTTTTTTCGCCGAGCGCAAGGTTGTACTCATTCGTACCCCTATCATCGCAATGCCCTTCAATAACCACATTGAATTTCTTGTTCTTGTAAAGGAAGGCCGCGACATTGTCGAGAGTAGGCCTTGCGTCCGGCCTTATGCTGTATTTGTCATAGTCAAACATGATGTCCTTAAATACCGACAACGCTTCCTCCTCAGGAGAGATAACGGCTTCAGAGATATTACGGTCTTCTCCCGTAGAAATCACCTCCTCGACAAACTCTTCTTCTATACCTTCGGGAGCAGCCATCTGTTCTGTTGCCTTCCCTGCGGGCGCGACAACAACTTCAGGCGCTTTTGTGTATTGTTTTGAACATCCAACCATGAGTATCAATAAAAATATTAGCAGTGTCTTTTTCATAACCCTTTAGCCCTCCCAAACAATTAAATGCTAAGCTACTTTAAGTAAGGCGACCACTCAGGAGCAACAGCGTTCAGATACTTTGGAGTGATCCGTTGTTGTGCCCCTCCGTCCGCGCGCATTATATAAATTCCGCGAATGCCTTCTCTGTCCGAATCAAACGCAATAAAGTATTCGTCGGGTGAAAACGACGGCCCCTCATTGTTGCCGACATTCGTAAGCTGCCTCAGATCAGTACCATCAAATTTTACCACGAATATCTGATTTTTACCATTGATCCTTCCTACATACGCTATCGATCTCCCGTCAGGAGACCATGCCGGAGAAGTATTGTAATTGCCCTCAAAAGTGAGCCTCTTCGGCCTTCCCTTCCCGTCCGAATTCATAATATAAATCTGGGGAGATCCACCCCTGTCTGAGACAAAGGCGATCTTCGTGCCGTCAGGAGAAAAAGCGGGTGAAACATCAATACCGTATGACCTGGTAAGCTTTTTATGACTCTTTCTGTAAGGATCCAGGATATATATCTCGGAACTGCCGTCTTTTGACGATGAAAAAGATACCAGTCCGGAAGGGGACGCCCCGCCCACAAGATTAAGCCCTTCGGATGAAAAGATCACTGACTCCCTGTAGCTGTCCAGATCGAGCCTGTATATACTCCATTTTCTGTTCCTTTCAGAAGAATACATAAGTGAACGCCCGTCACGCGACCAGGTATGGCTCGGCGTCAAGCCTTTTGATACAACCTTTCTCGATTTGTAGCCGTCCCAGTCCATCATACGGAGCTCTTTTCTGCCCGGCATAACATTTACAAGATAAGAAAGCTTTGTCCTGAAGATACCCTCCTGCCCGGTCATCGCCTTGTATATATCGTTCGCTGCCGCATGTGCAACCGTACGGAAGATCGACTTTGACGCGTCATATTTCTTTTTGAGCACCTCTCTGTTCTCGATCAGGTCCGTTACGGTAAGCACAATCTTTAGCTTGTCCGCCGGCTCGGCGTTTATGTTCGCGACGACCTCTGCTCCAGCCACGCCCGGGGCCACAAAAGAGAATATCCCGGTCTTTTCAAGATCGCTCTTTACGATCCATTTGATCTCGTTCGCATAAGGGGAACCTTCAGTCGTTATCTTCAGGGGGATCTGCCTGAACCCCGGATCGGTTATATCGATGTATATCTTCGCGTCCGCAAAGGGCAGAAGACAGAACACGGACAACAAAACACAGACCAAAAACAAAAGGCTGCTGTTTAAACCTTTATACATATATTTGTTTTTCATGGCCGAAACCTTACTTCACAATCGTCTTCAAGTACCGGCGGCGGCAAAGGACTCGCCTTCCGGATCGCTTTCATTGCCGAGTTGTCATAGAATGAATTGCCAGAGGACCTTATGACCCTAAGAGAATCAACGCTACCGTCCTTATTAATATGAAAAGATATTACAACCTCAAAATCTTCCGACTCACAATTAAGACAGATCCATTCACTCCAGATCTTCTGGGTGATTAGTGCATAGTAGAACTCGGTGTTCTTTCCCGGTTTGGCTTTGCCCGGAATACCTGCCACGCCAAGCTTTTTTTGTCTCAATGCCTCTATCTTGCCAGCCACTTCCGCTGCATCCGGTCCTTCATATATGTTCTTTTTTACAACTTCGAGCCTGTTGGCCTTCTCTTCTTTTTTTCTGTCTTTCAGCTTTGAGATGGCGCTTATGGCCTGCAGTCTCTCGATCTCCCTGTTTACCCTCTGGGAGGGCATCGTCTTTGCCTTCACCCTTTTCCTGGGACTTGCCTTCATGGATGATCTGCTGCTATTTGTATGGCTTTGGATCTCGGCAGGGGCCACAAGATCCACGACATAACTCTTATACTCTTTTTCATTTGTCTTCATCGGGATCGTTATGAGGAAAAGAAAGAGTATATGCAGGACGGCAGAGGCGATTATTATTTTTTGAAGATCAGGTTCTTTTCCAATGTAAAAGGACTGCTTCATCGAATGCGCGCTGTTGGCTCCGTTATCATCCCCAGTTTTTCTATGCCGACACTCCTCAATTCACCCATTATAGTTACTACCATTCCATAGGGGACATCTTTATCCGCCTTGAGAAAGACCTCCCTGTTCATGTTCTTCGATAGAGTTGTACTCAGGGCCTTCATCGTCACGGAGACCTTGTCCAGGTATATCTTGCCGTCTTTCTTTACAGTTATTATTGTTCTCTCGGCAGGGGACATCTCTTTGCCCTTTGCCTGCGGCAGGTCAACATCAATTCCCTGCTGGAGCAACGGGGCAGTCACCATGAAGATGATCAGTAGAACGAGCATGACATCCACGAATGGTGTTACATTGATCTCAGAAAGTGCCTGTCTGCGCCTCTGCATTTTCCCTCACACGATGTTCTATCAATTCTATAGAAAAATCTTCCATCATCGTTATGTTCATGTTGGCCCTGCTGAGGTAGTAGTTATACGCGATAACAGCCGGGATCGCGGCAGCCAGGCCCGCGGCAGTCGCTATCAGGGCCTCTGCAATACCAGGGGCGACTACGGCCAGTGAAGCGTTACCAACTCTTCCGATGCCCATAAATGAGTTCATTATTCCCCAAACAGTCCCGAAGAGTCCTATAAACGGAGCCGTAGAGCCAGTTGTTGCCAAAAAGGTAAGGTTCTTTTCGAGACGTGAGGTCTCAAGTGCTTCGACTCTCCTGAGAGAGCGCCGGAGCTCGTCCTTATCAGCGTCTTTCATGGAATGTGCGGTCCTGAAAAGGTGCGCCAGAGGACTGAGGGTAAGGTTTTTTGTAGATTCATGAACAGAATCCCAATCCCTGCTCCCTGTATATGCCCCGTTGAACTCATCCGTCTCTTTCGCGATCTTCGAGAGCAGTTTCTGTTTATAAATGATAATGGCCCATGAAACTACCGAGAAAAAAAGCAGCAGTAAAAGGACGAATTTCACAACTAGCCCAGCTTTAAATATAAGTGATATTATTGTATCTCCGCTCATAACATATGAAGTTTAAATGATAACTTTTAAAAAGTCAAAGGGAAGAAATTCCCGATTAAATATCTCATGAATTCCAAATAGTTACACTTGAATACATCTGCCCGAGGTGTCTTATCGGTCCGTTACGAACCGAAGTTTTTTATAAATTTAATAAATAAGCTTATTGCGTTATTGACAAAACATCGGCACTGTGTTAATTTTTCAAAATCTTGTCGTTCGAATTCTTCTGTCGCATACCTTTTATAAAAGGAGTTTAAATGTTAGATATTTATCCCATATGGTTCTTGGTCCAACTCGCAACCATTACCTTCCTTTTTCTATTCCTGAACTATTACCTTTTCCAGCCCTTTCTCCTCCTTTTCAAGGAGAGGGAAAACAATACACAGGGCGCCCTTGATAAAGCCAGGGAACTGGACCAGCAAAAAGACGCCCTGCTTGCCGCAATCGATGAAAAATTGAACGAGGCCAGGAGCCAGGCCAGATCCAATTTTGAAGAAGCGAGCAATGAAGGTCTTGAGATCCAGAGAAAAGCCCTCGAAGCAGCCCAGGCAGAAGCAATGGAAATAAACAAAAAAGCAAAGGCGGATCTCGGGGCGGCAGCAGAAAAGGCAAGGGCCGCATTAAGATCCGATGTTGAGAGTTTCTCAAAACAGATCGTTAAAAAACTGGTGGGAGCATGATAAAAAAATTAAGAACTGCCGGTATTTTATTCTTTGTTTTCAATCTTGTAGTCGTTTGTGCGGCCTTTGCGTCCGAAGGAGGAGAGAACATCCATTACACATGGAAGGACTGGCTCTGGCCGGTGGTCAATTTCTCCATCCTTATGTTCATTCTTATTTTCTTTGGCAAGAAACCTGTTGGCGATTATTTCAAGGGCAGGACCGCTCTCATCGAAAAATCCCTGAAAGACGCTGCCGAGGCAAAAGAACTCGCCGAGAAAGCTCTCCGGGAAGTAAATGCAAGGCTCAATAACACTGACGCCGAGATCGCAGAGATAATCGAGGCCGCTAAAAAATCAGGTGAAAAGGAAAGAGAGTCGATCATCGCCGAGGGAGAACACCTTAAGGAAAAGATCCTCGAGCAGGCAAAAGCGAATATCGATTTCGAGCTCCAGAAGGCAAGAGAGACGATAAAGTCCGAAGCAGCGCTTATGGCGCTTGAGCTTGCGGAGAAACAGATAAAGGAAAAACTGGGCCAGTCCGAACAGGAGACCCTTATAGATGATTACATCAAAAGATTAGAGGAAAAGAATTGAACAAAAATCAGATCGCCAAAAAATACAGCAGGGCAATGATCAATAGTGTTGAGGTCAACAAACTCCCGGTAATGATCGAGGAACTAAAGGCGTTTGCAGAACTTATCGACGAGAACAGGAAGCTCAAGCTTCTGTTTGCAGGTCTGATCTTCAGCAAAGCCGAGAAGGGGAAGGCATTCGACGCGCTTACCCCGGCACTGAAGTTCAACTCCAACACCACAAAGTATCTCAGGATCATAATTGTTCAGGGACATCTTTCCGCAATAAAAGAGATCGTCACTGCAACTATCAACGCATATAACGAAAACCAGAAAAAAGCAACCGCGGTTGTTGTCTCTTCGGTCACGCTTGACAGCAGGAACACCAATCGACTGAAAGCGGCCCTGAAGAAGATGACCGACCGTGAAATTACCATTGAGAACGAAACAGACACATCCCTGCTCGGCGGCTTTATCGTAAGGGTCGGCAGCACAATATTCGACAGCAGTGTAAAAGGTCAGCTCCGCCTGTTAAAAGCGGAACTATTGAGATAAAAACATAAATGGTAGGAGACGTTTACTTTACGTCTCTACGATATTTCGGGGGGGAATTAAATGGACGTTAATGAACTGAAAGCTGAAGAGATCAGCGAACTGATCAAAAAACAGATCACGGATTTCGAACAACGTGTAGATGTAAGTGAAATTGGAACTGTCGTATCAGTCGGTGACGGTATCGCAAAGATATACGGACTCGACAAATGTATGGCTTCCGAGCTTCTCGAGTTTCCGAACAATATTTTCGGAATGGCTCTTAACCTCGAGACAGATGCTGTCGGAGCAGTTCTCTTCGGTGAGGACACACTCATCAAGGAAGGCGATATTGTAAAGCGTACAGGAAAGATCATGTCCGTTCCTGTTGGAAAAGCATTATGCGGCAGGGTTGTAAACGCTATCGGCCAGCCGATCGACGGAAAGGGCCCGATCGAATCATCAGAGAGCAGGATAGTCGACGTTGTTGCCCCGGGTATCATTCAAAGGCAGCCTGTCCGCGAGCCTCTACAGACCGGCCTGAAGGCCGTCGACGCGATGATCCCGGTAGGAAGGGGCCAGCGTGAGCTTATCATCGGTGACCGTCAGACTGGAAAAACAGCGATTGGTATCGATGCTATTATTAATCAGAAAGGCGGCGACGTTATCTGCATATATGTCGCGATCGGACAGAAGAGATCGAACGTTGTCCGCGTTGCCAAAAAACTTGAAGAAGCTGGCGCGCTGGAACACACAATAATAGTTTCCGCATCCGCAAGTGAATCTGCCCCGCTTCAGTACATCGCACCTTACACAGGTTGCACGATGGGCGAATACTTCAGGGACAGCGGTCAGCACGCGCTTATCGTTTATGATGACCTTAGCAAACAGGCTACAGCATACAGGCAGCTTTCACTGCTGCTCAGACGTCCTCCGGGTCGTGAGGCATTCCCCGGAGACGTTTTCTATTTACATTCAAGGCTCCTCGAAAGATCTGCGAAATTATCAGATGCGCTCGGCGGCGGTTCATTGACAGCGCTCCCGATCATCGAGACTCAGGCAGGTGACGTTTCCGGTTATATCCCGACAAACGTTATCTCAATTACAGACGGACAGATATACCTTGAGCCGGAACTGTTCTATGCAGGTATAAGGCCGGCCGTTAACGTTGGTCTTTCAGTCAGCCGTGTTGGCGGCGCCGCACAGACAAAGGCAATGAAACAGGTTGCCGGAACACTCAGGCTCGACCTTGCACAGTTCAGGGAAATGGCCGCGTTCGCACAGTTCGGCTCTGACCTTGATAAAGCGACCCTCCAGCAGATCGAACGAGGCAAGAGGCTGGTCGAACTCCTGAAGCAGAACCAGTATGTGCCGATGACCATGCAGGACCAGGTCATTCTTCTCTTTGCAGGCACACAGGGATTCCTTGATGATATCCCTGTTGAGGCTATCGGTAAATTTGAAGTGGAGTTCCTGAAGTTCATAAAAGGCACAAAAGACGACATCAGGACAGAAATTGCTGATAAAAAGGCTATCGACGATGACCTTAAAGCAAAACTCGGTCAGGCTATTGAAGAATTCAAGAAAGGATTCCAAGCTGAAGGCTAATACCTGCCTACCGGCAGGCAGGGCTGATAGCTAAAAAAACTATGGCTACTTTAAGAGACATACAAAATAGAATAAAGGCCGTTCAGAGCACTCAGAAGATAACAAAGGCCATGAAAATGGTCTCTGCCTCAAAGCTGAGGAAAGTCCAGACGCGTATGCTTGATCTGAGACCTTACGCAAACAAAATGAATGATGTCCTTCAGAGCCTCGCAAACGGCGCTGACAGGGAATCCCATCCATTGCTCGCTCTCAGGTCGAGAAAAACGGTCGAGGTCGTTGTGTTCACCTCTGACAGGGGTCTTTGCGGCGCCTTCAACACAAACATCCTGAAGGCAGCTCAAAAATGCATCGACGATTACAAAAACGATGGTTTTGAGGTCAAGATAAGCTCAATCGGCAAAAAGTCCGCTGATTACTTCAAGAGAAGACATGTCGAACTCTTGAACAAATGGACAGGCATGTCAGGCAACATTACCTTTACGAATGCCGGGGAGATCGCGGACAAGATAAAGGAAAATTATACGAACGAAGAAGCCGATGAAGTTGTCGTAGTATACAATGCCTTCAAATCAATGGCAGCTCAAACGATCACCGTCTCTAAACTTCTTCCCCTCGCTGCAATAGAGGATGAACAAGAGACTGCTTCCGCCGAAGGCCCGGCTGACTTTATTTATGAGCCTTCCATGGATGCTATCTTTGAGAGACTGCTTCCGAGGAACGTTGACGTACAGATCTACAGGGCACTCCTTGAAAGCTCGGCAGCTGAAGAGGCCGCGAGGATGAGCGCAATGGAGAACGCGACCAAGAGCTGTAGTGATATGGTCAGCAGCCTCACTCTACAGTTCAACAAAGCAAGGCAGGCATCCATTACCGGCGAACTAATGGATATAGTCGGCGGCGTGGAAGCTTTAAAGGGATAAATAAATATAAGCAATGATTAATAAATGGAGGTCATAGATCATGAACCAAGGAAAAGTATCACAGGTCATCGGAGCAGTTGTTGACGTTGAATTCGAAGACAAACTGCCCGCAATTTTAAATGGACTAACTATCGCTCAACCAGGCGACAAGGAAAAAGGCAATCCCGACATCAATATAATTCTTGAGGTTGCTGCACATCTGGGAGAGAATGTTGTAAGAACAATCGCAATGTCCGCAACCGACGGACTCGTAAGAGGTACTCCGGTCGGTGACACGGGACAGCCGATCACAGTGCCTGTCGGAGAAAAGACTCTCGGAAGGATCATGAACGTTGTCGGCGCTCCGATCGACGAGCTTGGTCCGATCGGTGAAAAAGAGAGACTGCCTATTCACAGGGAAGCCCCTGAGTTCACTGAGCAGGACACTTCCACGCAGGTCTTTGAGACCGGTGTTAAGGTTTTCGATCTCCTCGTCCCGTTCGTTAAGGGCGGAAAGATGGGAATGTTCGGCGGCGCGGGTGTTGGCAAGACCGTTGTTATTATGGAAATGATCCACAACATCGCCATGGTTCATGGTGGTGTTTCGGTTTTTGCTGGTGTTGGTGAGAGAACAAGAGAAGGAAATGACCTTTACCTCGAAATGAAGGAAGGCGGCGTTCTCGAGAAAACGGCGCTTATTTACGGACAGATGAACGAACCACCTGGTGCAAGGGCAAGAGTCGCACTTTCAGCCCTGACTGTCGCTGAGTACTTCAGAGACGAGGGACAGGACGTTCTTATCTTCCTTGACAACATATTCAGATACACACTCGCAGGCGCCGAGCTTTCAGCCCTGCTCGGAAGAATGCCTTCCGCTGTTGGATACCAGCCCACACTCGGTACTGACATGGGTATTCTCCAGGAGAGGATCACATCCACGAACAAAGGTGCTATTACATCTATGCAGGCGATCTATGTTCCTGCTGATGACTTGACTGACCCTGCTGTTGCTACAGCATTTACCCACCTTGATGGAACGGTTGTTCTTTCAAGGGGAATTTCAGAACTTGGTATCTACCCGGCAGTTGACCCCCTCGATTCAACTTCGAGGATTCTCGATCCGCTCGTTCTTGGTGAAGAGCACTATGCGGTCGCAAGAAGGGTTCAGATCGTACTCCAAAGATATAAAGAACTGCAGGACATCATTGCGATCCTCGGTATGGAAGAGCTTTCCGAGGACGACAAGATACTGGTTGCCCGTGCAAGGAAGCTCCAGAGGTTCCTGAGCCAGCCGTTCCACGTTGCTGAAACATTCACCGGAACACCTGGCAAATACGTTAAACTCGCAGACACCATCAGAGGTTTCAAGGCTGTTGTTGACGGAGAACATGATGACCTCCCCGAGCAGGCATTCTATATGGTCGGCGGAATTGAGGAAGTTATCGAAAAGGCTGAAAAACTGAAAGGTGCATAAATAAAATGGCAGAGACATTAACATTAGACATAGTCACACCTCACGGTCACATCTTTACTGAAGAAGTTGACGAAGTGCTTGCACCAGGAAGCGAAGGCGAGTTTGGAGTGCTTCCTGACCACTCCCCGTTCCTTACAACACTGAAGATCGGGATATTGTCCTACAAAAAAGGCTCGGAGACAGGTTACTTCTTTATAAACTGGGGATACGCCGAGGTCGGCCCGGACAAAGTGACGATCCTCGCGGACAGCGCCGAGAAATCGGATGAGATCGATCCTGAAAGAGCGAAGGAAGCTTTGAAACGCGCTGAAGAGAGGCTCAAACAGGCCACTAATGTCGATGAGGCACGCGCAACATCAGCAGTAGCACGCGCAACAGCCAGGATAGGCCTGGTCGATACTCACGTTCCTCGCTAGATTTACATATTTTAATTATCACAAGCCCGATGCAGAAATGCATCGGGCTTCTTTATTGGGTTATGACAATCTATATAAGGAACAGAAATTAGCCAAACAATTCCAGTCCTAGACCGCTTCTTCGCCCCGTTCACCAGTCCTTATTCTGATAGTGTTCTGCAGGTCATAGACAAATATCTTGCCGTCGCCTATTTCGCCTGATTCGCCTGACTTTGCTGCCTCGGCGATCGTGTTGATAACTTTGTCCGCCAGCTCATCGGACACAGCGACCTCGAGCTTTATCTTCGGGAGGAACTTCACTTCATACTCCACGCCCCTGTACACTTCCATGTGTCCCTTCTGCCTGCCGAAGCCCTTGACCTCTATGACGGTCATCCCCTGTACGCCGATTTCTGTAAGGGCCTTTCTGACATCGTCAAGTTTGAAGTGTTTTATAACAGCGGCTATCATCTTCATGGTAATTTCCTCCGGTTTCGATTATCCTATTTTGAGTAAGGCTCAGGTAATTATAATATCAGAAGCCGAGAAAATATTCATTGATAAGAAAGACTTACTGCCATGGCCATTGACGATAAACTAAATAAGGAAATACATGCTGCATCATTAAAAACACCTGACCCCGAAAGGGCGGAGAGGAACCTCATCAGGTTCGCTGAGCAGAACGCGGAAGAGGACCGCCTCTTTCCGCAGGTGCTCGGAATTATTGCCCAACTCTTTGGAATCAGCCAGTTTCTCGCGTACTACTGCATTGCCAATCCCGAAGAACTTTATTCTGCCATTAACAGGATAAAAGAGGAGATCACAAGGGAATTCTTAATGATGAGGGCAAAGGAAGAACTTATCTTTAAAGAAGAGATGACACAGGAGCAGATGATGAAGGCCCTGAGACTCTTCCGGAAGCGGTATATGCTGAGGATAACCCTGAGGGACCTGACGTCTGAGACCGATATCAGGTCCACGATGGAAGAGCTGACTCTGCTCGCGGAAATCATGATCTCCATAGCCCTTGAGTGGTCCCTGCGTTATAACCGGCAGAAGTTCGGGGCTCCGGCTGAGAGCACGATATCCCTTATCGCGCTCGGGAAACTGGGCGGTGAGGAACTTAACTACAGTTCGGACGTTGACTTGATCGCTGTATATGACAATGAGGAGGGGCAGACAGAAGGCGCCCCGAACCTCTCGGGCGTTATATCCCGCAGGATAAGCAACCATGAGTTCTACTGCAAGGTCACGGAGTTCTTCTCCAGACTGCTCTCGGCCCAGACCGAGGACGGAGTGGCCTTCAGAGTGGATCTGCGGCTCAGGCCCCAGGGACAGAAGGGGGATATCGCTCTTCCGCTCAAGGCATACCGCACCTACTATGAATCATGGGGCCGAACCTGGGAAAGGATGGCACTGATAAGGGCGCGCCCCGTTGCAGGGGACGCAAACCTCGGCAATGCCTTTATAGAGACGGTCAGGCCGTTTGTCTGGAAGAGGAGTATGGACTTTACCGAGATAGAGGAGATACGGAGACTCAAGAAACAGATAGATTCGACATTTGATGAGGACGATATAAAACGGGGCTACGGAGGCATTCGGGAAGCAGAATTCTTTGTGCAGACATTCCAGATCCTTTATGCGGGGGAGCACGACGCTTTGAAGACCTTTAGAATGTCGGATGCTATAAATGCCCTAAAGACGATAAACATAGTGCCTGACGATGAGCTTGCCACTCTTTGGAAAAACTATCTTTACATGAGGCGTGTTGAACATTATCTCCAGATGAAAGAGGATCTCCAGACACATACCCTTCCATCATCAGACAAAGATACGGAGGTTCTTGCAAAGGCAATGGGCTTTCCGGAAAAAGAAGGATTCCTTGCGGACCTGAAGCTCAAGAGGATGCAGGTCAAGAATATGTACAACTCTCTTCTTGGCACGCAGGAGGATGTCCATGCCGAGTCATTGAACCTCCTTGAGGGGAAGCTGAATGACCATGAAATAAGTGGATACCTATCGTTTCGAGGGGTGAAGGATGCTCAAAAAGGGATGGCGGCCATTAATGGCATAACCGAGCATATGGAAGAGTTACGGACCATGTCTGAACGTTCGGTGATCAGGGAGGTGCTGCCGCAAATGATCGAGGGCGCATTGACATCCGGGGCCCCTGATAGGGTGCTGGCAGGACTCGAGGGGCTTATCTCAAACTACAGGATCAGGACCGCGCACCTCAACGCGGTCAAGGCCCAGCCCGAACTTATGCATGGCATTATAAAAATCTTCTCTCTCAGTCCTTATCTTTCAAGGATATTTCTGAGCAACCAGTATTACCTCAACATATTGATCGAGGAGTGGAGCATATTGAAGAGCCTGCGGGTGATCGAAGAACGCCTCGGAAGGGCTGTTGAGGGCGCTGAAAATCTTGAGTCCGTTCTCGCGGCGTTCAAGAGGATGGAAGAGCTCCGGATAGGCATCCTATTCCTCCTGGATATCCTGAAGGTCGAGGACCTCTTCAGGGGACTTTCACGTTTAGCGGAGGCGATCATTAAGGCGGTGCTCAATGAGTTCGATTGCAAGGGTCTCAGCGTGATCGCTCTCGGGAAGCTCGGCGGACGGGAGATGACATTCGGCTCGGACCTTGACATTGTATTCGTCTCCGAGACCCCTGAGGCCATGACAGCCGCGGAAAAGGTAATGAAGATACTGACCGCATACACGGACATGGGAATACTCTACAGTGTTGATACCAGACTAAGGCCGGACGGTGCAAGGGGCATACTCGCGCAAGACATTAAGGGATACAGGGCCTACTATATGAAGAACGCCCGGAACTGGGAGATACAGGCGCTTCTGAAGGCCAGGCCGGTTGGCGGCAATCAGAGGCTCGGACGCTCGTTCATAAATATGGCGAAAGAGGTGATACTGGAGAAAGGAAGAAATATAAAGAAGGATGATATATCCGCAATGAGAGACAGGATAATAAAGGAACTGGCAAATGAATCGAAGGGCATTGACATCAAGCTCGGTCCCGGCGGTGTCGGAGCAATAGAATTTTATGTACAGCTGCTGCAGCTTAGTAATGCGCGTGAATTCCCGGAGATCCTGGTGCAGAACACTCTGACCGCACTCAGCAGACTTGTCAAAAAAGGCGTTGTTGACTTGCCTGGGAAAAACACTTTTTATAAGTCATATAAATACTACAGGCGGCTCCAGACCTTCCTGAGGCTGAATGAGGAGCATGTGGTTGCCGGAGGGACGTATGTTACCGGGCTAGCGGCAAAGTTTATGAATCATAGATCGGAGGATGAGTTCCTGAAACATCTCAGAACACTCCGGAAAGATGTTTTAAAAGCGATAGATAAGATCTGATCTATTCGACAGGGGCTTTGAATGAGCGTTTAAAAAGCTCGTCAATCGCCTTTTTCCCCTCTTCGCTCAAGTAACGTGTGCCGGTAACAGCTATAGTTTTATGGGATATGACCGGATCCACGGTTATCCATTCATTGTTTACCCAGCTTACCCACTCTTTTCTGTCCTGTTCAAAGAGGTATATCGGCCTGTTGAAAAGCCTTGCCAGTTCAACCCCCCAGCCTGTGCCGCCCTTGACCGTTCCGTTGGAGAGCAGCCAACCGGCCGCAAATACCTGGTAACCGTTGTTTACTATATGGAACAGGACCTGGAATATCTTCTGCATCATCGGTGTTGTGGCGAACGAACGCTCCATGCGGTTTCTGATAATGTCCGGGCCCACACCGCCGCGCACGAGATCTTCATCGGAAAGCATGACAAGACCGCGGTCTCGGCTTATCTCGTGACCTTCAAAATTATAGGTTATCTCTTCCATGCCCCAGCTCTCGGCAGTCTCTCCGAAATATTCTTCAGTGCCTTTGTGCCCGCCTGTATAAAGAGTGATTGTTTTGGGATCTAACATAACCTTCTCCTTTAGATAATTTTAATAGTAAGTTTAATAAATAGGATACATCAAAGTGGATATAATTTGCATTAATTGTAGCGCAGCGTTCAGCGGCTTGGCCGCTGGAACGACTGGTTAAATTGGCAACGTTCCCTGTTTCCGTCCATGGTAGAATAACTGAAACCCCATAAGAGGGAGGGGGAAGCTTACAAAAATTGAGAGATCGCATCCCAGTGTTTACCGACGAGTTCCAATCCTATTCTGTATCTGAGGTTTTGAGGGGTGATGTAACTTGCCCACATGATCGTGCATTTTATATGAAACTCTTCTCCGGCAGTGGACCGAAACTTCAGTTCCAAGGTGTCATATTGAACAAAGTCTACTTCCTTCTCCAGCTGATCGGTTACTATCCCTGCTCCTGATGCGGACAGGTTCTCTATGACTCCGCCATAGACCCGGCCGTTATACAGAATCTCGGTCCTGACGTTTGCCGGGTGCCTTTTGTCTCGTCTTCGCTCTGATTTATCCTCTTGCATAACTGATCCTATTTTTTCTTTCTCTTTTTCGCGGCCCCAAACACTCTTTTGTAAATAAGATCAATGTTCTTTGTGTAGTACTTCATATCAAATAGCGCCTCAATATCTTTGTTCGAGAGGTATTTGGTTATGACCTTGTCCTGCTTCAGAAGGTCCTTGTACGGCACCTTCTGCTTCCAGGCCTCCATGGCCCTTGCCTGTACAACCTTGTAGGCGTCCTCGCGACTCAAACCGCTTTCGGTCAACCGTATCAATACCCTCTGTGAGCAGAAAAGTCCGTAGCTCTTGCCTATGTTCTCTTTCATCCTGTCAGGATAGACCTGGAGGCCCGCAAGTATGCCGGTGAGCCTCTTGAGCATGTAATTGATCAGGATAGTGCTGTCCGGGACAATGATCCTTTCAACAGAAGAGTGGCTGATATCGCGTTCGTGCCAGAGAGGGATGTTTTCCATTGCGGCCATTGCGTTTGAGCGTACGACCCTTGCGAGTCCGCTCAGGTTCTCACTGCCAATGGGGTTCCTCTTGTGCGGCATTGCGGACGAGCCTTTCTGGCCCTTTGCAAACGGCTCTTCTGCTTCGAGCACCTCGGTCCTCTGGAGGTGCCTGATCTCAACGGACATCTTTTCGATCGCACCTGCAATGAGCGCCAGGGTGTTCATGTATTCAGCGTGCCTGTCACGCTGTATCACCTGCGTGACTATAGGGTCGACCCTGAGCTTCAGCTTTTTACATACATATTTTTCAATAGAGGGCGGAAGGCTCGTAAATGTCCCCACAGGACCCGAAAGCTGTCCGTAGTTTATGGTTTCTCTTGCAGCCTCCATCCTGGCAAGGTTGCGTTTCATCTCTTCGTACCAGAGCGCGAAGGTCAGGCCGAAGGTAGTCGGTTCCGCGTGTATGCCGTGGCTCCTGCCCATCTGGAGGGTCTTTTTGTATTTGTGCGCGTTCGTCCTCAGTACCTTCATCAGGTCCTTGATGTCCTGGATTATAATGTCCGCGGCCTCGCGCATGAGGAGTGCCAGTGCAGTGTCGCCTATGTCCGAAGATGTCAGGCCCTTATGGATATAACGTGAGTCGGGGCCGACGTTCTCGGCAACTGATGTGAGGAAAGCGATAACATCGTGCTTTACCTTTAACTCTATCTTGTCGATCCTCTTTATATTAAACGTCGCCTTTTTCTTGATCGTAGCCAGGCTCTTTTTAGGTATCTCGCCCAGTTCCGCCCATGCCTCGCACGCTGCGATCTCGACATCGAGCCACTTCTGGAACTTGTTTTCGGGTTCCCATATCCTTGCCATTTCTGGTCTTGAATATCTTGGTATCAAAATAACCTCCTGACTTATCTTTTGGTGCTGGTTCTCACTTTTTTGGACTTGTTCGCAATCTTGTCCAGTATACCATTTATAAAAGAGGCGGACTCCTCAGTTGAGAACTTCTTGGCTATCTCGATCGCTTCGTTAATTGCTACTGAATTGGGGATGTCCTTCCTGAAGAAGAGTTCATATGTGGCGGCCCTCAGGATGTTCCGGTCGATGACCGCCATTCTTTCGAGGGACCAGTTCTGTGCGGCTTTAATTATGATCTCATCTATTTTATCGCGGTTCACGAGGGTTTCACGCACTATCCTGTGAGCGAAATCTTTCAGGTCATCCGGTTCATTATCAATACCTTTCCAAAACTCTATTAAGATGTCATCGTTCAGTTCGGCGCCGGTGAGTTCAAGCTGGAAAAGTATTTGAAGCGCGTATTCTCTGGATCTTCTTCGTTTCATAAGAAAAAAGTAGGGGCGATTCGCGAATCGCCCCTACGCATGGTTGAATATTAAATTATAATTTTTTGAACAGCTGGGCCATTTCAATCGCCACCATCGCGGCATCCCATCCCTTGTTGCCGCTCTTGGAGCCTGCCCTTTCGACCGCCTGCTCGATCGTATCGGTTGTGAGGACGCCGAAAGCGATTGGGACACCTGATTCCATTGAAGCCATGGCTATGCCTTTGGCTGCCTCTCCCGCAACATAGTCAAAATGAGGAGTGGCACCGCGGATGACCGTTCCGAGACAGATTATAGCATCATGTTTCTTCTTTCCGGCAACGATCTTTGCTGCGAGCGGCAGCTCGAATGCGCCCGGTACCTTTATCACATCAATGTCCTTTTCAGAGGCGCCGTGCCTTACAAGACCGTCAATAGCGCCGTCATGAAGTTTTTTGGTTATAAAGTCATTGAAACGGCTGACAATAATCGCTACCCTTAATCCTTTTGCCTGAAGCTCTCCCTCGTATATTTTCATAGTATCCTCCAGAGTTAAATATTTTTTAATATATGACCCATCTTCTTTTTCTTGGTTTTGAGATAATTTATGTTCTTTTCATGCGCGTTTATCTCGATCGGCACCCTCTCAACCATGCTCAAGCCGTATCCTTCCAGACCGACAAGCTTTTTCGGGTTGTTTGTTATGAGGCGCATCTTACGTACGCCGAGGTTTACGAGTATCTGCGCGCCGATGCCGTAGTCCCTCAGATCCGCCTTGAACCCGAGTTTGACGTTCGCCTCAACAGTGTCGAGCCCTTTGTCCTGGAGCGCGTATGCCTTGATCTTATTAACGAGCCCTATGCCGCGGCCTTCCTGCCGCATATAGAGGACCACGCCTTTGCCCTCTTTCTTTATCATTGCCATTGCCTTCTTGAGCTGGTCACCGCAATCACATCTCTTTGAGCCGAAGACATCTCCTGTAAGGCATTCGGAATGGACCCTCACAAGCACCTCGTCATCAGGCATTATGTCTCCTTTTACGAGTGCAACGTTTTCAGTCTCGTCAACGTGGTTTCCGAAAACGATCACCTTAAACTCTCCGCCGTGTAAGGTCGGGAGAGTTGTTTCTGCTTTTCTTGTCACAAGGCACTGGTTGCGCATGCGGAACTGGATAAGGTCCTTTATTGTGACCATCTTCAGGTCATGCTTGCGCGCAAACTTTTCGAGCTCAGGGACCCTTGCCATGGTGCCGTCGTCGTTCATTATCTCACATATGACACCTGCTGGTGTAAGCCCCGCAAACTTTGCGAGATCGACCGAGCCCTCTGTCTGTCCGGCCCTCTTGAGTACTCCGCCTGCCTGCGCCCGCAATGGGAAGATATGTCCGGGAGTCGCTAAGTCGTTAGGTTTGGTCTTCGGGTTTATAGCTGTCTTGATCGTCTTTGCCCTGTCAGCGGCCGAGATCCCTGTTGTCACGCCTTTCTTTGCCTCGATCGAGACAGTAAAGGGCGTGCCGAAGCTCGATGTGTTCGTATCCGTCATCATTGGCAGCTTGAGATCTTCGACCCTCTCGGGGGTCAGAGAGAGGCATATGAGCCCCCGGCCGTGTTTTGCCATGAAGTTTATTGCCTGGGGAGTGATCTTTTCAGCGGCGATCGTGAGGTCGCCCTCATTCTCCCTGTCCTCGTCATCGATCAGGACAACCATCTTCCCGGCCTTTATATCTTCGATGGCCTCTTCTATGGTATGGAACTTTACCTTTTTGGCTGTTCCTTTTTTCTTGGTTGCGCTCTTTGTCTTACTCATCCGTAAATCCTTCCTGTTTCAAAAGATCCATAAGGCCCGGGCCGGCAGCGCCTTTGCCCAGCAGCTTTTCGACATATTTACCAATAATGTCCGCTTCGAGGTTGACCCTGTCGCCGATACCCTTGCTCCCGATATTTGTCGCAATCAGGGTATGGGGGATAATCGCGATGCGGAAAGATCTTTTATCAGATTCTACCACTGTCAGGCTTATCCCGTCTATTGCCACGGAACCTTTTTGAACGATATATTTTAATACTGCCGGAGGAGATTCAACACTATAAAATGTATATTCCCCATCGGTTTTTTTACTTGTAATTGTCCCGATCCCGTCTACATGGCCGGTCACGATGTGCCCGCCGAGGCGGTCCGAGAGCCGCATTGCCCTCTCGAGGTTTACCACATCCCCCGCCTTCAGCTCTCCGAGGCCCGTGCTCTTCAGTGTTTCTGGGGATACATCGAAAGATATCTCGCCGTTAAAGGCAGTGACCGTGAGACAGACCCCGTTGATAGCGACACTGTCTCCGAGCGCGACCTCAAAGCTATTGGTTGGCTTGAGGGACAATCTGATGCCGTTCCCAGTCTTCTTTGTCGAGGTGACATTGCCTAATATTTCAACTAATCCGGTAAACATGATCTATCCTTATACAATAACGGGAAGGCCCGTGAGTCTACTTAAGTGCTTTCCCTATCCTGTTCCAGCGTACTTTGTCGAGCAGGCCCCCTTCACTGTTCCATGACCAGTATATTATGAATGCTTTACCTTTTATCTCGTTCATATCCACGATACCCCAGAAACGGCTGTCGTAGCTCTGGTCGCGGTTGTCCCCCATAACGAAAACGCTCCTTCGGGGTACGGTGAACGGCCCGAAATTGTCCCTTCTGGGATCTATTTTATCATCCTTATATATGGTATAGGGCTCATCGCGCAACACATTGTTGACATAGACCTTTTTGTTCTTTATCTCTATCGTGTCGCCGCCGACACCAACGACTCTCTTAATGAAATCTCTGCAGTCGTCCGTGAACAGGTAAAAAGGGTTTCCGCGCTTGACAGCGTTACCGACCCTTGCTGACAGGTTGCTCGACAGGCTTGTGCACTCCCGGATTTCCTTGTTCCCGGGGAATGAAAAGACAATGATATCCCCTTTCCTGGGGGTATTGAAGATCAGGATCCTGTTGTCGGTAAAAGGAAAAACTAACCCGTAAATAAATTTATTTACCAGGATATGGTCACCGATCTGAAGGGTCTCGAGCATGGAGCCAGACGGTATCTTGAATGCCTGCACCACGAACGCCCTTATCAACAGGGCCAGAAAGACGGCAATTATTATCGCTTCAGTATATTCCCTGAATTTTGATTTAGTTGTTTTCATATATAATCTCCTATTTCACCTTTAGCACGGCAAGGAACGCTTCCTGTGGGATCTCTACATTGCCGACCTGTTTCATCCGGCGCTTTCCCGCTTTCTGCTTTTCAATGAGCTTTCTTTTTCTTGATACATCGCCGCCATAGCATTTGGCAAGGACGTTCTTCCGCATTGCCTTTATAGTTTCCCTCGAGATGATCTTTCGCCCTATGGCCGCCTGGATCATTACGTCGAACATCTGTCGGGGGATGACTCCTCTCAATTTTTCGACCACCTGTCTGCCCTTGAACTGGGCCTGGTCTCTGTGTACGATCAGGGAAAGGGCGTCGACCGGTTCACCGTTTAACAGGATATCAAGCTTTATGAGATTTGCTTCCCTGTATCCGATGAATTCATAGTCCATTGAGGCATACCCGCTCGATGAAGATTTTAGTTTATCATAAAAATCCCACAAAATCTCATTCAGAGGGAGCTCGTATGTGACGATTATCCTGTCTTTGCCTATATAATCAAAGGCCTTTTGCGCGCCCCGCCTTTCCTGGCAGAGATCGAGGATATTGCCTATGTATTTCGAGGGTACGAATATGGTTAATTTGACAAAGGGCTCTTCGATGCTCTCAGGTTGTTCGGGCATTTTTGCCGGGCTGTCGATGAAGACTATCTCCCCGTTCAGCTGTATGACCTTGTAAACAACGGTCGGCGCGGTATTGATGAGGAAAAGGGAGAACTCTCTCTCGAGCCGCTCTTTTATTATCTCCATATGGAGAAGCCCGAGGAAGCCGCAACGGAAACCGAAGCCAAGCGCGGTGGAGGACTCCGGTTCGTAACTGAACGATGCATCGTTCAGGCGTAGTTTTTCAAGCGCATCCTTCAGTTCTTCATACTGGTTAGTCTCTGTCGGATAAAGCCCTGAAAATACCATAGGCTTGATGTCCTTGTATCCGGCGCATGGCTCTGCGGTCGGGCGTTCTGCGTCGGTAATCGTGTCGCCGATCTTTGTGTCTGCCATAGTCCGTATACTCGCGTTTATATAACCGACTTCTCCTGCCTTAAGGCAGTCTATGACTTTTTTGTTCGGGGTGAATATGCCGACCTCAAGTACCTCATATGTTTTTTGAGTTGCCACGAACAATATTTTTGAGCCCTTTTTAACTTCCCCCTCGAAGATCCTCACGAGCAAAATAACCCCCTGGTAATTGTCGAACCAGGAATCGAAGGTCAGGGCCTTCAGTGGCAGGGAGCTGTCTGAGGCAGGGGGCGGAACTTTTTTGACTATTGCTTCCAACACGTCTTCTACGCCTGTGCCCTCCTTTGCCGATATAAGTATTACCTCGCTGCAGTCGATGCCGATGGATTCCTCGATATCTTCCTTTACCCTCTCCGGTTCCGCGCCCGGAAGGTCGATCTTGTTTATGATAGGGATTATTTCAAGGTCATTCTCGACTGCCAGATAGGTGTTGGCGAGGGTCTGGGCCTCAACGCCCTGGGAGGCGTCAACTATCAGCAGTGCGCCTTCGCACGAGGCGAGGCTCCGAGAGACTTCATAGGAGAAATCAACATGCCCCGGTGTGTCTATAAGGTTGAGCTTATATTCTTTTCCGTCCAATGCTGTGTAGCTTAGTGTCACTGCGTGGGCCTTTATGGTTATGCCGCGTTCCTGCTCCAGGTCCATTGAGTCGAGGACCTGCTTTGTGGTCATTTCCCTCTCAGTGAGTGCGCCGGTAAATTCAAGGATACGGTCGGCCAGGGTGGACTTGCCGTGATCAATATGCGCAATGATCGAAAAATTTCTTATATTGCTTTCAGACATGAATTTATGAGGAAGGCTTGCCGGGATTTCCCGAGATTTTATTGAGGAGAAGGCCTGCGGCGCCTATGGAGCCGGCATCATGCGAAAGGGTGCTTTTGATTATCTCCACGTTGGCGGAAAGAGGCTTGAACGCCCTTTTTGCGACTTCCTTTTTTATGTCTCCGATGAACAGGTCCCATGCGCCGATAAGGCCTCCGCCGATGATGACCGCTTCAAGGTTCAGCAGGTTTATAAGGTTCGCGATTCCTATGCCGAGGAAATGCCCGGCCTCCCTGAAGACCTCTCTGCTAAGGCTGTCGCCTTCCATTGCGGTCTGATAAACGATCTCGGGCGTTATCTTATAAAAGTTGCCCTCGCAGCATTCTGAGAGCAGGCTCTCGGCCCCTTTTTCGAGTGATGATACTACCCTGTCAACGATCGCCCTGCCCGAAGCGTATGATTCTAGACAACCGTAGCTGCCGCATGTACAGTAACGGCCGCTCGGCACGATGGTCATATGGCCTATCTCGGCCGGACCCTCGTACAGGTCACCGTTGTAAATGAGGCCGCCACCCAGGCCGGTACCCATAGTAAGGACAAAGAAATTGTTGAGCTCTTTCCCGGCACCTACCCACTTTTCGCCGTAGGCGTAAGTGTTTGCGTCATTTTCGAGTATGACCGGCAGCGAGAATTCCTTTTCGAGCCTGTCCCTTATTGCAATATTGTTGATCGTTGTGATGTTCGGGGACATTATTACCTTCCCGTGCTTCCTGTCTATGAGGCCGGCAACGCCCATGCCGATCCCGGCGATCCCGGACTCTTCTCCCTTGCTCAGAAATGCTCTCAGGTTCTTGACCAGGAGGTCATCCATCTTTTCCTTATCGTCGTCGGATACGGAGGGCGTAGGGATTTGTTCGCTCCGCAGCACCTTTCCATCCTCTGAAACGAGTACGAATTTAGTGTTTGTACCCCCGATGTCTATGCCGATAGCGACTCTCATATATATTTCTCCTGAAAACAGGTAAAAAATCCCTTGTTAAGCGACATTAATACTATCACATTATAAAAGTCCGTGTAAAGCAAAGGAGTTGTGGGCGCCACAGTTTTTTATTTCTTTCAGGATAATATATAATCTGACTTTATTAAGGAGTTATCCACAATCGAAGGGCAGGAAACAATGAAACTGAAATTCAACATCGTTGACGTATTTGCCGAAGCAAGGTACTCAGGCAACCAGCTAGCTGTTTTCCACAACGCCGGACAACTTCCTGACGCAGAGATGCAGCGGATCGCAAAGGAGATGAACTATTCCGAGACGACCTTTATTGTCTCGGACAAGATGAAGGACAACGGATACAAGGTACGTATATTTACCCCTGAAAGAGAGGTGCCTTTTGCCGGCCACCCTGTGATCGGGACCGCGTATGTGATATTGCGGGAAGTCGTTAAAAAGCCCATAAAAAAAATAAAGCTCAATCTGGAAGTGGGGCAGGTCCCGGTGGCGATCAAATACAATGGGGACGATCCGGACAAGATTTGGATGAAGCAACAGGAACCCGTGTTCGGGGATACATTCGACATCAAAGCGGTCGCGGAAGTTCTGAATCTCGGCCCTGACACAATAGACGAGAAGTTCCCTGTTCAAGATGTCTCGACCGGTTTACCTTTTATCATAGTTCCGCTTAAAACGCTGAATGACGTAAGGGCCGCACGAATCGATAGAGATAAATATTACAGCCTGATCAAGGGCATATCCGCAAAGGCGATATTCATATTCTCCCCTGAAACCTATGAAACTGAGAATGACCTGAACGCGAGGATGTTCGCGGACTATTACGGCATACCCGAGGACCCCGCAACAGGGAGCGCGAACGGCTGTCTCGCGGCTTATCTGTCAAAGAACAAGTACTTCGGGGATGAGAATGTAAATGTCCGGGTCGAACAGGGATACGAGATCGGCAGACCTTCATTGCTATATCTAAGGGCCGAAGATACGGACGGGAATATAGAGGTGCATGTCGGAGGAAGGGTTGTTATGGTTGCTCAGGGGGAGTTTATTTGAATAATTGATAATTCGTAATTATTTTTCTTGCCAAACTGGCAGGGAAAATTTATACTTCCAGTGGGCATGGCATAAACTTCTCCCCCCGTTTTGACGAAAAACCCGTAAAAATATAAATTTATTGTCATGGCTGATTCATTTGCATTATTATCATTACTAATTGCTTTAGAGCTGGTGCTCGGAGTTGACAACATACTTGTCATCTCTATATTTGTTGAGAGAGTGTCGGAATCACAAAGAAACAAAGCAAGAGTATTAGGATTAGCGATAGCCCTGCTTGCAAGGATCGTGATGCTTATGGTTCTGCTAAAGCTTGCAACTCATACAAGTAACATTCTATTTTCATTTTCGATACGGGATATCATACTTCTTGCGGGCGGGCTGTTTCTTTTATATAAGGCTGTTCGGGAAATTCATAACACCATAGAGCTAAAGGAAGAACATGACCCCTATGTTAATACCGGAACTAAAACTTTTTTTAGCGTCATCACGCAAATTGTTATACTGGACATTGTATTTTCAGTAGATTCAGTTATTACCGCAATCGGCTTAACAAATAAAATATGGATAATCATTGCAGCTGTAATTGTGTCATTCCTGGTAATTCTGGCTTTTGCCAAACCGGTTGGAGATTTTATTTTACAAAGACCATCGCTTAAAATACTCGCCCTGGCTTTTCTAATAACCATCGGCATTACAATTTTCATGGAAGGAATGCACAAGCATGTCCCAAAAGCGTATATTTATTTGCCTATGGGTTTCGCGCTTTTTGTTGAAATACTGCAGCTTCGATATGAAGAGAACAAGCGGAAAAGAGTTAGACAGACAGAATGATAAAGGGACAGCTCCCCATACTGCCGCACCTTTTGTTATAATGTCTACCTTATGCTAAAACTGCTGATATTCGACCTGGACGGCACTCTGGCAGACACAGCGCAGGACATCACTGACGCACTGAACTACTGCGTGGAACCCTTTGGCGGGAAAAAATATTCCGTTGAAGAGACGATGATGATGGTCGGGTCAGGCCTGACAAAGTTCTTCTCGTCACTTGTCCAGACTCTCAAGGGCGGAGACAGCCCGGAGGCACTTGAAATCATTACCCGCAGGTACATCGACTTCTATTCAGTACATCTGATGGACAATACCAGGCTATATCCGCATGTAAAGGAAACCCTCTCGAAACTTATTGGCTACAAAATGGCTATCCTCTCGAACAAGAGGGAGGGATTCTCAAGAAAGATCCTTGGCGACCTCGGGATACTGGAGCATTTCGAGATCCTATGGGGAAGCGACAGCGTGCGCGAGAAAAAGCCCTCACCCGTCCCTATCCTCAATCTTATGGAGAAATTCGGGGTATCAAAAGAAGAGACCGCCATTATAGGCGACAGCAATTTTGATGTTGAGGCAGGCAGGGCCGCGGGGATAAAGGTGATCGGAGTTACTTATGGCTTCAGGGACAGGAGTTATCTGGAAGGATCGGATTTTATAATTGATGGATTTGATAAGCTATCAAAGATCATACCGAATATGTAATTATCGCGGTGAAAGCAGCAGGGTCCCCTCTTCGGGTTTCAGGTCCATCTGAAACCTCCCGAGATAATTCAGGCCGAGCAAGCCAAGCCCCGGCTGATCAGGGATGTCGACAACAAAAGCCCTGACATTGTACTCTACCCATCCATCGATCTCTATCGCATCAATAATTACTTCACCGGCTTTGACAGGGCCTCCTACAGTTGAGATCATATTCTGTCCGTGAACAACATCCAAACCAAGTTTATCGGCAGTTGATGAAGGAATGGTAACTATAGTGGCCCCGGTATCAACCATAAAATCCTGATTGACTGATCCGTTGACTGCTGCTGTCACCATTATTTTGTTCGATCCGCGCTCGAAGCGTATGACAATTTTCTCTTCCTCCCCCTTCATCTCAGAGATACGGCTGGCAAGAAGTTCGAAACGGATCTGAAAAGCAGACGGATAATTTTTCATATATAATAAGCGCTCTGCACCCTCCCAATCGCCGCTCAGAAGCTTTAGTTCAACCCCTAACAGATGGATGTCAGGATCATCGGGATAAAAATATTTTGCTTCAGTGTAGATCTGCGATCCCCTGTCCTCTTCACCATCAGAAAGTAGAGACTTCAGCCAGTCCTGATATAAATGACGGTGGAGACTGTTAAGTTCCGGAACTTCCCTTCCGAGTTGTTGAACAATATATGCTCCGGTATCCTCTATTGCGTTTATTGCCGTCTCAAAACCTTGAACAGAGTCAATAACCGGAACAAGGTCGATAAACAAACCAATATCATTGATCTGCCTCAATGTCTGACTGCTTAACATATCAACGACTTTACTTCCTTCATCACGATGCATGGCATTGATAACAATAACGCGCATACGCTTAATGATCGCTTCAGGCAATAAATGATCGGGGGTATCCTCTAACAACAGTTTCGGCCGCAACTTGAAGCCTTCAATAAATGAAGCAAGCTGGACGAGAGCCATATTGTCCTGTTTTATAGATAAAGCCCTGGCGAATTTTTCTTCACGGCCGTTTGCAAAGGTGATATCGTAAAAATATTTAACCAACGTCCTGTATTCCAGCGGCTTCTCTGCATTGCCGGGCCACATAAAACCTTTGCCGGATGTTCCGCCAAAAGACCAGCCGACTATCATGTCGTTCTGGATAAAGACCCCTGATTCATCAATGTTATCTGGTAAAGACGTTGATATAAAAAAACCCTCGGTAAGGCCGGGATACAATTTAATAGAATGATACACATTGGCCGACTCAATGCTTTTCCATGAAACAGATTCATTTTCATTCCAGGAGGCAATCCCGGGCCCGTCATAACTGCCGGGAACGTTTACAAGATGCCACAATCCTACTTTATCCCCTTTTACCCACAACCCTCCGGAGATCCCGGCTTCCCGGCCGGAATCAGATTCAAAATACCAGGCATTTCCACCAAGGCAGGCTCTGGCAGGGAGAGCCAGCCAGCCGTCCCCGGCCAATCCTGCTCTGAACTTGTTAATTTCCCCTCCCCAGGGATCGACTATAGTAACCCATCCCGTTATGACTTCCTTGGGGATCTTCAGTTCTTTGGAAGACTCTTTTGCGGTTTTAGCAGCAGTTCTTTTTTTATCGGCCCTTAATCTTGATGCTCTCTTTTTTAATTTATTATTATTCCCTTTCTCAACATAGGATATTGATCCGGATATCGGCCCGGAAGGTACAAAATAATATGCAAATGCACTGACGCATGCCAGCAATAAAACAATGACTAATAAACCCGCTCTATTGTCACCTCTTTTCATATTGTTAATATAATGCCACAGTACAAAACAAATATAGTAAAATTGTAAGGGCTGGTTTGAAACCAGCCCTTACGAGACAATTATATTATGAAATCACACTTAGACCCTAACAAAGACGAAACCCTCGATACGATCAAGGATGTAAAGATCATTCAGTCAAAAGAGGGCTACCGCTTCAGCATAGACGCGATCCTGCTCGAGGACTTTATTACAGCAAAACGTCTCGAGAAGGGGATAGAGCTCGGAACGGGCTCAGGGATAATATCCATCCTGCTCGCAAAGAGGCTCAAGAATGCAGAGATAACCGCGGTCGAGATACAGGAGCCCCTTGCGGAACGTGCCAGGAAAAACACGGAACTCAATGATCTAAAAGATAATATCAATATCCTTTCGATGGATATGAAGGAGCTCAAGAAGGAGTTCCCTGCAAATGGCTTCGACTTTGTATTTTCTAACCCCCCTTTTAGGAAGCCAAAGACCGGGCGCATGAGCACAGACGAAGAGAGGGCCATAGCAAGACACGAGATAGAGATCAGCCTCCCGGACCTCATAAGCACGGCCGCGTATCTGCTCAAGCATAACCGCAGGTTCTATATGATCTACCACCCCTTCAGGCTCGCTGAACTTATAAGCCTGCTCAGGGCGTCCAGGCTCGAGCCAAAAAGGATGCGCTTTGTCCACTCCCGGCAGAGCGAAGAGGCCAAAATGGTCATGATCGAGGCGGTTAAGGGAGGCGGCATATGGCTCAAGATCGATCCGCCGCTCTATCTATATGAAAAAGGGAATGATTACACCCGGGAAGCAAGGGACATACTAAAAACATAGACAGCGTGGCCAGGGGCAATAGGCAATGGGCAATGGGTTTCAATCTTTTCCTATCGCCTATTGCCTCTCGCCCATAGCCCTTTATTTATACTGGGTTTATTGCTTTTTCCGGCTACATTATGCTATAAAATTAGACTCTTTGCTCTTACAAATAGGTGTAGGGGCTGGTCTTCCGCATTATAAAGGGCTTTTTTAAGGTCCGGGCGGAAAGAATAAACCCATATGGAGGTATTAATGAATTATTATGAAAAGGTTATGATCCTTGATGCAAACCTTGACGACAGCGCCGCAGAAGAGACTGTCACCAAGATAAAGGACATGATCACCAAGCAGGGCGGAGAAATATTCAAGACCGAGAACTGGGGTCGCCGTAAGCTTGCTTACGAGCTGAACAAACACCAGAAAGGCAACTATTTTCTCTTTTATTTCAAGGCACCCCCAACAACCATCCTCGAACTCGAAAAGTTATGCAAGGTAATTGACTCCATCATCAAGTTCATGGTCGTAAAGTATGTAAAGAAAGCACAGATCGAAGCCATACTCCCAAAACCAAAAACAGATGATAAAGTCAGCGATACAGCCCCTGTCCAGGAAGCGGCCGCAGAGACCGTAAAAAAAGCAGTTGGAGAGGAAGCAGGATCGCCGGAGGGGAAATAATGTTCAATAAAGTCATCCTTATCGGTAACCTTACAAGAGACCCCGAACTGAGATACACGCCCCAGGGCACCTCGGTCTGTAATTTCGGTCTGGCTGTCAACCGCAAGTATAAACAGGGCGAAGAGATGAAAGAAGAAGTCACTTTCATAAACATTGTCGTTTTCGGCAAGCAGGCTGACACATGCGGGCAATACCTTAATAAAGGAAGCAACGTTCTCGTTGAAGGAAGGCTCCAGGAAAGCCGCTGGGAGACCGAGGACGGGCAGAAGAGAAGCAAGCACGAGGTTGTTGCCCAGAACGTACGCTTCATGTCCAGAAGACAGAGCACTTCGGACCAAAGTTCAGGCGGCGGAACGGCCCCTGCTCCAGAGGAAACTACGGACATTGAACCATTTTAAAAAATTAAATTAAAGATAATAGAGGATAAATAAATTGAAAAAACCATATAGAAAATTTCAAAAAAGAAAATTCTGCAAATTCTGTGCAGATAAGATCGTGTTCATAGATTATAAAGACATAAGAACTCTCAGAACCTTTCTTACCGAAAGGGGTAAGATCATAGCCGCCAGAATGACAGGAAATTGCACAAAACACCAGAGAGAACTTACACGGGCCATTAAGAAGGCGCGTAACATAGCCCTGATACCATTTATAGAAAAATAGAGAAATAATGAGAATTCCAAAGGGTTGGGTGCCAGGCATCTCTAAAAAGATCTTAAGAGATCTCCTGAAGAATGAACTGGTCAGGTTAAGAGATCCAAATGACCAGGTTGTAGCGCTTATTGAAAAGTTGCTGCTTGAAGAGCTTATGGTCGAAGACAGGCTCAATGACGAGATCAAAGAGATGTTGAGACAGTATGACGCTGAGATCGAGAAGGGACAGCTTGATTACCAGAGGCTATTTAATATGACAAAACAGAAGATCTTAAGGGAACGCAATATTGTAATATGAGACTCTCGGACGATAAGATACGCCACATCACACATGTAATCCTGAAGGCCCTTCTCAGTCAAGGAACCATGACTCCTCTTACCGACGATGGGACTATCAGGCGCGAGATGAGGACCACTATCGAAAGAGAGCTGAAGATCGCTGAAAACATAGAAGAAAAGGTCACGAAAAAGCTCGAATCCTACTCAAAGAAGATATACGAGGGCAGCTCGGAATGGGAGGTACTCTATCAGAAGTTCTTTGAAGAAGAGGTCTCCAAGAAGGGCCTGGAGTAAGCAATATTCCTTATGATAATCAGCATGGCGCCTGCTATGCATAAATACGCGAAGATATCCCCATACTCAGTATAGATACTTCTGCTCGTCCCAACCGCTACTTTTTCGGTCAGGACCGCCTCGACAAAGATATCGCTTGTTTTACTGATCCTTCCCCTGGTATCTATAAAGCCGGATATCCCGGTGTTAGCGGATCTTATTACCGGCACCCTGTTCTCGATTGCCCTGAATACCGCTATCGCAAAATGCTGATAGGGCGCGGAAGTACGGCCGAACCAGGCATCATTCGTTATCGTCACCAGCACATTGGCTCCTTTCTCGACAAAACTCCTGACCAGGCCCGGGAATATGATCTCATAGCAAATAAGGTTGCCGATCTTCGCAAAGGGGGTCTTCATGACCAGGTATTCCTCGCCGGGAATGAAATCCCCGATCCCTGCAGTCAACCTCCTGACAAACGGAATAAGATTCCTGAACGGAACATATTCACCGTAGGGCACAAGATGCATCTTATCGTAGACAGAGGCTACGTCCCCCTGTGGCGAAAGAAGGACCGCGCTGTTTGTGAAACTGGATCCGCCTGGTTCCGTGCTATTCAGCAGAATGCTGCCGAAAAGGAGGTATGTCTCAAGCCCTTTCTGAAAAGAAAGGGTCTCTTCGGTAAGGTCCTCATTGTAACCGAATATAAAAGGGAGCGCGGTCTCGGGCCAGACGATCATGTCCGGGCCTTCGGGCATGGCCTTGAGCGTAAGCCTTTTATACGTATCAATGACCTCTTTCTGGAACCTGGCGTCCCATTTTTTGTCCTGAGATATATTCCCCTGTATAACGCTTACCTTGAACTCCCTGCCGTCTTCGCCTTCAGCCAGCCTCCCGGAGCCGTAGAAGAGAACTACAGCAAGAAGAACTGCATAAAGGACACTGGCTGTCGTCCGCCACTTACTTTCCCGGTTAACGAGCAGATCAAATAAAAGTCCGTTCAATGCCGCCACAAGAAAAGAGAC
>BDTS01000105.1 GCA_002897915.1 bacterium BMS3Bbin09 | reverse complement strand
TGGAGCTGAGAGATCAATCGAAGATTTCATGCTTACCCGCTATGCGTGTTATTTGATTGCCCAAAACGGCGATCCCCGTAAAGAACCCATTGCTTTTGCACAAAGCTACTTTGCTCTGCAAACCCGCAAGCAAGCGGAAGGTGTCAGGTCTCCATTCCTCAGCGAGCCTCTGGAATCTGGAGACGCGACACCATATGTTATTTTATAAATTATAACAGCAAGGTTTTTTGCTTTTTGCCATACAATTAGTTTCCTGAATCCGTTCTCGCCCATTGCCTATAGCCTATCGCCTCTTGCCAATTTGCTCACCTGTAAAAACTATCAGTTCACTATCTCCCATCAGTATTCTAAAATTCCTTATCTCATGAACCAAAAGCCCAACCAGAATATAACAGAAATTTATGGACAAATCAGAGATGTTCTGACAAATGCCAGAGCCAGGGCTTTGCAGGCAGTTAATTCTGAAATGGTTGCCTGTTACTGGGAAATAGGCAGGCTAATCGTTGAGGAAGAGCAAAGTGGTGTGAGCCGTGCCAAGTATGGAAAACAGCTTATCACAGAGCTTTCCAAGAGGCTTTCCAAAGAGTTTGGCAAAGGGTTTGATAAGTCTAACCTATGGAATATGCGGGCATTCTTCATGGCATATCCAAAAATCGACGCACTGCGTCGAGAATTATCCTGGACACACTATCGCCTGCTTTTGCGTGTGGAAAAGACCGAAGCGAGAGAGTTTTATGAGGCAGAGACAGCAAATGCCGGATGGTCAACCCGCGAACTTTCGAGACAGATCAATTCACTATTGTTTGATCGTCTAGCCCTCAGCCGTGATAAAGAAGGAGTTAAGTGTTTGGCAGCAAAAGGACATGAGATCCAGAGTCCTGAAGATCTTGTTAAGGACCCCTATGTTCTGGAATTTGCCGGTATCAGTCAGGGCAGTCGGTTTCTGGAAAAAGACCTGGAAAGTGCACTGATTGACAAATTAAAGCAGTTTCTTCTTGAGCTGGGCAAAGGCTTTGCGTTCATGGCAAGGCAGCAGAGGATAACATTGGACGGGCGTCATTTCTTTATCGACTTGGTGTTCTATAACCGTCTGACGCACAGTTTTGTGCTAATTGACCTCAAAGTCGGTGAACTCACTCATCAGGACCTTGGACAAATGCAAATGTATGTTAATTATTATCAGCGAGATATTACGGATGAAAGTGAGAATCCTCCCATTGGAATTGTGTTGTGCACAGATAAGAGCGAGGCAGTGGTTCGCTATACTCTTCCTGAAGGTAATAGTCAGATATTCGCATCACGATATAAGCTTTACCTGCCCACTGAAGAAGAGTTGCTTGCAGAATTGATCAGAGAACGAAGAATGATTGAACTGACAAACGAAAACGGGGTCAGCCTGCCTACCGGACAGGCAGGCCCTTGAAATTGTCCGTTCAGGTCGAGGTTGAACCTCCCCCCTGCAGATTTACAGTCCCCTATAGTTTAATTCTTAAACTACGTTGGGTCCTTTGCAAATCTAAGATGCGGGGACGGCGCAACTGAAGTTGCTTGAGAAACTGCGGCTTCGCGGTATCGACACACCGGAGCTCCCAACACCAAAGGGCAAAAAAGCCAAAACCTTTGTCGAAGAAATACTCAAAAAACCAAAAATCATCACGATCAAAACATACCGCAAGGACAAATACGACCGCTATTTAGCTGATATCTTTGTGGGGAGCAAAGAGCTCTTCTTGAATCAGAAACTATTAGATGAAAAATTAGCAGCTGCCTATTAACCCAAAAAATATATTTGCACTTCAAATTGACCAGCCCCCGTGTGGCGTTACTATAATCTGCACAATTTATATCTCCCTCTGACCCTATTCAAGAATGATCACTCTCAAACTCTGAAGCAGTTTCTTTTTGTTCCTTGCGCTGATTACACCCAAATGGTCCCTGAACCGTTTATTATCTATGGCCCTGATCTGGTCGACTATGATATCGGAATCCTTTTTCAGACCCGCCTCCCCTTTTTTAAGATGGATCCGCAAGATCTCGGCCTTCGGCTGAACGCGCGTTGTGACGGGACAGATGATCGTACTCGGATGTTCTTTGTTCAGGAGGTTGGTCTGGACCACCACTACCGGCCTTGTCTTGCCGGGCTCGGTCCCGAACTTAGGATTGAGGTCAGCGGTGTATATATGAAACTTGCTTATTGTCATTCGGGTATTTCATCTTCTATGAGTTCGAGTTCATGCAGCGCCTCCATAGAAGATGCTGATACCAGACGGGACTCTTTTTTCAAAAGCTGCTTCATCATTTTTCGTTTCATGAATTTATTGTAATAATGCAATGCCTCGTTAATGTAAGCGTTTCTTGGTTTATCGATCTTCCCGATAATGTCTTCCGTTTCTATGAAAATCTCGTCCCTGACTTTTAATGAAAGATTTTTTGACATGGCATCCCCTCCGTTTTAGTGGTATTACCAATAGTATATACCATAACGAGAGTAATTTCAAGAACTTCGAACCTGTTCCGGGCCATGTCAGCACATGATGATAACTCTTTTCGAGAAAGGTAACAGCTGTCAGGAATTACAGTATACAGACATGCCTCATATCGAGAATAAACTCAATATCACTCAGAGGGCAGTTCTTCAAGTTCCAGTACTCTGCTGATGTCCCGCCATGAGATGATCCATGTACCCTCCCTGAGGAAGGTATCGTCCCCCCCATAAATCAGAAAACTCTTATCTACAGGAAGAGTCAGTGTCTTGAGATACTCAAGAGTCTTGAAAAAGGAACTACTGATAGTTGAGCTTTTTTTTATTTCAAACTGACTGATCGAGACAACTTTATCCAGAATACCGTCAACTTCTCTACCGCGGGTATCGCGGAAATAAAAGAGGTTGTCGCTCCTGATATTATTGTAATATGATTTCCAGAGTTCGCTAAAAACAAAGGACTCAAAAATCGCTCCTGCCAGAGGGTGGTTCTCTAACTGCCGGGGGTTGTGAATTCCGAGGAGGTAACAGACCAGTCCGGTATCATAAAAGTAGAGCTTAGGTGACTTGACAAGGCGTTTGTTCAGATTTTTGTAGTAAGGTGAAACAGGCTTTATTATATAGCTTGCTTCAAGTATAGACAGCCATTTCTTGACGGTCTTATTATCAACACCGCAGTCATTTCCAATGGCTGAGTAGTTTAAGACCTGTGCATTCCTGCCTGCGCATAATTTCAGAAAAACTTCAAAGGTCCTTATGTCCTGCACATTGATTATCTGCCTCACATCCCTCTCGAGATATGTGTTTGTATAAAAGGAATACATCTCTGTTGGATCAAGTTTTTCCGCAAAGATCCTCGGGTAGAACCCCCTGTAGAGAACTTCTTCAAGTAATGGTTTTTTCCCTGTATAAATCTCATCATAAGAGAAGGGCAGCAGCCTGATCAGCGCTGTTCTTCCTGCCAGTGATTGATTGATCGAATCCATCAGTTCAAACTGCCTGCTCCCGGTTAGAACAAACAGACTGTTCCTGCCTTTATTGTCAACAAAGGTCTGAAGGTAAGAAATCAGCGACGGTACCCGCTGGACTTCATCGATGACAGCTCCTTTGGCGTATTTATTAAGAAACTGAAGAGGGTCATTTTCCGCAAATGCCCGATTTGTGATATCTTCCAGGGAAACATAATCAAGCTTATTAAATATCCTCTTGCAGAGGGTCGTCTTACCTGACTGCCTGGGGCCCGTTATAGTGACAATCGGATACTGTTTGAAGAGCCTTAATGCGTTGTCTGTGACTGACCGGGCATAATACATGAAATTATTATACATGGTGTGTTTGGGATTGTCAATCCCTGATTGACCAGTCAATGTTTAGCATTATTATAATCTGCATAGCAAGTTCAACCTCGATATGAGCGAACAAATTTCAGCAGTGCGGCAGTGAATGTGCTAAATTAATAAATGCTGAAAGAATTCAAGGCAGACCTCCACATCCATACCTGTCTCTCCCCTTGCGCCGACCTCAACATGTCACCCCTTGCCGTAGTAAACGCAGCCGCTGAAAAAGGGATAGATATAATAGCCGTGACCGACCACAACTCCGCGGAGAATGTGCTCGCAGCGCAGAGGGCCGCTCTGGACAAGGACATTACAGTGCTTGCGGGTATGGAGATCGCATCCTCCGAAGAGGCGCATATCATCGCCCTTTTCAATAAAGTCGAAACCGTGATCGCGCTCCAGGACATTGTATACGCCAATATGCTGCCAATTGAAAATGATGAAAAGATGTACGGCGAACAGATCGTCGCCAATGAAAATGACGAGGTGACCGGGTTCAACAAGCGGCTGCTAATCGGCGGGACTTTGCTCCCGGCCCAGGACATTATAAACACGATACACTCACTCGGGGGGCTGGCTGTGGCCTCACACATAGACAAAGAGGCATTCAGCATTATCTCACAGCTCGGCTTTATCACAGAGGATATGGGTTTCGACGCGCTTGAGATGTCCCGCAATATGGACAGGAATACCGCTGAAATAGCATTTAAGATGTATAGTTCATATGCCTGGATATCCTCATCCGATGCGCACTATCCGCAGGATATAGGCAAAAGAACAGTAAGTTTTTTCATGCACGAACCGACAATAGAAGAGATGACGCTGGCATTCAATAACCTCGATGGACGGAAAGTGGTCTGGGAATAATGGAAGACCTGTCATTACATATACTCGACGTTGTCGAAAACTGTATAACCGCCGATGCGACCAGGATCGAGGTGAAGATAACCGAAGATACCGGAGAGAACCTCCTTACTGTTGAGATGAGCGATAACGGGAAGGGTATGAGCGAGGAACTGCTCGAAAATGCCACAGACCCCTTTTATACCACCAGGACCACGAGAAAAGTGGGGTTGGGCATTCCCCTGCTCGCACAGTCGGCCAAGGAAAGCAACGGTGATATAAGCGTAAAATCGAAACCAGGGCAAGGTACATCTATAACGGCTACCTTTCAGTACGACCATATCGACAGGAAGCCCCTCGGGGACATTGGTCAGACCATAATAATACTGATCATGTCCAATCCGGAGATCGATTTCCTCTTTGAACATAAGAAAAACGATAAATTATACACCCTCGACACAGTAGAAATGAAAAAGGACCTGGACGGAATCCCGATAAATAATCCCGAGGTAATAAAAATTATTAAGAACGATATAAGTGCATGGCTAAATAGTATTAATAATGTATAGAATAAGGCAGCATTTTTATATTTAACTTATTCCGGGGCGCGAATAATGTTCAGGGATCTTAATGCTGGTGTAATTAATTAATTATAATTTAAATTACACCGGAGGGGGTTTTGATGGAAAAGAAAGGTAAGATATTAATACTTGATGATGATCCTGTCGTAACCTTAAGCTGTAAGAGGATCCTCGGCGCAGAAGGTTACAACATTACAACCGTTGACAAAGGTGACGCCGCCCTCAATAAGCTCGCAAAAGAAGATTTTGACCTTTTCATTTCAGACGTTATGCTGCCGGACATCAGCGGCATGGAAGTACTGAAAGAGGCACGCATCATCAAACCCCAGACCGATGTTGTTATAATCACGGGCTACCCCCGGCTCGAAGACGCGAAAGAGGCATCCAGACTTGGCGCCCGGCAATACCTTGAAAAACCCTTCACCCCCGACTTCATGGTCAATGTCGCAAAGAAGGTCTTTGACAAAAGGGGATGGATCCTCAGACAAACATTTATCGATGAGTTCCGGGACTCCGTAGTTTCGTTAAATGAACAGGACAACCCCGTAATTTTCTACAAAGAAGGTACATGGGCAAGACCCGCAAAAGATGGTATGTGGGAAATAGGATGCGACCTCAGATACTGGATACTATCCGGCGCCCTTACCTATGTGGATTTTGTAAAAGGCCAGGATAAACTTACGGCCGGAGAAAAATTTGCAAGTATTTACTCCAGCACCGGTCAGAGCAACGACCTTCTCTCACCAATGAACGCGGACCTGAGAGAAATAAACACCAAGGCAAACGATGTTATGGCCGCACTGCTCAAGGACCACCTCTCGGAGGGGTGGCTGCTCTGGCTCGCAAAGGTATTTCCATTAGAGACCGTTTAGCAGCTTTTTCGTTTCACAAAAGCTTCAGATCGCATCTGAATTTTGCATTAATAAATGACCCAGTTAATTAAAAGGGGGTTCTTTCTATGGCCGATGATATTAAAATTCTTGTTGTAGATGATGAAAAAATCATTGTTCGAAGCGTCCAGATGATCCTTAAGGCCGAAGGATACGATATCGAAGGGGCCTCAAGCGGAAAAGACGCGATCCTCAAGATAGAGCAAAAAAACTACGATCTCGTCCTCACCGACCTTATGATGCCTGAAATGGACGGCATCTCCCTCATAAGATGGCTCAAAGAGAACAGGCCTGAGGTGGGAGTAGTGATATTGACCGGCTATCCCTCCCAGGAGACCATCAAGGAAGCACTCGAACTCGGAATTATAGATTATATACCAAAGCCCTTTACCCCGGCGGTCCTTCTGGACGTTACACTCAGGGCAATTGATTGGCTGAATAAAAAAGCCGCGATCGAAGAAAAACCCAGGAAGGATGAGTTCCCTCCCTCAATGATCGAGGAGATCGACAGGGTCATAAAAAAATACAAACACAAACCCGGCAGTTCGATCCCTGTATTACAGCGCTGTCAGCAGATCGTCGGCTACCTCCCCCCTGAAGTGCAGAAACGTGTTGCAAAAGGGCTGAACCTCTCACCGGCACAGGTACATAGTATCGTCTCCTTTTATTCATTCTTTACCATGACTCCCAGAGGGGATCATAACATAAGGGTATGCCTCGGGACCGCCTGCTACGTCAAGCGGATTGAAGAGTCCCTGAACAAGATAAAAGATGAACTGAAAATAGACGTCGGCGGTGTAACTGAAGATAAGAAGTTCTCTATTGAAGCAGTGCGCTGTCTGGGTGCGTGCGGACTCGCTCCCGTTATAGTTGTTGACGAAGAAACATACGGCGCCATGACACCCAAGAAGGTAACAGAGATACTCAAAAATTATGCGTGATTAGCTCATAGCTAATAATTTCAAAGGAGAAATATAATGGCTAAATTAACTATCGCCGATCTGAAAAAGATAAAGGAAAAACAGCACGCGACCTTTGCGCTCAGAGAGGGCGGAAACAGGGCCAAGGTCACTGTCCATATGGGTACATGCGGGATTGCTGCGGGTGCGAGAAACATTATGAGCGCCTTAATGGAAGAGATAGAACAGTCAAAGATAGAAGACGTGATCACAACAACATCAGGGTGTGCCGGTTTCTGCGCCCGTGAGCCGATGGTCACGGTCGAGATACTCAACCAGCCGCCCGTTAAATACGGCGACCTCACACAGGACAAGATCAGAGAAATATTCAAGGAACACGTGATAGGCGGCAAACCGATAGAGAAGTACGCGCTTGTTGTGGGCAGTGAAACGACATATTAAAGTTTTGTAGGGGCGTATTGCAATACGCCCTTACTTCTATTTTTAGGAGAAAGATATGGAAAAATATCGTGCCAATTTATTGCTATGCGCCGGGACAGGCTGTGTTGCAACCGGAACCCCCAGGGTAAGAGAGACCTTAAAGGCTGAACTCGAAAAGCAGGGGCTCGCGGATGAGATAAAAATTGTCCTTACCGGCTGCAACGGGTTCTGCGCGGAAGGCCCTGTCATGCTCGTATACCCCGATGAGATCTTTTACCAGAAATTGACCGTTGAAGAGATTCCCAAGCTGGTCGAAGAACACTTCCTGAAGGGCCGTCCGTATGAAAAACTAATGTTCAAGGACGCAGAGAAGAAAACTGCGATCCCCTTAATGAACGACATCCCGTTCTTTAAACATCAGATCCTGAGAGTACTCAGAAACAAGGGAATGATCGACCCCGATAGCCTTGAGGAATATATCGCAAGAGACGGATATCTGGCCACTGCAAAGGCCCTGACTGAAATGACCACCGAAGACATTATTAAGGTGATAAAAGATTCCGGATTAAGAGGACGAGGCGGCGCGGGGTTCCCGACCGGCCTTAAATGGAAATTCGCCTCCAAATCGGTCGCGGACCAAAAATATATGCTCTGCAACGGTGACGAAGGCGACCCGGGCGCGTTCATGGACAGGTCCGTAATGGAAGCGGATCCCCACTCTGTGATCGAGGGAATGATCATAGGAGCAAAGGCGATCGGCGCGAGCAAGGGCGTTATATATGTCAGAGCTGAATACCCGCTCGCAGTTAAACGTCTCCAGCTGGCGATAGATAAATGCCTCGAGGCAGGGCTCCTTGGAGAGAACATCCTTGACAGTGGTTTTGATTTCAATCTCGAGATATACCTTGGTGCAGGCGCGTTCGTCTGCGGTGAGGAGACAGCGCTTATGCGTTCGATCGAGGGACAGCGCGGCATGCCGAGACCAAGGCCGCCCTTCCCTGCACATAAAGGTCTCTGGGACAAACCATCCGTACTTAACAACGTCGAGACACTCGCCCAGATCGCACCCATTATCATGGAGGGAGCGGAATGGTACAGGACCCTCGGAACGGAAAAAAGCGCGGGTACAAAGGTCTTCGCGCTTACAGGCGACATAAAGAACGTCGGTCTGGTAGAGGTCCCGATGGGTATCCCGCTCAGAAGGATCATTTACGACATCGGCGGCGGCATAAACAAGAAGAACAAGAAGTTCAAGGCGGTCCAGCTCGGCGGCCCCTCGGGCGGCTGTATCCCCGAAGAGCTGCTCGACATCCCTGTTACATATGAAGATATAAACAAGACCGGCGCTATCGTCGGTTCCGGCGGAATGGTCGTCATGGACGAAGATACATGCATGGTCAGCACCGCGAAGTTCTTCCTTGAATTCACGGCCGAAGAATCCTGCGGTAAATGTACACCATGCAGGGTCGGCACAAGGGTAATGCTCGATATGCTGATCGATATATGCAAGGGACAGGGGAAAAAGGGAGATATAGAGACCCTCCTGGATCTCAGCAAAGATATTATCGCGACATCGCTCTGCGGTCTCGGGCAGACAGCCCCGAACCCGATACTTACAACAATTAAATATTTTCAAAACGAATATGAATCTCACATAAATGACCACTGGTGCAAGGCAGGAATATGCAGCAACCTCTGCTCGTTCCACATCAACGAAGAGAACTGCAAGGGATGCGGTAAATGCTTGAGGGGATGTCCTTCCAATGCCATAGTCGGCGAAAAGAAAAAGCCCCACCGGGTCATTCAGGAACAATGCGTACAATGCAGGTCATGTTACGACGCCTGCCCGTTCGGAGCTATCGAAATAAAGCCCACCCTGAAGAAACCTGCTGAACCGGTGACACAGGATGAGGGGGTGACAAAATGATCAATCTTACGATAAACGGAAAAAAGGTTATTGCTGAAGACGGGGCCACCATACTCGAGGCCGCGCTTAAGCACAAAATATACATACCGAACCTCTGCGCTGACAAAAGGCTCAGACCGTACGGCGGATGCAGACTCTGCCTGGTTGAGGTCAAGGACCAGCCAAGGCTCTTCGCCGCCTGCTCGACACCGGCCGGGGAAGGCATGGAAGTCATAACAGAAACTCCCAGACTAAGGAAACTGCGCCAGACAGTCATAGAACTGATGCTGGTGCATCACCCGCTCGACTGCCCGGAATGCGACAAGGCCGGCGAGTGCGACCTTCAGGATTTGGCCTATGAATACGGCAAGCCGGAGGGAAGGTTCCTCAGGCACAGGAAAGAGGCGGCATCTGATATACGGGGCCCGCTTATCGAGCTCACATCCAGGAGATGCATTCTTTGCGGCAAGTGCGTGAGGATCTGCGAAGAGCACCAGGGAAGGGCCGCCCTCGGCCAGATAGGCAGGGGTTTTGAAACGGTCATTCAGCCGGCATTCGGTGAGATACTTGAATGTGATTACTGCGGACAATGTGTTGATATATGTCCGACCGGGGCGATCCTGAGCAAGCCCTACAAGTTCACAGCACGCTCATGGTTCATTGAAGAAAAGGACACAACATGCCCGTTCTGCGGTGTCGGATGCACCCTTACCCTCGGAATGAGAGAAGGCAGGATACTCAGATCCCGCGGTAAGGAAGGCGTTGGAGTCAGCGACGGAAATCTCTGCGGCAGGGGAAGGTTCGGCATCGACTATATATACAGTGATAAACGGCTCAAGGCCCCAATGATCAAAGAGAACGATGAGTTCAATGAGGTATCCTGGGAAGACGCGCTAACTTATATCTCGAATCAGCTCAAGTCCATCCTCGATAAGAACCGGCCCGACACGATAGGCGCGATAGGTTCACCGAGATGCACTAACGAAGACAATTATATATTCCAGAAGTTCATGAGGAATATCATCGGAACCGGCAATATCGATTCGTCTGCCGCCTTCGGGTATGGAACAGTCCAGAAGGTCTGGGAAAAGGCATTCGGAAAGAAAAATCACCCGATTGACCTCCAGGCCCCTCTCGGGAAAGAGGCTATACTGGTGCTTGAGTCCGACCTGACGGTCACTCACCCCGTATTCGGGATCAATATCCTGACCGCCAAGAGACAAGGTTCAAAGCTTATTGTCGCTGATTCAAGAGAGTCAAAATTAACGAGACACAGTTCACAATGGCTGAACCTTAAAGACGGGACGAGCCTCGCCCTTGTTAACGCGATAACGAAAGTAATTATCGATAAGGGACTTTATGATAAAGACGCGGCATCCGGGATCGAGAATTTTCCGGCTCTTGAGAAGTCCCTCGAAAATTACACGCCCGCCAAAGTGGCCGGCATCACCGGCATACCGAAAGAGGAGATCGTATCCGCTGCCGAGACACTCGGCAATGCAAAAAGCAGGATGATATCCCTTTCAGTCAGCATGTCCGAGAACACCAAGTGCCGGGACACGGTCGTCGCGGCCGCCAACCTGGTCAATCTGCTCGGTGAAGGATCGACAACACTCCATATCCCGGCTGAGTATTCAAACACATACGGACATTACCAGATGGGCATAAGGCCCCTTAACGAACCCTCTGACAAAGGTGTTATCGAGATGCTTTATAATGACAACCTGAAGCTAAGCGCCCTTTATATTATGGGAGAGGACCCCGCGACAACATATCCGAATAGTTCGAAGGTTATCGAAAAACTCAGGTCCCTGGACTTCCTGATAGTACAGGATATCTTTATGACCGAAACCGCGAAGCTCGCCAATGTGGTACTGCCAGCCTCTAGCTGGGGGCAGAAAGACGGCAATTTCACAAACGCCGCCGGGATAACTCAGAAGGTCCACAAACTGACGGACCCGGCCGGGCAATCGGTCACCGACTGGATGATACTGAGGAACCTGGCGCTGACAATGGGAGAAGACGTGGGAGCCAAGAACCTTTCGGCTGTTCAGGAAGAGATAGAAGGTCTTCCTTCTGAAGAATCCATAGGTAAAAAAGCCTTTGTCCCGGTAGATCACAAACCGGATGATGAAGCGGACAATGCGTACCCGTTCAGGCTGGTGATCAGGGACGTTATGCAGCACTCGGGCAGCATGTCGACCAGTTCCAAGTCGCTCGACCTTGTTGTCTCCGAGGCGCTCCTTGAGATCAACTGGAAAGACGCAAAGGCAAACGGCATAGCGGACGGAAGCCATGTGAAAATAACATCAAAACAGGGCGAGGTATTTCTAAAGGCTATGGTTTCGGATGAAATACCGCAAGGCACGGTCTTTGTACCGACCCACTTCCCGTTCGCCAAGATAAACACATTGACACATATCCCGTCAAACGGGGAAGCCCCGATAATCGCTGTAAAAGTCGCGGCAATGTAAAGTCACAAACTTCTGACGTTCATTCCGGAGGCGGCGGAGGGTCCTTAAAAACAAAAGCCGGGTGATCCCTGAACGGATTATAAAGCGGGTCCCCGACCAGGATCATACGCCATGAAATGAACGGATTTGTCATGGCAAACACCTCGACAAGCGTATATTTCCCGCTCATCAACAGGGGGAAAAATAAGGACGGGGGCGGAAAAGCGATAAGATAAGGCTCCGCAACAGGCCCGATACTTCCTATCACTCCTCTTTCTATCATACTCTTGACCCAGTATTTACGTTTCGGATTATGCAGTGAAACTGCTTCCGAGCTTGCCACATGATATCCCACAGCACCCTTTGACCACTGGAAGGCATCCACGTAATTCTTATGACTGTACCATCCGCAATATAGCGCCGCGGCCGGGGCCTCTCCCCGTCTGAAAAGCCTGGATTCATTGTCCAGGACAACCCTCAGTTCTCCCTTACGCAGGATCTTGGCCGTCCTCCTTATATCTTCATCGAACCGGCCATATGCGTCTTGTCCGGTTTTTCCCCGCGCATCAAGATAGACATTCCCCGAAAGCCCTGTATGCTCAACCTCTATCGCAGTCCTGACCAGGCCCTCTGCCAGTTCAGGTGTCGGCCCGTCAAGCCGGCTTACCATAAATATCCTGCCGATATAATCACTGAAACGTTCCCTGTTATAAATAAATTCGGGATTTGGGATCCATCCTGTCAACGGGTATCCGGAGATAAAAAGGAGTGAAAGCTCTGAATCAACGGCAGCAAGTGTGTCCTTGCCTTGCAATTCTCCAAGTTTAAGATGAAGCAGAGTAATCTCACTGCCCAAACCCTTGATCTTTGAGTTTAGCTCTTTGCTTGCATCCTTACCTCTCTTTTTCTCTTTTAAAATGGAAAGCTCTTTTTCCTTCTCATCGATCATTGTCTGATACGAACTTATCTTATGTTCAGGATGTATCAGAGGCTTTGAAGAGTTGACCCGCAGCGGTACCCCGTAGGTCGTGACAATGCACCGTATCACGATACCTTCATTGAACAGCTCAGCAACAGCTTTTCTGACCGGACCGTGAATAAGCCTCTCATAATCCGTGCGTGAGATCCCCTCTTTGACCGGGGTACTGATCCTGATAATATTGCGGGTAGGCACATTTCGTAAACGCGCGTACAATTCGCCTATACGCAGGGAATCCTTCGATTCCGTATTCACGATAACAGCAACCTCTTCAGGCTTGATAGCAGCCCCAAGAGGGTCGACAGGGATCAGCGCGCATAAAAAAAGGATCAGTATAACAGTCCAAAAAAACTTATGGCTCTTTAGTGCGTTCATACGGTTATGTACAGAGAACCCCCTAGAGCAATCCTACCGCCTGTTCAGCCAGAGGATATCTCGCGCTCTTTTTCATCTATTCAAACGAAACTTATGCCCGTGGTATAAACAATACATTATATAACATTTCCCTCTTTCCTTAATATAGCGGATGGAATCAATCTTTCAAACAAATATGTATTATACTTACAGCATGAACCAGACAGCACTGCTATTTCATCTGGATGAACACAGCCTCAGGACCTTCCTTGAGAACGCCTCAGGTAAAAAGCTCTCACTTGTCATCACAGACAACTCCACGAGCATACTCACGATAAATAATAAAAAAAGCATTGTCAACATCAGGCTCCACAGGATGTTCCTCTGCGCGGGAAGCGATGTCCTGAACGAGATAGCGGACTATATAAATCATAACAGGAAGAAAACCCCGCTCATCAGGAAATTCATAACTCTGCACTCGCGCAGCCTGAAAAAAGGCCCGCTGAGAAAGACAACTATCCGGACAGAAAGCATATACCATAATATTCAGGAAATATATCATTCCATAAACCGCGAATACTTCAGCGGAAGAGTCTCCGCGTCCATTACCTGGGGGGCAAAAAGACCGAAGCGGGCGGCAGCGAAAAGGACACTCGGGAGTTACAGTTATCACACCGATATAATCAGGATCAACCCCTCGCTCGACTCAAAAAAGATCCCGGCATATTACATGGAGTTCATTATCTATCACGAAATGCTGCACGCCGATATAGGCTTAAGGAAAAAGAACGGCAGGCGGATAATACACTCCGGAGAGTTCAAAAAACGCGAAAAAGATTTCAGGTACTACAAAAGGGCCGTGGAGTGGGAAAAGAAGAGATAGACCGGACAGCTTTCGTAATTCAGATGACTGGAAGATGATAGAA
>BDTS01000104.1 GCA_002897915.1 bacterium BMS3Bbin09 | reverse complement strand
TTATTCTGAGTGCCGCAGGATCACCTGATGGCCTGGCTTTACAAGCTAACTATAATAGTTAGCGCAGCCCCCATATCTTAGATTTCGAAGAAATCTATGGGGGATACTCAACCACTATCCACTATGAGCTATATTGTAATTGCAAGAAGATGGCGTCCCCAGGGTTTTGATGACCTCGTTGGACAGTCAGCCGTTGTAAAGACCTTCAAGAACGCGCTCGCAAGCGACAAGATCGCGCACGCGTACCTCTTTTCAGGACCGAGGGGCGTTGGCAAGACCTCATCGGCCAGGATACTCGCCAAGGCGCTCAACTGCACCAATAGGGCAGGCAGCGAACCATGCGGCAAGTGCGACAGCTGCATTGCTATAACAGCAGGAGCAGCTGTGGATGTCTTGGAGATCGACGGTGCGTCGAATAACAGTGTTGACTCCATAAGGGAACTGAGGGAGAATGTGAAGTACGCCCCTTCCGGCGGGAAATACAAGATATATATAATTGATGAGGTCCATATGCTGAGCACGCCAGCATTTAACGCCCTGCTCAAGACCCTTGAAGAGCCCCCGCCCCATGTGATATTCATCTTTGCTACAACTGAAGCCAAGAAGATACCCTCGACCATCCTCTCCCGGTGCCAGCACCATTCATTCAGGAGGATAAACAGGTCGGAGATAAGGGGACAGCTCAAGAAGATAATCGAAAAAGAAAAGATCAATATAAGCGACATGGCACTGGATATGATAGCAAAGGCCGCTGACGGGAGTATGAGAGACGGCCTGACCCTTCTTGACCAGGCTTCTTCCTTTACGGATGAGATAACCGAAAAAGAGCTCCAGAGCCTGCTCGGCCTGCCTGAGACAGAGATACTCCTGAGTCTTTCAGAGACGATACTTTCAGGGAACATCTCGGAGACCTTCTCTATCATAAAGGATCTGACCGATCAGGGAAGTGATCTGAGACAGATCGCCAGGGAGCTTGTCGAATATTTCAGGAACATAGCGATACTGAAAATAACCACGGATGCCAAAGAGATCCTTGAGTTCACTGAAGAAGAAGCCAATGTATTGAGGGAAATGTCCGCTGATATGAACATCCAACAGCTGACCCTCCTTCTTACCGAGCTCTTGAAGCTTGAGGGTGAGGTCCGGAACTCGATAAACCCGAGATATACGCTTGAACTCGGCCTTTTGAGGACATCTTTTGTAAAGGGTATGACATCTGTTGAGGATATCCTTAAGATGATAGGTGAACCCGGAGATATTGAGCTTGCACCTGATATTCCGGCAGAACCTCCAATACAAAAAAAAACTGAAAAAGTAGAGCCTGAGATAGCGGCAGTCCCTGAGATAAAGGTGAGTAATGAGCCATTATCCCTGAACAAGGAAGATATCTGGAAAAAGCTGGTTGACCGGGTTGATATGGAGGACCACCTCCTTGCTGGCAAGCTCGCGGAGGCAAAGCCTGTAAAACTTACGCAGACCGAACTCTCGATAGGTTTTAACGGGGGAATGTCTATACTTGCTGACTCTATAGAAAAAAATATGTCCGTTATAAGTCCGATGCTTCAGGAGTTGAGCGGGCAGAAGCTCAGATTAAAGATATTGTCGCTCCCGAATGAAAAGAACGGGAAGGACATTAAAGAGATAAAAGAAGAAATATTCAAGGAGCCGCTCGTCAAGGACGCAATGAAGGCATTCGGCGCCGCGCTCCTGAACGTCAAGCCGCTGGAGGACGAAGATCATCCTGATAACACAGATTGAAAGACACGATTACACAGATGACAGATAATAATAAGTATCTGCGTAATCATATTTTTTTATCGGTGTAATCAGTATAATTGAAAATTATACAGGAGGTTTTTTATGTCAAAGAAGATGCTCGGGGACCTTATGAAACAGGCCCAGAAGATGCAGCAGGAGATGGGAAAGATACAGGAGGAATCCAAAAAGAAGACAGTTGAGGCTTCCTCTGGCGGCGGTATGGTCGTTGTTGTTGCCAACGGCGCACTGGAGATCATCTCCATTAAGATAGAAAAGGACGTTGTGAACCCCGAAGATATCGAGATGCTTCAGGACCTTGTCGCAGCAGCTGTAAATGAGGCGCTCCGCATGGCCCAGCAGATGGTAGGCGATGATATGAGCAAGCTTACCGGCGGCATGAATATCCCTGATATGGGCGGCATGTTAGGATAATGAGCGGTAATGTTGTCGAGAACCTTATAGAAGAACTCACAAGGCTCCCCGGGATCGGGAAGAAGACCGCCCAGCGGCTCGCTTTCTTTATAATGGGAATGCCTGACAAGGACGCGCTCTCAATGGCGGACGCTATTATAACGCTAAAGCAAAAGGCCCGCTTCTGCAGGCAATGCTTCAATATCACCGAAGATGAGCTCTGCTCCATCTGCCGTAATTCCAGCAGGGACCGGTCCAAGATATGCGTTATAGAAGAGCCGAGCAATCTCATCGTCATAGAGAACACAAAGATCTTTAACGGGCTTTATCATGTCCTCCTTGGCGCGCTTTCCCCGATAGACGGGATCACACCTGAAAGACTCAAGATAGAAGAGCTCATAAAGAGAGTCAAGGCCGGAGGCGTATCCGAGGTCATCATCGCCACCAACCCCAACACAAAAGGCGAGACAACCGCCCAGTATTTATCGCAGGTGCTCAAACCCCTTGGTGTGAAGCTCTCCCGAATCGCTTATGGATTGCCGATAGGCGGGGACATAGAGTTCGCGGATGAAGTTACACTTTCAAAGGCCCTTGAGGGTAGGAATGAGATGTAGCTGTTTTTCCGTAGTGCAAAATGCAAGACTTGCTTCGGGCTTTATCTTTGAAAATAGTTTTTCTTTCATTTCCTCTTGAAGTAACGTGATATAACGCTCCGGGATATTCGACTCTTAGGGGTCTTGCCATTTTTCAATCAGTTTTTATTAATGTGTATTCTTATGGATGGTAAACGAAAAAGAGCAAAAAAGAACCTGATATTTCATGCAGTTAATAAATGATGCAAGAAGCAAGACTTGAACCCACACCGTTATCACCCGAACGCAGGAAAGAGATAGCCAGTAAAGCGGCTAAGGCTCGATGGTCAAAGAAGTAATCCCTCCAAAAACAAATAAACATTGACTAATTGCTTGATTTATTGTATTAATAAGTAATCTCTATCAGCTTATAAAAAAGTATCATCATGATACTTTTCCCCTTGACAGAAATGTATTGAGAATATTATTATGAACATACGACCGACTTATGATCTCAAAAAACTCAAAAAGCTTATTGCCAATGAGGAAACTCGGCATTTTACCAAAACCTCAATTGTAAACGCCTTCGGGCTAGGCTTTTCTGTAACCGAGATAATTGATGTTATTCTTTCTTTAGAAAACTCAAACTTTTATAAAACAATGCCGAAAAGAGATTGCGTAGGTATATGGCAAGATGTTTATCATTCAACAGGTAAAGGGTTTGATTTATATATTAAGTTACAAGAAACACCTAAAAATACAGGCGTTATAATAAACTTTAAACAAAAATAGCGCACAAAAGAAAAGAAAGCGAGATAGGGAAATGTATAAAAAAGGCGATAACTGTCCTGTCTGTAGTAAAGGAAGTTTATCAGAGCAAGTAATAACTGAGGAGTTTGAATACAAAAGAAAAAAAATACAGGTTCCTAATTACCATGTTTTTAGTTGTAATAACTGCAAAGAAGAATTAGTTAGCCCGAAAACAATAAGGGAAACAGAAAAAATATTGACAGATTTCCGTAGACGAATTGATGGACTTCTTACGTCAAGTGAAATTAAAGATATTCGTAAGAAAATTGGTAAAACACAAACAGAAATGTCATCAAAGTTTGGGGTTAGCCCCAAAACGTTTGCACGTTATGAAAATGGACAAGTAACACAAAGTAAATCAATGGATATCTTATTGAGAATTATAAATATAAATCCTTTTATATTGGAAGATATTTACAGCCAAACAAGAACCAACTATGAGGTTTTAGGTAAACCTTCTGTGCCTTGTTGTAAGGAACCGCATTTGCAAATAACTTATAAGGTGAGAAAGCGAGCCTACAAAGGTTTTGTGAAGGAGGCAGAATTTGCAGCATAACATGTCATTCGACAATTTTAGAATCAGAAAAATGTCTTTTTCTGTGAATGATAAATTTAAACCGAAAAAGACCCCTTATGATATAACACCTGAAATCTCCGTTGGTAGTGAATATAGGAAAAAAGAAAATGATTTGACGGTTTTCTTGAAAGTATTTTTGAATGCAGGAGAAGTACCTTTCTTTTTTGAAGTTGAAAGTGAAAGTGTTTTTTCTTTTAAAGAGGAACCAGATGAGAAGCTAATCAAACAATTTTCAGTTATGAATTGTCCGGCTATGGTATTTCCTTATGTGAGAGAAACCATAGCAGACTTAACACGTAGAGCAGGATTTCCACCACTTCATCTTCCACCTATTAATTTCATTGAATTAGCAAAAGAAAAAGAAGCAAAGACCCCCCCCACGTAACTTCTGACTATTTCGGATCATGCCTTACACGTAATCCATAAAAATGTAGGGTCAATTCATGAATTGACCCTACGATCATATGCAAAAAAAAGGGACGGGGAAACCCCGCCCCTACCGTTTTGTTTGCTCTGTTTGTTACGCCTGTACAGGCTCTTTAAGTATCGCTGCAAGATCCTGATCAGGTGTTGTAATCGGCTTGATATCGAAGGTCTTTACGAGGAAGTCGAGTACATTCGGAGTAATGAACTCGGGAAGTGTCGGCCCGAGCCTTATGTCCTTGATACCGAGGTGCAGGAGTGTGAGAAGTATCGCAACGGCCTTCTGCTCGTACCATGACAGTACAAACGAGAGCGGCAGATCGTTCACGCCTACACCAAAGGCCTCTGATAGAGCGACCGCGATCTGTATCGCCGAGTAAGCGTCGTTGCACTGGCCAATGTCGAGCAGGCGGGGGATGCCGCCTATATTGCCGAGGTCCTTGTCAAAGAACCTGAACTTGCCGCATGCAAGGGTAAGTACCATGCAGTCTTTGGGAACCTTCTCTACAAATTCTGTATAGTAGTTCCTTCCGGGTTTGGCGCCGTCACAGCCTCCAACAAGGAAGAAATGCCTTATTGCTCCGGACTTGACGCCCTCTATCACCTTGTCCGCAACACCCATTACAGCGTTCCTCGCAAAACCGGTCATGACTGTCTTGCCTGCCGTGTCTTCGGTAAAGCCCGGGAGTGCAAGCGCGCGTTCGATCGCTGGTGCATAATCGTCATCTTTTATATGCGCTGTGCCGGGCCAGCCGACGAGTCCGCATGTAAAGACATTGTCTTTATAAGAGTCGAGCGGTTTTTGGAGACAGTTCGTTGTCATCACGATCGATCCCGGAAATGCCGCAAACTCTTTGTGCTGGTTCTGCCATGCCGTTCCGTAGTGCCCGTAAAAATGTGGATACTTTTTCAGTTCCGGATACGCGTGTGTCGGGAGCATCTCTCCGTGTGTGTATATGTTGATGTCTTTGCCTTCTGTCTGTTTGAGGACGGCCTCAAGGTCCTTGAGGTCATGTCCGGATACGAGGATGGCCTTGCCCTTTTTAGCGCCGAGGGGGACCTCCGTTGGTACGGGGTGTCCGTATTTGCCTGTGTTAGATGCGTCAAGGATCTCCATAGCCTTCAGGTTGATCTCACCGCATTTAAGAGTCAGCGCGACCCATGCATCCATTGTGAGGTCCTTGTTGAGCATTGCGCTGAGCGCTTCGTATACATATTCATATACGGCGTTCTCCCTCTGGCCGAGGACCTGAGCGTGATAGGCGTATGCTGCAAGGCCCTTCAGGCCGTAAAGCGTGGTTAGCCCGAGGGATGCGATGTCGGGATTGACCTCAACAGGCATAAGGGTTGTTGCCTCTCCCTGCTTGACCATGTCTTCGGTCGTTGCGCCAGGTATGAATTGTGCTGCATCGTCATTGAAATCTGTTTGCCCGCCGGCAGTCTTTACCCGTTCCTTCATTTTATCCCTGAGCTCAACGGATTTCTTGATCAGAGATACAAACCGTTCGGAATCAAAGTTTACATTAGTAAGTGTCGAAAAAAGGGCGCCTACGCTGAAGTCGTCCGTTTCCTGGTCTGTTATGCCCGCTTTTCTGCCCTCGATCGCGTAGAGGGAAAGTCCTTTTAGCGAATGGACCAGAAGGTCTTGTAGCGCGGCTACATCCGGTTTCTTCCCGCATACACCGACCTTTACACATCCTCCGCTTGTTCTCTGTTCACATTGATTACAAAACATAACTACCTCCTTTAGACTGATTTTGATGATTTATTTTCCTTCTTTGTATGTCAATCGTATCATCAGGAGGTCTGTCTGTCTGTGATCTATATCATATAGCATGTTTTTCTGATACCCCTCTATGCCTGCCTGACGGCAGACAGGTCTCCCCTTGTAAAGGGGAGAATTATAATCCCCTCCTTTACAAGGAGGGGCAAGGGGAGGTCATCCGTTAATACTCTATCTCCCACTTCTCGTAAGTATATTCCGGGAGTTCCTGTATGAACGGGGATGGCCTCTTTATGACGGACCCGTCGTACCACCTGTTGTCCATTATCGGATAGCAGAGATAGAGTTCATCCTTTGCCCTTGTAATCGCGACATAAAAGACCCTTCTCTCTTCTTCTTCGCTTTCCAGATCCCCCATCGACTTTGCCGAAGGGAAGCTTCCGTCTGCCAGCCCTATTATGAAGACCCTTGACCATTCAAGGCCCTTTGCCCTGTGCACTGTAGAGAGGACTATGGCATCGCCTTCTTCTTCTCCGCCGTTTACAATGTCTTCTGACTGGATGTTTGTAAGGAGCGCGAGGTCGCTCAGGAACTCCCCTGTGGACTTGAAGTTGTTCGAGTAATTGGCAAGCTGTTCAATGTCCTCTTTGCGTTCATCGTAATTCTCGAAGGTCCCCTGGAGGTAAGAGTCATAGCCGTTTTTAAGGACGAGCCTGATAGTCTCCGAGGGACTGCTTTGGACATTATCTTCTTCAAGGCCGCTGAAATTCTCCCTGAACGCGGCCCAGTTCTCTATGCCTCTTTTGGGGATCACATTTAATATCTCTTTGGACATGATCGTTTCGACCGGACGTACCGAGGACTTTACCATATCCCATATCTTCCGGGCCGTGACACCGCCTATGCCCGGCGTTAGCTTCAGTATCCTTGTCCATGATATTTCGTCCATCGGGTTCAATATCGCCCTCAGGTATGAAACGACATCCTTTATATGTGCCTGTTCAAAAAACCTCATGCCGGACCTGACCTCGTACGGTATCCTCCGTCTGGTCAGCTCCATCTGGAGGTCCATGGACTGGAAATGGGACCTGTACAATATTGCTATCTCCTTCATCGGGAGACCCTCATCAACAAGGTCGAGTATGCGCTGTGAGATGAACTCCGCTTGCTGTCCGGTGTTCTTCAGCGGGACAAGCGCGGGCAGGGGGCCCTTTCGGTTAAGGGCGTTCAGGGTCTTCGGGAACTGCCTGCTGTTAAACGCTATGCTCTCATTCGCGAGCCCGAGTATCTCGTCGGTGCTCCGGTAATTCGTTGTGAGCTTGAAGGTCCTTGCATTATGGTACCTGTCAGGGAACTCGATGATATTGTCAAAACACGCGCCCCTGAACGAATATATGGCCTGTGAATCATCGCCTACCACCATGATGTTGTTATGCTTTGATGTCATGAGGTCCACGATCTCGGACTGTATCCTGTTGGTGTCCTGATACTCGTCCACCAGCATATGAAGAAATTTCTCAGAGAGCTTTTCCCTTATTGCCGGCACATCGACCAGCAGCTTTTTCCAGAGGAAGAGGAGATCATCAAAGTCAACGAGCTTCATCTCTCTCTTCTTTGCCTCATATCGGTTTTTTACTTTCTCTATCTCATCGCAGTAAACAAAGAGATGTGCATAGTTCTCCTCGATCTCTTCGATCACCGACCTTTCTGTACCCGTTGCATAGCTTATGACATTTATGAGCACATTGGCCTTGGGGAACATCTTGTCTTTCCTCAACTTCATCTCCGCCACGCTGGATTCGATCAGGTCCTTTGAATCCTCTCTGTCGAGTATAGTGAAGTCAGGGGCCAGGTCAATGGCCTTGCCGTATTTCCTGAGTATCATATTGCCTATGGAGTGGAAGGTCCCGCCCCATACCTTCCTTGATTCGCCTTTTATTAAAAGTTCGACGCGCTGGAGCATCTCCCTCGAAGCCTTATTTGTAAAGGTGAGGAGCATTATCCTTGACGGGTCCACTCCCTTTTCGATCAGATATGCGACCCTGTAGGTTACGACCCTTGTCTTGCCGGAGCCAGCGCCTGCAATTACCAGGGCCGCACCGTCATCGGACGTAACCGCCTCAAGCTGCTCAGGGTTGAGATCTGAAGAATAATCTATGGACGGCTTAAAGGAATCTGATGATTTTAGATGGTATTTTTTCATAGCGCCATTAATTTTAACACAAAAAAATCCCCCTTACTGAGAAGGGGGATCTTTTAAAAAAATTATGTAAGAGGCAGTCTAGTGATCAGATGGTATTTCCAAAGCATGTCCGATCTCGCCGGTTTTAATAGCTATACATATCTTGGCGCCGACCGTGAAGATCATCAGCCCGATAGCCCATACACCGAGCGATATCCATAGCTCAAGGGTGTTAGGCATGTAGTTGTAGATCTCGCCCAGTGTGCCGGGAATAAAGCCGGGGAAGATCAGGCCCATGCCCTTCTCGATGTAAACCCCGTAGAACATGAAGCCGCACGCGATGTTCAGCATGAAGAAATTCTTCCTGATGCTCGGGACTATCAATATCAGGAATGCAAGGCTGTTTGCTATAACAGCGGTCCATATCCAGGGAACGAGCTGGTCATTGCCGCGTAGACCGAACCAGAGATAATTGAACGGTTCGATGTGCGCTGTTGCCGAGTACATTTCCTTGAACACCTCGCTGCCGAGCAGGAAGAGGTTGACTGCCATGCACCATGCTACGATCTCGGCTACCTTGTGGAGCGCCTTGTCCTCGATCTTCAGCTTTGTGGTCTTCCTGATGATCTGGAAGACGATAAGCATGAATGCCGGTCCTGAACAGAATGCCGACGCGATAAACCTCGGGGCCAGGATCGCGGCGTTCCAGAATGGTCTTGCCGGAGCGCCGAGATAGAGAAACGCTGTTACGGTATGAATGCTGATCGCCGCTGGTACTGAAAAGAAGATAAGCGGCATGATGAATTTTGTTTTATAAGGTTTTCCGGCATATGTCTTTGCGAGCGCGTAAATTACAAGTGTCAGATTAAGGACCAGATACATGTTTAACACAATAACGTCCCAGGTCAGGATCGAACCGGGCCAGTTAAAGATGCCTATATAAGGAATAAGATGCCAGAACCTCTCGGCGCTGCCCATATCGAGCAGGATGAACATAAGGCACATTGAGACAGCGGCAACTGCCATTATCTCGCCGATAAGCACGATCTCGCCGATCGGCTTGTAATTATAAATATAATAAGGAATAACAAGGACGACCGCTGCTGCAGCCAAACCGACAAGGAAGGTGAAATTGGCGATATACCATCCCCAGGAGACCTGGTCCCTCATGTTGGTGGCAATAAGTCCCTGGTCGATCTGCGTGAATACAAAGCTGATGCCGATCAGGGCCAGTACTGATAAGAACCCCATCCACATCTTATACTTTTTGTTTCCTGTGGTTACTATTTTAAATATTTCATTTATTGCGTCAATTAGCATAGTTATACCTCTTTTCTAACTTTTCACTCCTGTGCCCATGCTGAAGAAATAAAAGAATTTTGGTTTGGTATCTATCTCTTCTTTGAGCCTGAAGACCTTCATGTTCTCAAGGATATAACGGATCTCACTTTTCGGGTCCATCAGGTTCCCGAACTTTCTTGCCCCGACAGGACAGGCTTCGACACACGCGGTGTATCTTCCTTTCCTGGACCTCTGTATGCAGAATGTGCACTTGCCGACAGTACCTTTATACTGAGGCCTGTTGCCGAGATAATGGATATTTGGGTTGAACTCTTCCTTCGGGATGCTTGGTTTGCCCCAGTTGAAGTTTCTGGCTCCGTACGGGCACGCTGCCATACAGAAACGGCACCCGATGCACCAGTTATAATCCACGACAACGATCCCGTCCTTTTCCTGCCATGTTGCCTGTACCGGGCATACCTTTACGCACGGCGGCTTTTCGCACTGCTGGCACTGGACAGGGACATAATTTTTGCCTTTTTCAGGGACCTTTTTCGGATTATAATATTTATTGGAATGTTCAAGCCCCTGCCATTTTTTATTGTCTTTTTGGAATTCCAGGACCTTGATCCATTGTATCTGCGGATCCCTGGAGAGGTTGTTCTCCTTGACGCATGCATAAACGCATTTCCTGCAGCCAATGCACCTTGAAAGATCCAGTGCATAGCCGAAGACGACGTCGTCCATGGGAGGCGTTGCCGTTGCGGTAACTTTTTTACCATATTTAAATGTCAGTTCTTCTTCTAATTTTGTGAGTATTTCATTAAGGTCCTCTTTGTCGAGTCTCTTGTAATGCTGCCTGAAGTACTCCTCCATCATATAGGCATCTGCGTTTACGGCGGGAAGAGTAAGAGCAGCAGCACCCGCCGTAAGACCGGCAAGGAATTTCCTTCTTGTTAGCTGGCTGTTGTCTTTCTTTTTATTATCTGACATTTTACTGCCTCCAAATATTTAATTAATGAGCTACCGGTGCGGAAGCTTGCGTTTTATCCGATGTTCTTATGTCCAATGGCCTTCTCGGCGCCGGCATCGGCTCTAATGCCTTAAAAGGCGGATTGTGCGGGTTATGGCACTGTATGCACTGCCAGTGCTGCTTTTCACCGTTCCAGTTACCGGTCCTCTTGCCGTGTACACCCATCTTCCATTGGCGGACGATCTTCTTGTGGCACTGTTCGCAAATTCTGTAATACTCATTAAATTCAATTAATTTTCCGTTTATGAGTCTTAATTTGTCCCTGTTATTGGCGCTGTGACAATCAAGGCACCACCTGTTCTCAGAATCGTGGTTGGTGAATTTACCGGGGATCTCATCGTGTGGTTCATCCAGATCGCGTCTATTTAAATCGGTCTCCCAGTCCTCGTCATGGCAGTCGGTGCATGGAAAGAGTTCAAGTTCGGGCATCGGGGCCAGAGATTTGACGATATCCGCAAAAGGTTTATCGTAAGGGACATCACCGGGAAGTTTGTCACCGTGCCCTGCTCCGTGTTCCGTGGCCGCTTCTCCATGGGACGAAGTTTCTCCGCCTGAAGCAAGAACTAAATTAGAGGTATATAGTATCAGACCTGTTGTAATGAAAAACGTTACAAGCAAGAGCATAAAAGTTTGGCGTTTCATTAGATTTATACACCTCGTAAAATTATTTGATCAGAGAAAAGCTAATATAGAACAGACTCACTGAATAAAAAGTATACTAGATATGTTTTTGAGAGTCAAAATAAAAAATATTATCAGGATATAACTATCTCTTATAAATTTTAAAAGGGGATGGCCTGTTATAATTCAGGAGCAAAAAGCATTTATTGCTGAGGATATGAAGCAAAAATTTGAAGCGATAATAAAATATATTATAAGCGGCGGCAACGGGGACGAGCTTTTCGCGAAGATAAATATCCCCTGCGAGTTCCGCACCGAAGAAGACGAGAACGCCTCGGTCGCCAGGAATTTGAACGCTGCCTTCCTCGTCCTGCTTTCTGGAGAATCCCATTCATTATATAATGACGCGCTGCATTACATGGAGAATTTCGGGTCGCATCCTTCCTGGGAAAAGACGGTCTGTTTTTATAATGAAGGGATCAGGCTGATAAGCTCCGAGATATCAAACAGGTGTTATGACTCCAGGGCCTTTGAGAAGGAACTTAACGACCTTTATTTATGGGTGGACAGAGGCGGAGGAGAAGAAGCGGTCGAAAAGCTCCGGAGGGTCTTCTTCCCGGAAGGGGTATTGCTGAATGAGGATCGTGAGAACAGTATCCGGGAGCTTCGTAAAAAAAGGAAGATCGATATTACAAGTCTTAATCCCTCAGCAATCACAAACCCTGCAAAGGAGATACTTTTCTCATCCAATATACTTGTAACCGTGCCTTCCGCCTCAAAGGGCATCGAGGGCCTGCCTGTTAGCCTTTCCCTGAAGAAGATGCTGGAAGAGGTGGTGAAGGAAGATCAGATCTATTGGTATGACCATCCTGTTCCGGTCGGAGTGCCCCCCGGGAACAATGAGGTTCTGTACGGCCTTGAGGGACTTGACAGGGCCGTTGGGTTTGAAAAGGAGCGCGGGACAATAAGCAGAGAGGACCGGGTCATATGCGTGCTCTCGGTTTCGGTAACACATAAGGGACTTCAGGGGATCGTAAAGGAGTATATTGAGGATGAGCTGAAGAAAGAGAAGAATATCCGGCACCTGGAAGTTTATGTGTTTACCGAAGCTGATACTGTCCGGATGATAGAGGATGTGATCATTCCGGCGGCCGGGAGATACTCGGGTGCAAAAGAGTACGGGCCTGTCTATGAGGTCATAGGCGTGGATGGGGAGTACGGAAGACACTACAGCTTCCTGAAGGCTGTCTCTGCCTTCTGGCAGGTCCTGGTCGATCCCCAAATCAGGGGGACGTTCAAGATAGACCTCGACCAGGTATTTCCTCAAAAAGAACTTGTAGCAGAGAGCGGGGCCTCGGCCTTTGAACATCTCATGACACCCCTCTGGGGGGCTGAGGGTGTTGACAGTGATGGAAATGATGTAGAACTCGGTATGATAGCCGGGGCGCTCGTGAACCAGAAGGACATTGATAAAGGACTCTTTACACCGGATGTCTGTTTCCCGGAAGGCGGGACCGAGGCCGACGAGATTATATTTTTCAGCAAGCTCCCGCAGGCGCTCTCAACAGAGGCCGAGATGATGACCCGCTATACCGGGGATGAGTATGACGGAAAAGAGAGTTGCATACATAGGATACACGTTACGGGAGGTACGAACGGTATTACGATAAATGCCTTGAGGAAACATCGTCCCTTTACCCCGACATTCATTGGTCGGGCCGAGGACCAGGCATATATATTATCGGTCCTCTTCGAGGGGGGCCGTAAGCTGCGGTATGTTCATAAGGACGGGCTGATCATGCGGCATGACAAGGAGGCGTTCGCGGCCGAGGCCGTAAGGGCGGCGGCTTCCGGCAAGCTTATAGGTGATTATATCAGGACGCTGATGTTCTCATACTATGCAGAGGCACTGCCCTGGCCGATCGAAGAGATCAAGGACGCGATCGACCCCTTTACAGGATGTTTTGTCTCAAAGATTCCGCTTACTGTTGTATACCTCCGGTTTAGCCTGAAGCTGGCGTTTTTGCTTAACCAGGGCACAAAAGAGAAGGATAGCGAGGGACTTGAGTTTGGCCTCTCCGGTATAAGGCGTCTGTACGAGATAATACAGAAGACCCGCACCAACTCCCTGGTCGAGCAGTTCAATAACGAGAAAAAGGGATGGGACCTCTTTTATGATGCCCTCGACAATACAGAGTCTGGAATAAAAAAAGGCGATCCGTTTGCACTTGAGCTTAAGGAAAAGGCAGCGGCTATTATTGATAATTGCAGGATAAATTTCTAAAATTATAAAATGTTCCCAATAAGTCCGGAAAAAGAGAAGGCCCTGAAAAAAAAGCTCGAAGACCTCGGGATATTTGAAAAGGATATCGAGGAGTCTTTCATACGTTCAGGCGGAAAGGGCGGGCAGCATGTGAACAAGGTCGCGACCTGTGTCCAGATCAGACACCTGCCGACAGGCACAGAGGTTAAATGCCATAAGGCCCGTACACAGGGAATGAATCGTTATTACGCACGGGTTTTACTTTATGAAAAGATAGAGTCCGCTGTTAAGGGCGCGGAGAGCGAAGAGGCGAAACGTATCGCCAAGATCAAGCGCCAGAAGAGAAAACGATCGAAGCGCGCAAAAGAGAAGATGCTCGAAGAAAAGAAGCACCAGGCGGTCAAGAAGGCGGGGCGCTCGTTTAAGCCTGACACGGAAGAATAAGACTTTTTTGCATCTGCTTTGTTGTTTCTGATAAAATTCAGGATATGAATAAGGGTGGCTCATGTTAGAAATAGAGATTCCGGGGTTTGGTTCCGTTCAACTGCAGCACCTTGTGTCCGACTATACAGGGACGTTGTCCCATAACGGAAAGCTGATCCCGGGCGTGGAAGAACGCTTAAAACAGATATCGGAATTCATGGACATTCATGTCCTGACCTCGGACACGTTCGGGACCGCTGAGTCCGAACTAAATGACCTGCCCTGCAAACTGAAGATCCTCGATGGTGAATATCACGATCTCCAGAAGGAAGAATACGTGGACAGTCTTGGAGCGTCCTCGGTGGTCGCCTTCGGAAACGGCAACAACGACAGGAAGATGCTCAGGGTCGCAAAGATCGGTGTGGCCGTGACAGGGCGCGAAGGCAGTGCCGTAGATATACTCATGGCCGGGGAAGTTTATGTGAATGATATTATTGCGGGCCTTGAGCTCCTTATTTATCCCAAACGCCTCAAGGCGACGCTTAGATACTAAGACATCAAAGATGTCTGATGTCACAGATAAAAACCCGGATTACACAGATATAAGAATACCGTATATATAGTAAGCAATCTGTGAAATCATCTTTAATAATCGGTGTAATCAAATAGTTCGGAGAACTATTTTGGAATTCCTAAATATTTTCTTCCCTGTTTCAGGAGTTGAGACAAATATATTCCTTCCCCCGCTGATTGCCTTAGTCATCTCTTTTTTTACATCCATGGGCGGGGTTTCCGGCGCCTTTTTGCTTCTCCCGTTTCAGATGAGCTTTCTGAATTTCACATCTCCTTCTGTCAGCTCTACAAATATGTTGTACAACATAGTCGCGATCCCGAGCGGTGTACATCGCTTTATCAAAGAGGGGAGAATGGCCTGGCCCCTGACATGGGTGGTTATCGCAGGGACCCTGCCGGGTGTCTTTATCGGCTACTACATAAGGATCTTTTATCTTCCCGATCTGCGGACATTCAAGCTCTTTGTCGGGTGTGTGCTTTTATATATGGGCGTACGCCTTTTTTCCGAGATATTGGGTAAGGGCAACAAAGAAAAGGACGGAAGCCAAAAACTTGAGGAAAGGATCAGGCGGCAGAGAGAGGAACTCCAGAAAAAGAGCGGCGGTAGATTTGTGTCCGGGCTTTCCAATGAGGCGGTGATCAGGACAATATCATTCGATATTAATAAGGTGGTCTATGAGTTCTGGGGGGAGAGGTTCTCGTTCAATACGCTCGCGATGTTTTCACTGGCGCTTGTGGTCGGCATTATAGGCGGTACATACGGAATCGGGGGCGGTGCCATTATCGTGCCGTTCTGCGTGGCTGTCTTCCGACTGCCTGTATATACAGTGGCGGGAGCCGCGCTCATGGGGACCTTTTTGACCTCGATCGCGGGTGTGCTCTTTTACACGTTTGTTCCCCTGAATGGAATGACGGCCTCCCCTGACTGGCTGCTCGGACTGTTATTTGGCGCGGGCGGTTTCTGCGGCATCTATCTCGGTGCGCGCTGCCAGAAATTCGTTCCACAAAAATTCATAAAAATGGTCATCGGCATATCTATCCTCTCGGTAGCCCTGAAGTATATCATCCAGTATTTCTGATCCCGTCTTCTTTGAATTGAAACTTTTATTTAGATGACGCATAATAACTTTTCATCTGGGAAATTATAAGGAGACTATATTGAGCAAGAAAATAACCATCGAACCGGCGAAGAGGGTAAAGGACCTTCCGCCATATTTATTTGCAACGATCGACAAGATGAAGGTAAAGGCCCTGTCTAAGGGAGTTGACCTCATAGACCTGAGTATCGGCGACCCTGACACCCCGACCCCGAAGCATATTGTCGAGAGAATGAGGAAGGCGGTAACGAACCCCGCCCACCACCAGTACCCTTCCTATGTTGGGATGCTCTCTTTCAGGCAGGCGGTTGCCGATTGGTACAAAAAGAGATTTAATGTCACTCTGGACCCGAAGACAGAGGTCGTCTCGCTCATTGGTTCAAAAGAGGGCATCGGGCACATGCCGCTTGCATTTGTAAATCCGGGCGACTATGTACTTGTACCCTCCCCAGGTTATCCTGTGTATCCGGTAGCCACTTTATTCGCAGGAGGCAAGGGCTACGAGATGCCTTTATTGGAAAAGAACGATTATCTCCCGGACCTGGATAGCATTCCGGAGACAGTTCTCAAGAAGGCGAAGCTCATATTTGTTAATTATCCGAATAACCCGACCGGTGCATGCGCTGACAGGGCGTTCTATACAAAGCTTATCAAATTTGCCTCGGACAACAATATCCTCATCTGCCATGACGCCGCTTATTCGGAGATGTACTTTGACGAAGAGAAACCATTGAGCTTTCTCCAGCTTCCGGGTGCCAGGAATGTCGGGATAGAGTTTCATTCGCTCTCAAAGACATATAACATGACAGGCTGGAGGATTGGTTTCGCGGTTGGAAACAAAGACGCGGTCGCGGCCCTCGGCAAGATAAAGAGCAACATTGATTCAGGTATATTCCAGGCGATCCAGGAGGCTGGCATAGAAGCGCTCCAGACCGACGACAAGGTGCTTGCGAAGATCAGGAAGATGTATCAGGGGAGAAGGGACGCATTATATAAAGGACTGACAAAGCTCGGTCTTGAGGTATCAAAGCCAAAGGCAACTTTCTATCTCTGGGTGAGGTGTCCGAAGGGTCTTTCTTCAATGGACTTTACTACCCTGCTGCTGAACAAGGCCGGCATTCTTACAACGCCGGGGAGTGGTTTTGGTAAGCCTGGTGAAGGATATATAAGGTTTGCGCTGACTGTCCCTGTCAAGAGGATCAAAGAGGCAGTGGCCAGGATAGAGAAGGTACTCTAAAAGAACTGATCGCTCTATGACTTCTTCAGAACCTTTTTCTTGCCGCTGTTCTTTTTCTCACTTGTTTCTTTCTTGATCTGTTTGGTCCAGCCTTCCATATCGCTCATTCATATCTCCTTCCTTTGGTTGATATCTGATTATTATTTTCGGTATTAAGCATATAATCTTGAATATGAATTTGTAAATATTTTTCTAGTAATTTGATAATATTATAAAAAAATACAATTACACGAGATACACAACAAGTAGGGGCACGGCATGCCGTGCCCTTACATAGATATTAGTTATGGCGACAGTATACATAGGCATAGGCTCAAATCTCGGCACCAGAGAAGAGAATTGTGAGAAGGCGGTAAGGCTGCTAATAGAAGGCGGGATAGCGGTCACCGGAACATCATCGATGGTAGAGACCGAGCCATGGGGAGTAATGGATCAGCAGCAATTCATAAACATGGCTGTTGAAGCGCAGACGGACCTGGGGCCAGAAGAACTGCTCGCTGCGCTCAAAAAGATAGAGTTTGATATGGGACGTCTGTCTTCAGCCAGATGGGGCCCGAGGCTGGTGGATCTCGATATCCTGTTTTATGACGACCTGGTCATGAAGACCGATGATCTCGAAATACCCCACCCATTCATAAAAGACAGGGACTTTGTCCTTATACCGCTTGCGGAGATAGCGCCGGAGAAGATGCATCCTGTCCTCCACAAGACGGTCAAGCAGTTGCTGGATGAACTCAACAAATAATTAAGAATTAAGAATGGAGAAGCAGGTATATTGAAAAAACAGTCTTGCTTCGATACCTTAGGGTAAGTCAAAGTCCCCCCCCGAGTAAATCCGTAGTCGTCAGATTAGCCAGACTTCAAATATCCTATCGAATTTAGACGTTTTTGAAATATGGCTGCTTCGAAGGATTGATAGAAGCTTATTTGCCAGCCACTATGTTCCCGAAGTTCTTGAGCATCTGCAGTCCGAGACCCTGACTCTTTTCAGGGTGAAACTGGACTGCGTATATATTGTCCCTGCAGACGGAGGAGGTGAACTCGATCCCGTAGTCCGTGGTTGTTGAGATAATGTTTTTATCTTCCGGCACTACATAATAAGAGTGCACAAAATAAAAATAGCTCTTGTCCGGTATCTCATTAAAAAGCGGAGTGCTGTTCTTTATATTCAACTCGTTCCATCCCATCTGGGGGACCTTCAACTCACTGCTCTCAAACTTTACGACCTTTCCCTTGAGTATATCGAGCCCTTTGGTGCTGCCGAACTCCACGGATTCGCTGAAGAGTACCTGCAGCCCCAGGCAAATACCGAGGTAGGGAGTCCCTTTTTTAATAGCCTCGACAAGCACATCCGTCATTCCGAGGTTCGTAAGTTCCTTCATGCAGTCCCTGAACGCACCGACCCCTGGCAGGACGATCGCATCAGCCTTCTGGACATCTTCGGGCCGGTTCGTGACCTTCACATCAAATCCTGCTTTAAGAAAACCCTTCTCAACGCTCCTGAGGTTTCCGCTTCCGTAATCTATAACTGTTATCATGGGCTCTATTATCGTATTTAGATGAAGATAAATTCAACTTTTTCCCCGAACTTTCATTATAGGGGCATAAAATTGTAAAATGTCCTGACTTTACGATCAGATCTGGAGGAAGAGTGGAACTTTATAATCTGAGCATTGAAGAAGCAAGGTCGGCAATAGATAAGGGAGAGGCAAGCCCCGAAGAGCTTACAAAGGCTGTGTTCGAGAGGATAGAGTCTGTGGAGGAGAAGATAGGCGCTTATGTCACCCTTGATAAGGAGAATGCCCTGACAAAAGC
>BDTS01000103.1 GCA_002897915.1 bacterium BMS3Bbin09 | reverse complement strand
AGATGAGAGACGGTGAGGTGAAGATAGTTATAGGCGTCAGGAGCGCTGTTTTTGCGCCGTTCAGAAATCTTGGTCTGATAGTTGTTGACGAGGAACAGGAATCTTCGTATAAGCAGTTTGAAGGAGTGAGATATAATGCGAGGGACGTTGCGCTCGCAAGGGCGCAACTGGAGAAGATAAAGGTCGTGCTCGGGTCTGCAACGCCCTCGATGGAGGCGTACCACGCGGCTATGACCGGTAAGTTCAAATACCTTGAACTTACAGAAAGGGTCTCTGACAGGAAAATGCCTGATGTCGAGATAATCGATATGACCAAAGAGCCGAAGGATACTTTCTCTTTTTCATCGAAACTTATAGAGAGCATTAAAGCGAATGCTTCAAAGAAACTGCAGTCACTTGTGATGCTGAACAGACGCGGATACTCACCCTTTTTCATGTGTCCTGATTGCGGGTATACATACAAGTGTCCCGCGTGCAGTATATCACTGATATATCATAAGGACACGAACACACTTAACTGTCATTACTGCGGTTCGCACCTCCTTCCGAAGGACCTCTGCCCTGAGTGCAGCGGGTCGGGGATCAAATGCCTCGGTACCGGTACTCAGAGGATCGAAGAGGAGCTGATCGACCTGATCCCCGGTCTTGCGTTCCAGAGGATGGACAGGGACACTACAACGAAAAAACTCTCGCACCACAGGATGGTCAAAGATATGGAGGACAAGAAGATAGATGTTCTCCTCGGCACTCAGATGGTCGCGAAGGGGCATGACTTCCCTGATGTCGCGCTCTCTGCGGTTGTGTCCGCTGACATCACGATGAACATGCCTGATTTCAGGTCAGCCGAGAGGGCCTTTCAGCTCTTTACCCAGCTTGCCGGAAGGGCGGGCAGGGGGGATGTTGCGGGCAAGGCGTATATTCAGACATATGAGCCGGAGCATTATGTCTTTGATTATGTCAGGATGCATGACTATAAAGGTTTCTTTCAGAACGAGATCGAGATGAGGAAAGAGCTTTCCTATCCGCCTTTCGGTAAATTGATAAGGGTTATTTTCTATTTCAGGACAAAGGATGCCGCGAAGCGGATCACAAAAATAATTTCCAGGAGGATTGAAAGAATTACCCCCCCTTCACCCCCCCTTGGTAAGGGGGGGATAGTGATACTCGGGCCCGCTCCCGCGCCTGTCGAGAAGATCAGGAACCTCTGGAGGTGGCACATCATACTTAAAGGGAAGAACTCGAAATCGCTCCGCCAGGCAGCGTCAATCGTGCTTGACAGGATAAAGGACATAAAGGAACTGAAGACGGACATTGATGTTGATCCGATCAATTTAATGTAGATGCAATATTCAAGATCAAAGTTAATGAAGCTTGCCATCCTGACGGAAGGCGGTGCGTTATTGATCGCTCTCCTGCTTGCATCGTTTTTTGCGATCGAACTATTTCCTCTGACCCATGAGCCGGTTCGCGACCTTATGATCGGGACGGCGGCGGCAATACCGCCTTTTCTCCTGTTTCTTTTTTCTATCTCTAACGCAGCAAAGAATATCCCTTTTTTGGGTTCCCTCAGAAAAATGGTCCTGATTGAGATCAGAGAGGTCTTCTCCCATTGCACATTGATCGATATTATCATTATCTCCCTGCTTGCGGGTTTTGGGGAAGAGTTTCTCTTCCGCGGCCTGTTGCAGACAAAGCTCGGGATCGTCGCAGCCAGTATTATCTTCGGCCTTTTCCACGCTGTCTCTCCTGCCTATGTGATAGCGGCGACGATAATGGGGTTTTATATAGGTGTTTCTTATCAGATGAGCGGGAGCCTGCTTGTACCTGTTCAGATACACTTCGTTTATGACCTGGCGGCGCTTGTATATATAAAAAATATTGGTCCTATAGGACGTATATGACTTATAATAATAGATACCCGTTATGAATAAAGATATAAAAATGCACAGAAGATCACTCAGCCTTATTATAATTCCACTTCTCATCATTGCGTCTATATTTCTCATGCCTCAGGATTCCAGTGCGCTGATCGGCCTTGATGAGGGCGACTTGCCGAAGGATATTATACTTAGTGACCTGAACGGCGTACCGGTCAATGTCACGAAATACTTTGGAAAGAAGCCTGTAATAATTGTCTTCTGGGAAAAGAACATGAGCAAGTCCTTTATCAATTACTCTCTGGATGTTATGCGTTTTTTGAACGGGAAGTACGCAACATATCATGAGAGCAAAGGACTCGAGGTATTTGGTATCTATACGCCCGAGGAGGAAAAAGAGATCCCCCCCGCTGAGTTCGACAATGTCAGAAGCATCGTGCAGATGAATGATATAAAGTTCCCGGTGCTGATGGACAGAGGGTTTGGGATATTCAGGGAGTACGGTGTTGTTGCCTTGCCGTCCACTGTCATGATCAACATGAACGGTAAGATCGAATTTATTTACCCCAGCTTTCCCCTTGTTGCCAAAAAGGTATTTATAGAAAATATCGAGAAGCTGGTCGGCATTGAAAAGCCGGTTGTGAAGGCCGAGAAAGAAGAGAAGGAGTCCGATACAAAAGCCAGGAGACTCTATCACTACGCTCTCCAGATGTATAAGAAGGGATTGCTTGAACAGGCGCGCTCACCGCTTGAAAAGTCAATCGCTCTTGAACCGGGTATCGCGTGGTCCCACAACCTTATGGGTATCATACTCTGGAAGAGCGGCAGTTTTGATGGCGCTGTCAAGGAGTTTAAGGAGGCGATCAGGTTAGACAGGCGAAGCTCATATGCTCATTTTAATTACGGCCTGATACTCTTTGAGAACAACAGGCTGAATGAAGCGGAGAAACAGCTCGACATCTCACTGGCGATCGATAAGAGCGCGGCTGAGACGCATTATGTCCTCGGTATGCTCTATAAGAAAAAGAAGATGCCCGATGAGGCGCTTAAGGAACTCGAAATAGCTCTCTCGATCTATGAAGAAAAGAATATGGCTGCCCTGGTCTATGACCCGGCTTCCTTTCACATGATATCCGTGTATTACGTCCTATCCGAACTCTACGCGGAGAAAGGCGACTTCATGACCTCACGCGAGCTCCTGCTTAAGGCCACCAGGGCCGCACTCGGCATTGATGGAGAAGAGGGCAGAAAGCCTGTTTACAGAAGTGAAGATCTGATGATCTATGAATAGACCAAATTTACCAAGTCTTGTTTTCATTATCTTATTCATTCCAATACTCCTCATTTTGTCCGTGGTTAGTGCTTTCGCGTTCGAGACAGCTGATGAATATTATTCTCACGCGAGTGCGTTTAGAGGTTGTACAAACTCGGAGTGTCACACAGAGTTTGACGCTGCAAAGAGTTCGTTCCTTCACGAGCCGGTTGTCAGCGGTGAGTGCGATGAGTGCCATACCGGCAACTATCCTAATAAATACGGCCTGGTCAATGATCAGGGGCTTACCTGCCTGAAGTGTCACACTAAGATCGAGCATGAGGTGCAGTCGAGCAAGTTCGTGCATGGTCCGGTCGAGAGCGGCGACTGCATATCATGCCATGATGCGCACGGGTCCGGGCGCAAGTTTCTTTTGAATGAACCGTACAGCGATCTCTGTTCTTCATGCCATAACTTGAAGGGTCTCTACAGCGGGGCCTCGATACATAAGCCTGTAAAGGACGGGAACTGCGGGCTCTGCCATGATGTGCACGCTTCGAACTACAAGTCGAGGCTTATTGACATCGGCGCCAATCTCTGCCTTGCCTGCCATGATGACATGGTCTCGGGTATGACAGCGGAGTTCGTACATGAGCCTCTTATTAAGTCTGGGTGCACGGACTGCCACGACCCGCACTCAGGGAAGAACAGACTGCGCCTGAAGGTTAATACTGATAAACTTTGTCTGACATGCCATGAGGGGAAGAGGAATGAGATCGAACAGTACACTATAAAACACGCGCCCGCGAGCGAGGGTAAATGCATTGAGTGCCATTCACCCCATTATTCGAGCAACCAGTATCTGTTGAAGGATAAGGTTGATAAGCTCTGTTTTAAGTGTCACAAGGATAAAGAGATCTGGAAGCAGAGACGCTTCCAGCACGGGCCGGTCGTTCAGGGTAATTGCAGCGCCTGCCACAACCCGCACGGTTCTGATAATGCTTTCGTTCTGCGGCTCGCGTTCCCGCATAAGTTCTATACCGCTTATGAGAAGGGCAAGTACGACCTCTGCTTTAACTGTCACAAGGAGGCTATGATCACAACAAAAATGTCAAAGACAGTGACAGATTTCAGGAACGGGGAGATCAATCTCCACAATCTGCACGTTAACCGCGAAAAGGGGCGGACCTGCCGTGCCTGCCACAATATCCACGCCTCGGATCAGTATGACCACCTGCGCGAAGGCTTCATGTTCGGCACAGTCAATATCCCTATCTATTACTTCAAGACCGAGACCGGGGGCAAGTGCGTCCCGGGTTGTCATAAAGAGAGGAAGTATGACAGGGTCAAGAAGGTTGAGAATAAAAATTAGTTTATAGGTCTTATAGAACAAATAGGATCTATAAGACTTATCTTTTTATATTTTTTTGTTATAATAGCAAAAATTATTACAGGAGCGTAGGATATGGAATATAGAGCTTGCGAAAGAATTTCTGACAGCCTTGACGCAGATATTACACTCGATGGCGTAAATTATTCAGGGATTATAATGAACTATTCCGAAGAGGGACTGTTTCTTGTAAGCGCTACTTTGTATGATGTGGATGATGTGGATGAAAAGACAGAGATGGAGGTAAGGTGTATTCTTCCCTCTGAAGAAAAAGTTGATTTGAAATGTGAAGTTAAGTGGTTCAATAAAAAGGATTCTCCGTATGGAGTCTCTCTGAATATGGGGATGAGGATCCTTGGCCCGCCTGAGAAGTACATAGAATTCATTAGAGGCCTATAATAAGACTATAAAGACTTATTTTGAGATACTTTCTTACTTAAAGTAAGAAAGTTTTTTTTGGAGGTTGTCTGGTATGAAAGAATTTACTGTATATCAAAATGAGACTGATGAATGGATCGTTCAGAGCAAGAAGATACCTGGTTTCAGTGCCAGAGGCAGGACCATGCAGGAGGCGATAGACAAGATGAAGCAGGCCATGAGGGTTTACTTTCCCTGCGGTGAATGTAAAGGATCCGATTGAGTCTCAGGGCATTGATCCATTGTGATATAATATATATAAAATTATTGTACCGTGGGCATAAGTCTCATTGAAGCGGATGCTGCGCACCGCTTAATTCGGCTTTACAAATGGGAGGGAGGTTTGTATGGATATAGACATAATCATCCAGAATTTAACCGTATTTGTTCAGGATAATATGATAGTAGCGTTTATAATCGGGTCACTTATCCTTTATCTACTTTTCAGACGCCCTAAGATTCTGTTAACGATTATATTCTTTCTTTTGGTGGCATATGGAGTGGCCTGGCTCTTTGAGGTGCTTGCAGAAAAAGGATTAGGTTGATATCTGCCGTGCTGTCGAAGAGTGCCAATAGGACATGCCTTTCACTCATAATATTACTGGCTGTTTCTCTTTCCTTTCTGCATTCCTGTAAATTGTTCGTTAAACCGCCTGAGGGGCCCGCTCTTGAAAAGCTATCTGCGTGGAAGGTAAGTTCATATGAATGGTCGGACGATCTCGGCCTTGAGGGCCTCGATAGGACTATCGAACAATCATTGGTTTATTATCGACGGCTTCCTTCAACATACAAATTCAATTATAACGGACAGATATATTCTCCTTCCGAAATGGCGGCCTCGCTCGAGATCTTCAAGGAGATAATAACCACCGCGAGTGGTGATGAGTTGGCGCGGCTCCTTGGTGAGAGGTTCCAATTCTTCGAGAGCATCAATTCCGACAGAGAGGCGTTCTTTACCGGTTACTATGAACCAATTCTTAAAGGGAGTTCTGTGCCTACGGAAGAGTTTTCTGAGCCGCTTTACGCAATACCCGGTGACCTGATAGAGGTGGATCTGGGGAAATTTTCGGAGAAATGGAAAGGTGCAAAGATCATTGGTCGGCTGGATGGTAATCGTTTGATACCGTATGATTCAAGGGAGGAAATAGTAGACGGGAACTCACTTGAAGGGCGTGCCGTTCCGATCGCCTATGTGGACGGGATCGAGCTTTTTTTCCTTCAGGTACAGGGGTCAGGTCTTATTAGTTTTCCTGATGGCAGGGTGAAACGGGTGAACTATGCACAGAAGAACGGACACCCTTACAGCTCGGTCGGCAGGCTACTGAAGGAGCGTATCCCGCCGGAGGATATGTCGCTCCAGTCGATAAAGGCGTATCTGCACGAACATCCAGACGAGGTGCGCGGGATTCTGAATTATAACAAGAGTTACACGTTTTTCCGTGAGGTGGAGGCAGGCCCCATCGGTTATATAGATGTGCCGCTGACCCCGGGCCGTTCGATCGCTATGGACAGGAGGCTCGTCCCGCAGGGCGGGCTCGCGTTTATAGAGACCGAGTTCCCCCTCATTGATAACGGTGAGATTATCGGCTGGAGGCCTGTCAGGCGTTTTGTGCTGGTGCAGGACACTGGCGGCGCGATCACCGGACATGGCCGTGTCGATATATTTACAGGAAGAGGGGAAGATGCCGAGATCACAGCCGGGCACTTAAAACAAAAGGGCAGGGTGTTCCTACTTGTTGCAAAAAAAGAATATTTAGCAGAGTGCCTAAGCGAAAAGAATTAAAACGCCCTTACGCTGAAGAGCGTCCCTTCGTAGTCAAAGATGACGCCTGACATGGTGATCTCATTTACCTTCAAGCCTGTGGTCACGGTGCCTCCTTCGTGTATAACATTTCCATTAATATTTACAATGCGTGACATCGGGTCATTGGAATAAATGTGGCCCGTTATGGTCAGATCGGGCAGGGCATTCCTTATAGATATGGGAAGCTGGCTCATGTCGGGCACCGTTCTTTCCGCAGCAGATGAACTTTCTTCTTCAAGGGCCGGTTTGAACGAAGCTGAAGTATTTATTAAAAGATGCTCCTTGGCCATCTCGTTCTTCAGTGCTATTATCTCCTCTGGAGAGGGGTTTATCGGGAGCGAAGATGTTTCTATTGCTACCTTCCGGTTTTCTGTAATTGCAATATTTGGTGCGGGGGTAGCTTTAACAACCTCCTGCTCGTGCAGGGCATCTTTTTTTGTTGCCGTTTCATCAATTATAGGAGCAGATGGCACGGGGTTTTCGATGTTCTCTTTTTGCTGAGGGCGCAGCCAGACTGCAAATATTCCTGCGTTTATAAGCAGTACGGCAACTAAAAGGTACGTTAGGAGAGGGCGTTTTCCCTGTTCGATGCGGCTATCTGTGTGGATTGTCATAAGATTCGGCAATGCCGCTTTCTGATGTTTTTCTTCAAGATTCTTCAGGGCATCGAGAATGAATGACATGCTATGTATCTCCTCTGTCTTTGTTCAATACAGGGAGGCTTTTGTCCGTAGCGGTATTTAAAAGGATCAGTGTATTGGTGCCGACAATGCCATCAGGAACAAGGCCATTCGAGAGCTGAAATTTTTTGACGTGCCCTATGAGGTTGGTGTTGAATACGGTGTTTCTTGGAGCTTCGATCTTTCTTTTCTGTAATACCGCCAACTTTTTTTCAAGCCACGGGACAAGGGTATTTTTCCAGCCAGGGACCATATCTCCTACATAGCCGGGTGGTGTCTTCCATAGCAGCATGTAATTGCCTGACCATTGTGATTCGATATCCGGTATGTCCACTTCAAGCGCAACTGTACCGACCTGCAGGAAGGCGCTATTGTTATTGAGTGATGTAAGAGTGGCATAATATTTAAGTCCATTCTCATCGATCAGCTTAAGTACAACGGGCCTGTTAAGATTCCGGAGGATATTCATGCTGCCCAGATCCTCGAGACAGCGGAGGTTGTTCGTCTCCGCCTGCTGGCAGACAGGAACATTATTATCCGGATTGTATAATATTCCCCATTGGTTGAAGAGTGATTTATATGCCAGGTTCAGGCTCTCCTCGATCGGCTGCGCCTCCGGCCATCTCAGTTTGTCCAGTGGGTGGCGAGCGGGCGCGGGAAGTACGGTTGCTTCAATTATAGCCTCATTTACAAGCGCATGCTTAATAACTTTTATTGGCTCTATATTATAAAAGGTTGTCGATAGAATAACTCCGGCCACTATCGAGACCGTGAGAAAGAGCGCCCATGCCGCGGCCTTCCAGTAACCGCTGTTGTCATAACTCCTGCCGAATACCTCACGGGCCGCCTTTGAGAGTGTCGACCTGCTGACACGGTTTTTGCCCTGAGTGAATGTTCCAAGAAGGGCGCGGTCGCATAATACATTTATTATTCTCGGTATCCCGCCGCTTAACTGATAGAGTTTTGTGATCGTTGAGTCAGGGAAGAGCTGTTTCTGAAGTCCCGCTACCGAGAGCCTGTGCGTGACATAGGCCCCTACATCTTTTTTGGAAAGCGAATCGAGATGGTATCGCGCGATTATACGTTGGGAGAGCTGCCTCAGCTCCGGTTGTTCGAGCTTTGTCTTAAGTTCAGGCTGGCCCAGGAGCACTATTTGAAGCAGTTTGCATTGGTTCGTTTCGAGGTTGGTCAGGAGTCTTAGCTGTTCGAGTACATCGGCGGTCAGATTCTGTGCCTCGTCGATTATGAGTACTGCCTTGCGGCCTTCTGCGTGCGACTTGAGGAGATAATCATTTATAAGATCCACAAATACCTTGATGCTCGAAGTGTCTTCTGGATATTTGATCTCGAATTCATCACATATTGTTGCGAGCAGTTCCTCTACTGTCAGCTTGGGGTTGAAGATGAACGCGATGGTCGAAATGACCGGGATCTGGTCGAGAAGGCAGCGGCAGACAGTCGTCTTTCCGGTCCCTACTTCGCCGGTCAGTAAAACAAAACCGCCCTCGCTGTTCAACCCGTACATCAGGTGGGCCAGCGCCTCACGGTGCTGTTCGCTCATGTATAAAAAACGGGGATCGGGTGCTATCGAAAAAGGCGTGTCATTTAATCCGAAATATTTGTTATACATAAATATCCGAAGAGGGCGATATACTGCCGCTCAGAACTAAAAAGTCTGGAAATCTTACTCTGACTCCTGTTCGGGCGGTATGGTGCTTCCGAACGGAGAAGAGCGTTTGCCGAGAATACCATCAGGATTGCCGGACGGCTTATCTTTTTTACGCTTTTTCGGCGTCATTGTCTGGGTCTGGAACATGATACCGAGGTCGTTCTGGTTATTACTTATGTTAAGGGCGTTTTCCTTTGATATTCTACCTTCCTCGACAAGCTTGAAGAGGTGCTGGTTCTGTGTCTGCATCTTGTAGAAAAGAGCCGAGTCAGCAATTATTTTGTCGATCATGCCGACCTTTGCTTCCTGTATGTATTTTTTTATTGTTGGGGTATTAATCATTATCTCGACTACAGCGAGCATGTCCTTGTCATAGGAAGATTTTATGAGTCTCTGCGAGACAATGGCGACCAGGGCCGAGCCGAGCTGCATCCTGACTTGGTGCTGATGTTCGTGTCGAAAGGTGTCGATTATTCTGTCGATAGACTTTTTGGCGTCAAGCGTATGCAGAGTACTGAAGACCAGATGGCCTGTCTCAGCTGCAGTCATAGCGATACTGATGGTTTCAGGGTCACGCATCTCACCGACCAGAATGATATCAGGATCCTGCCTTAGGGCCCTCTTGAGGGCATTGCCGAATGAGAAAGTGTCAGCACCCACCTCACGCTGGTTGATGGTGCATTTCTTGTCCTGATGGACGAACTCTACCGGATCCTCGATGGTCATGATATGTTTGTGAGATGTCTCATTAATTTTATTTATCATTGCCGCAAGCGTGGTTGATTTACCGCTTCCTGTAGGTCCTGTGATGAGGATTATACCGGACTTTTGTTTGATGATATCGTTCAGAACATCGGGAAGTCTCAGCTGCTCGATGGTGAGAATATCTATTGGGATTACCCTGAAGACAGCGCCGAGGTTGCCCATCTGGTAGAATATGTTACCTCTGAACCTGGCCAGACCATCGATGATATAGGAGAAGTCGAGTTCAAGCTCTTCTTCAAGTTTCTCGATCCGCATCTTTGTAAGTATTGGGTAGAGAATGTCCTTCATCTCGTCATTTGAGATCTCGGGTATTCCTTCGGTGGGCATCAGATCGCCTTTGAGCCTCATTAAAGGAGGGCGTCCAACTTTCAGATGGAGGTCTGAGCCTCCTTTGTCAACGAGCATTCTCAGATATTCTTCTATTTTCATATCATTATCTCCTTTTTAGACTGGGGTCCGTGACCATATCAGCCCTCCCACCGGCGGAACTTACTTTTTGCCTGACCTGTTCGGGATTATGGGCCTTGGACACGGCATCGGCCAAGGATATCTTTTTCTCTTTTACAAGCTGTGACAGGTGAGTGTCCATGTTGATCATACCGTATTTGGTGCCTGTCTCGATAGAGCTGTATATCATGTATGTCTTACTTTCACGTATGAGGTTGGCTATCGCGGGTGTGACGATCATGATCTCACGCGCCACGACACGTCCCTTGCCCTTTGGTTTCGGGAGGAGCTGTTGGCATATTACTGCCTTGAGGGCAGTGGCGAGCTGTGTCCTTACCTGTTCCTGCTGGTGTGAAGGGAATACGTCAACGATCCGGTCTATTGTCTGTGGCGCGTCCTGGGTGTGAAGAGTTCCAAAGACCAGGTGGCCTGTTTCAGCCGCGCTTATCGCGAGTGATATGGTCTCGAGGTCACGCATCTCACCGACAAGGATAACGTCCGGGTCCTGCCTGAGCGCCGATTTCAGGGCATTGTTAAAAGAAAGGGTATTGGTTCCGACTTCACGCTGTCTGACTATACAATTTTTACTTTCATATACGTATTCAATGGGATCCTCGATGGTCAGTATATGCTCCTTACGCTCCTGGTTGATGATATCGAGCAGGCTGGCAAGGGTAGTCGATTTACCTGATCCGGTCGGGCCTGTGACGAGTATAAGACCCCGTGGAAGTTTAGTGAGTTCTAATATGGCCTTTGGTATTGACAGTTCCTCGGCTCTGGGTATCGTTGACGATATTATCCTGAGCACAGCCTCGACACCGTTCTTTTGTACAAGCACGTTTACCCTGAACCTGCTCAGGTTGGGTATCTCGAACGAAGAGTCAAGCTCCATGTTCTCTTCAAAGCGCTGTATCTGCTCTTCATAGAGTATACTGTAGACAAGACGTTTTGATTCTTCGGCAGTGAGTTCATTCTCCTCAAAACCAACGAGAGGGTCGACCTTGCCGCCAATCCTGACCATTGGGGGCTTTCCGATGAAAATATGTATATCGGATGCACCTGTTTCAACTGCGGTCTTAAGAATATCCAGCATTTCCATTTTATTCACCTCGTTAGTTAGATTAATTATTGTATATTACTATAATATTTATGTGATAGATATGAGATACGTATTGCAATTATAGCAAAATAATCCTAAGAATTACAGAAAACATAGTTAAGGATAATTATTGGGGACGCACCCTTAAGTTAATATGATTTATCTTCGGCTTTTAAGAGAATGTGATAAAATTCTATTATGCATCTGCGAACGAATTGATAACGGGTTTTATAGCTGAGTTGAATAGTGAAATGTTAATTACATCTATTCGTACGAAACTTATGCCTGTGGTATAAAAAGGAGGGTATATGTATACAGACGTACAGATCATTGAGGGGGGAAAGCGTATAAAGACCGAAAAAAAAAGATTGAAGCTCGTGAAGGAATTCAATAATGATGTGGTGCTGTATGAAACCGAAGGCGGAAGGGCAGTCATCTATTTCAAAAAGAGGGACGAGTATGTCCTGGTTTCAATAGATATGGCGTAGTTTCAGAGAGTTAGGCCTAATTTGCTTATTTAAAATACTTATAACAACTATAAGTTCCTTGAATAATGATGATCTTTTAGTGTAAATAATCTAAATATAGCTGACATTCTTAAGGGTGGTTATGCAGAGAAGGATTTTTCAAAGGATACAGGTCGACTTTAAGGTGCGCTATTTTTGCGGGGACAATGCCTACAATGGCACTGTTACTGATCTTTCGGAAAACGGTATGTTTATCGATACAACGATAGATTTCCCCTTTGACTCCAATTTTAAACTTGTCCTGCCTCTGAACGATGAGGTCATAAATGTCTCCGCTATAATCAAGAGGGTGGTAAAGAGTAAAGGTATCTATAATGGAATTGGTGTCGAGCTTGTAAACCCTCCCGAGAATTATCTGCAATTCGTTAATAAACTAAGACTTACGTAAGCCCGGCCGGTCAGTTGTTGATGGAATCCTTGAGGACCGCTCTTATCTGCTCTATATCCTCTTTAAGCTGTGTCTTGAGTTCTTCTATGCCTGAGAATTTCATCTCGTCTCTGATCCTTTTGTGAAAAGTGACCTTAAGAGTTTTACCGAGGAGCTTGCCTTTGAAGTCCAGTACATGTGTCTCGAAACTGAATTTTTTGTCTCCAAATGTTGGATTATAGCCAATGTTGGTCGCGCCACAGTATGTCTTGCCGTCTATATCGACTGTTACAGCATATACGCCGTCTTTCGGGAGGAGTTCGTTTGCGGTAAGGAGGTTGGCTGTAGGTGTGTTCAGGAGACTTTTTCCTCTCTTTGCGCCTTCTACCACTATGCCTTCGACAGAGTAGCTCCTCCCGAGAAAGGCTGATACTTCATGCACTTTTCCTTTTGAGACGAGGGTCCTTATCTTTGAACTGCTCAGATTCTTGTCGTTTATTGTGATCTCGTCCACGACTTTAACAGTGAATCCGCATTCTTTGCTCATGGACTTTAAGAGTTCGGGAGAGCCTTTTCTGCCTTTTCCGAACAGATAATTAGCGCCGATAAATATCTCTTTTACTCCAATACCCTTGCAAAGGATCTTCCTGACAAAATCCTCCGCTGATATGTTAGAAAAGTTCTTTGTGAAATTAGCGCAGATTATCGCATCTATACCGAAGTTTTTTATAAGGGTTATTTTATCCTTATATGTTGTGAGCAGTTTCGGCGCTCTTTCCGGGGCGATCACGCTGAGCGGATGGGGTACAAAGGTGAAAACAACCGATGTCCCGTTCTTTTTCTTTGCCCTTTCCTTCAGCATTCTGAAGATCGCCTGGTGGCCCAGATGCATGCCGTCGAAGTTTCCGATGGTCAGAACAGGGTATGGGAGATTCTTTTTTACCTTCTCTATTCCGTCAAATATTTTCATTACAAATAAGGTGTTTCTCCTGCTGTTAGCTGGTTTGTAAACATCATATCATATTGATAACAAACCGTCTTTGTCAATTTGTGGGCTATTGTTTTTTTAGATGAAAAAGGCTATAATTTTTAATATTAGGTAAAGCATATTTGGTTTTTCAGCTTGCAGTAAATTCTGCTCATCCTTTTTTGTCGCATCTGAGAGGGGAACTTGTAAGATGTCCAAAGAAAATATTTTTGTCCTTGTTGCAGATAATAACCCACTTGATATAGACACCATCAAATCAGCCTTATCCTCACATAGTAATGTAAATTATAAGATCCAGACCTCGTATACAGGTCCTGAGACTCTTGAAAAGGTAGCTGATAACAAGTTCGATCTCGTACTGATGAAGCAGGATCTTCCCGGTATGAATGGGATTGAAATGTTCCAGAAAATTTCTGATAGAAAACTGAACATGCCTGTGATAATGATCGTGCCTGAAGGAGAAGAGAATGCAGGCGTAAAGGCGATGAATAAAGGGGCATACGACTTTCTGACCAGTGATGAGATCATGACGCTGTCTCTGCCCCGCGCCATACACAGGGCGGTGCATCGGAAAAAACTCGAAAAAGACATTGAGAAGTCCATTGTAAAACTTGAAAAAATGGCTACCAAGGACGGGCTTACAGGGCTGTATAACCAGAGCCACTTTCTGGAAGTATTGAACAATGAATATAAAAAGGCCCAACGACACCTCCAGGCTCTATCATGCATAATGATCGACATCGACTATTTTAAGTCCGTCAATGACACCCATGGCCATCAGTTTGGTGATTATGTCCTTGCCCGGTCAGCGGACATTCTTAAGCAGATCGCCAGGGACACGGACATTGTTGCCCGTTACGGAGGTGAAGAATTTTTTATCATACTACCCAACACCGACCGGAAGGGCGCCTATATACTTGCCGAAAGGATACGTGTCGCTTTTTCTAAAAAGGTCTTTAAAAAAGACAAAGCGTCTCAGGATGTAACTGTGAGCCTGGGGATATCATCCATGTCAGACCATAATATGATAAGTGATGATGTTATGATCGCAAATGCGGACAATGCCCTTTACTCTGCCAAGTGGAGGGGCAGAAACAATGTATGTACATATGAAGAGACCGTGATCGAGGAAAAAATCAGATCTGGTGAAGACCCTGAAAAAGTAAAGGTATTTCATAACAGGTTCCAGAACATTAACGAAAGCATAAAAGTTAACTGTATCGAATCCGCCCATGATATCCTGCTTGAGATAGATGGTGAATGGGAACATATCAATGAACATTCCGTAAGGGTTAGCCAATACGCGGAGCAGCTTGCCAGAAAACTCTCAATTTCCGAGGACGAAGCGAACACGATAAAACGCGCTGCCCTGCTTCATGACATCGGCATGGTCGGGATCAGCTCTGACATACTGAATAAGAAGGGCAAGTTAACGGCAAACGAATATAGCGTGATCAAAAGGCATTCCAGTATTGGCATGAAAATAATGGAAGAGACAAAGATGTTTGAAAAAGAGCTGCCCTTGATACTTTATCATCACGAAAAATTCGACGGCAGCGGTTATCCACATAAATTAAAGGGTGACACCATACCTTATGGTGCGCGCATACTGGCCCTGGCGGATGCGTATGACGCAATGATCTCGGATTCAAAACAAAAGGTGGCCAGGACCCATAAGGAAGCCGTCAAGGAACTTAAAGTCCACGCCGGTAAACAGTTTGACCCTCGCATGGTTAATTCATTCATAAATATTTTGAATGGAAAATAGCTTGAAAATAACTGCATTCTTCGGAAGTCCCAGAGAGAACGGGAACACTCACCTGCTTTTGAAAGAAACAATTAAGGGTATTGAAGATTCGGGTTTTGAGGTCCACCAGTTCAATCTTAACGCAATGGATATTATGCCGTGCCAGGACTGCGGCGGATGCAATGAAACAGGCGAATGTATATACAATGACGATATGGACGCGATATATGAAGCGATAAGGGATTCGGACAGGATCATCCTTGCTTCGCCTATATTCTTTTTTGGGGTAAGCGCCCAGTCCAAGGCCATGATAGACAGGTGCCAGAGCTTTTATTGTGAAAAGTATCTCTTAAAGAAACCTCTTCCACAGGGGGAGAACGGGCGCAAGGGCCTTTTACTATTAGTTGGGGGGATGGACAAGGAGATCGGACCAAAATCTGCCGGGGCATGTGCCAAGGCGTTTTTCAGGACGATCAGCGTTGATGAGCATGATACGTTTTCTTTTCTGGGTGTGGATGAAGAGGGGGCGATATTGAAACACCCTACGGCCCTTAAAGAGGCTTATAAGGCTGGTATAAAACTGGTAGGGGCCTAATCTTCTAAGCTGCCCAATCCGCACACAAGACCAATTATAATGCCGATGGCGCCTTCGCGTCCTATCTTGTCCCTGAGTTCCTGTGAGTGTTCCCTGCTTGTGCCGAGGGCAGCAGCTATTCCCGGAGAGACAGTACCTTCTATAAATTTCGTGATATATGCCCTTCTAGTTCCGATTTTTTTAGCCAGCTGGTTGGAGCCCTCGCCATTATTTATAAGATTCTCCAAACATGTTTTGTTAACACCTGCCCTGGATGCAATGCCGACAAGATTCATGCTGTAACCCCCTTATGGAAATTAATAAATTATTATACCCAGTTGATAGAAAAATAATAACATGCCATGGCGTGATTGACAATGAAAAAATATGTGATGGAACCAGTGCTATTTGTATCCAGCCTTCAGCTGTCCGCAGGCCGCTGATATGTCCGAGCCTTTGCTCTTTCTGATCATTGTAGTGATCCCTGCTTTATTAATGATATCCTGGAATTTCAGAACCCTGCCTTCGGATGATTTCTTGAGTCCGGTTGAAGATCCAACGGGATTAAAGGGTATAAGGTTTACCTTTGCTCTGATGTCTTTTAATAAGCTTGTAACTCGTCTTGCATCTTCCGATGAGTCATTTATGTCTCCGATAAGAACGTATTCAAAGGTTATACGCCTGCGCGGGGCAAGAGGAAACTCTCTGCATGCCTTCATGAGATTTTCAAGGGGATATTTTTTGTTTATCGGCATTATCATTGTCCTGCTCTCATCTGTAGAAGCATTTAACGATATCGCAAGGTTAACGTCAGGGCCCTCGTCTCCGAACTTTTTGATGCCTGGAACAATGCCTGATGTCGAGACAGTGATCTTTCTTTTGGAATAACCGATAAGCTCCGTAATTTTCATGAGTGCGTCCCTGACCTCTTTGAAATTATTGAAGGGTTCTCCCATACCCATAAAAACAATATTTGTGATCTCACCTTTCCCGATCAGCCGCTTCGAGCTAATGACCTGGTTGACTATCTCGTATGACCTGAGGTTTCTTTTGAGGCCGAGTCCGCCTGTCCTGCAGAACAGGCATTTCATGGCACAGCCGACTTGTGACGAAATACAGAGTGAATAGCTGGCTTCCCCTTTGGTGTTGGGTATCACAACGCTCTCTATTGATTCGCCGTCTTCCAGTCCGAAAAGGAACTTCTCTGTGCCATCGCGAGAGACCTGCTTTTGAAGGAGAGTCAGGTTGCTTATATATGCCTTCTTTTCGAGATCCGCACGGAATTCTTTTGAAAGGTCGGTCATCTCATCAAAAGAGTTTGCAAGTCTCTTGTAAAGCCAGTTGATGATCTGTTTTGCCCTATAGGGTTTTTGCCCCATCTGCTCAATGAACTGGATGAGCTCTGTTTTTGATAATGATCTGAGGTTGGTTTTCATGGAATATATATTATACCCAAGGGCATAAGTTTCGTTTGAATAGATAAAGCCGACGGGCATATAGCTTAATTACGGGTATATTTAACAACTGTTAAATATAACAGTTTACTATATCGACGAAATTTGGTATTATCCTTTTGGCTCTTGGATATCCTGAATAGTTATGAACAGTTATCGGTCTGTTATTTATTGATTATCAGCTGTTCGATTATTAATGTATATTGTCATTAAGGGGACTAATGAAGAATATCTTGATAGTAGATGATGATAGTGATATGCAGACTGTTCTTTCAGACACACTACAGCTGGAAGGTTACAAGATCAGCGTTGCCGGAGACGGGAACACGGCTCTTAAAGAAATTAGAAATGACTCACCCGAACTGATCCTGCTAGATGTCAGACTCCCCGGAATGAACGGGCTCCAGCTTCTCAAGAAGATCAAACAGATCAATAAAAAAGTAGTTGTAATAATTCTGACCAGTCATGGAGACATAAAGGACGCTGTGAGCGCTATCAAGCTGGGCGCTTTTGACTATGTCACCAAGCCTTTCAAGGATAAAGATATAATAGCATATGTCAAGAACGCCCTTGAGAGCCATAGCGCGGGAAGCGGTGACACCCTTTCAATGAGAGAAAAAGAAGTGCTTAAATGGTTGAAGATCGGTAAAAGCTCATGGGACATATCTATAATCCTTGGTATTAGCGAGAGAACGGTAAACTTCCATGTCACTAACATAATGAGCAAGCTTGACGCAATGACAAGGACCCAGGCAGTTGCGATATCTATTGAAAAAGGCCTGATCTAGCAGAATCACTTCAAACCTTCCTTTTAACCGTTTCAGGTACCATTAAGCTTACCTGTCAAAAATGACAGGTGATAATCGATTGTAATTTATGAGAACATATATTGTTTTAGTCTACATTTATATCTGGATTCTCTACGTTACCGGTTATTATGTATAAGATAAACGCTGATATAATAGAAAGTACTGATAGATGCAAGCATGACTATTCCTGTATGTCAGGTAATAAAGAATGTCTCTGTGATGTCAATAAGTCTATTGATGACAAGATCATTTTGGTCGATCCCCGCAATAATGATAGATGTAATTATCTGATTTCGTTTGGAAATAGCTATATCTGTAATTGTCCTACAAGGACTGAAATTTTCAAGATATATAAAGCTTAATTTCCGGGCGCTTCTTTAACAAGCATTTCATTCATCCCAACATATTAAAATAAGTAACGAGACTTACTGAATTACGGATCTCAATATCAGGTATGTAGGGGAAAATATTAAGGCTATGGACAATTAACTCCTTGATGCATGGTATACTTATATATAAAATTGATTGATATCAGAAATTTTGCAATTATTCTTTATGGAGGTCCTTTAGCGCAGACATGGCAAAACGGAAGAATATAGTAACCGAAGAGAAAAAGGAAGAAATAATAAATGAATTTCTTCCTTATATTAAATTTACCGCTTACAGGCTTTCGTGGAAGCTTCCCGCCCATATCAGTTCAGAAGATCTTATAAGTGTCGGCCTTATGGGTCTTATGGATGCGGTCAGCAGGTATGAACCCGGGAGAGTCAAGCTGAAGACCTATGCGGAACTGCGTATCAAAGGTTCAATGATCGATGAACTCAGGGCAACTGCATGGATACCAAGATCGATGAGAACGAAGATCAAGGTGATCAACCAGGCCCGTGAAAATCTCGAAAGGGAACATGGCCGGGTCCCAGATCACATTGAGGTGGCAAAGTCACTGAAGATGCCACTTGACGTGTATCACAAGACACTCCAATATGCGACGTCCTCAATATCGTTAAGCCTTGAGGATTTTAAAAGCAAAAAGCATTCAGACGGCAGTATGAATATAACGGAGTGTATTGCTGACCCGAAGGCGGATAATCCCCTTGAGCTACTTGAGGATACTGAAATGAGGGACAGTGTTGCCACCCTGATCGATACTCTCCCCTCTAAGGAAAAGATGGTTCTCTCCCTCTATTACTGGGAAGAGCTTACAATGCATGAAATAGGTAAACTTTTGAAGATCACGGAGTCGAGGGTCTGCCAGATACACAGTCAGGCATTAAAGAAGCTCAAGACAAAGGCCAAGCCGGTTTAAAGCTATCATTAGATCATCTCTTATCCCCCCCTCTGGGCATGCTAAAGTTATTTCTCTAAGTGCCGATAAAACTATACCATTGTAAATTGTAATATTAGCCGTCTCTAATAAGGCTTTTAATTATGACTGTTGCTTTTAAATAACAGGGGGAGGTTGCATGGCTTTAAAGGTCAACAGTAAGACGGCAGTGAAAAAACCGGCAAATAGGAAAAACAGCACCAGAAAATCATGTGATGTCATGAAGGAACAGCTTCATAGCGCAGTTGCACATGCCAATAAGATCGGGGAACTCCTGGACAAGAGACTCTCTTTTGATATAGACAGGAAGATGAACAAAGTAATTGTAAAGGTTGTAGATAGGAGTAGCGGTAATATTGTCAGAGTGATCCCGCCAGATGAAATGCTAAGAATGGCAGCCCATCTTAAACAGTTAATGATACTGAACGACAGGGTGATCGATGCGGCAGAGTCGGTTATCCTTGATCATGAATGTTGATCATTTAATGTAACGCTGCTTAATTCTGTTATTATCATAATCCCCATGTTGTCCATTTTTTGTTTATCCAGGCTTGCCTAATTGTGGTTCCCCTTGATTATTGACAAGGCGTTTATATATCGTAATTAAACAAAAAGAGGAGTTTTTATTCATGGAATGCAATATTAATGATAACGCGAAGCATTGTAACTGCACTTATAAATCCTGTCCAAGGAAGCATAAATGCTGCGAATGTCTGCATTATCACAGAAGGAACAGTGAGCTTCCCGCGTGCTTTTTTAACGCGGAGCAGGAGCGTACATACAACCGGTCCATAAGTTATTTCATAAAGACAAGATAAAGAACAGCCGGAGTGGTGAAATGTACTTACTACTCAAAATCTATGATTTTGTAAGTAGTAGTATCCTGATTTTAGGAGCAGACCTGCCTGCCGGCAGGCAGGCGCGCTGGATAAAAGTATTATATTTAATAAT
>BDTS01000102.1 GCA_002897915.1 bacterium BMS3Bbin09 | reverse complement strand
ATAACTTTCATCTGCAAATGCTAAATAGCCCATATTTATTCTGAAGCTAACAGATATTAGTTTGCTGCGAGAATAAGTTCTTATTCTTGCTGCAATATATTTCCGACCCTGTTAGACCTGACACGTTTATTTGCGGAGTATTATTTATATAATGATCGACAGTTGCTTTGAGCCGTCTTTAACTACTTGCCCTGGCAGTTAATAATGTAAGATTACACAAAAACATATTGAAAATCAATGAAAAAAACAGTGTGGGGGACAGATGGCTGGCGGGTTTGATCTGGCAGATGAATTTAAGAATGCTTATAGGCAGTTCATTCTGAGCAGGGGAGTGGAAGAAGAAAAAGCTGACTATTTCTTGTTCTGGATCAATAAGTTTGTCAAATATTTGAAATCTGTCCCTCTTAGTGAAGTAGAATACCTTATATTGCTTACAACAGACCTTGACATGTTGAGTCAAAATACATATTGCGACCTTACAAGTAGTGTTATAGAAATTAAACGAATGCTCGCGACATTCATTAAAAAGCTGAGAGCTGACCGCTGATAGCTGACAACTTTTTTGTGCGGTGTTAATATCCGGACGGTCCAGGAACTGCTCGGCCATGCAGATGTCTCAACTACCATGATTTATACACATGTCTTGAACAAGCCTGGTCTTGCCGTGAAAAGCCCGGCGGACCTGTAGGGGAGGGAATGATCTTGTAACCTCCCCGCCCCCCTCCTTGGTAAGGAGGGGATATAATTCTCCCCTTACTAAGGGGAGATATAGAGGGGTCAACGGTCTTAGTGCGGCGGATTCTGGAGGGGTGAGTCTTCCCGTTCTCCGGTTATGATCACATTTCTTCCTTCAATGGATATCCTGCCCTCTGAATAAAGTTTTATCGCGTACGGGTATATCCTGTGTTCCTGCTTAAGTATTCTTTTACCGAGTGATTCTTCATCATCATCGTGATAAGCGGGCACGGCCGCCTGTACGATGATAGGGCCAGTGTCTATTCCCTGGTCAATGAAGTGTACGGTACAGCCGGATATCTTCACTCCGTAATCAACTGCCTGCTTCTGCGCGTGGGCCCCGGGGAACGATGGCAGGAGGGCAGGGTGGATGTTCATTATCCTGTTCGGGTACTGGTTGATGAGTAACTTGTCCACGATTCTCATGAAACCGGCAAGGACCACAAGCTCGATTCCGCGTTTCTTGAGCTCTTTGGCTATGTGTGAATTGTATGACGGCCTGTCTTTGAAGTCTTTTGGCTTTACGACAATGTGATCGATATTATGCTTCTTCGCGCGTTTGATCGCGCCCGCGCCTGGGTTGTCAGTTATCAGGACCGCTACCCTCGCGTCTAAATAACCTGATTCAATATTGTCTATGATGGATTGAAAATTAGAGCCCGATCCAGAGGCAAGCACAGCGAGTATTAACATATTATTTCTCCATTATTTGTACTCAAGCCCGCGTTTCCCATTTTCGACGTAACCGATCACGTACGCGTCTTCTTTGAGGCGTTTGAGCTTTTTGATGACGGCAGGCGCGTCGGACCTCTTTACAATGAGCACCATGCCGATCCCCATATTGAAAGTCTTGAGCATCTCGGCCTCAGGTACCTTGCCCAGATCTTTCATTAACTCGAAAACAGGCAGTATCGGCCAGCTCCCTTTTTCTATGACGAACTTTAATTTTGCCTTTGACGGTATGATACGGGGCAGGTTTTCTGTAAGTCCTCCGCCCGTGATATGCGCAATGCCGTTCACCTTGTAGTCCTTTATGATCTTCATTACACTCTTCACATAGATCTTCGTCGGCTTCAGGAGTTCTTCGCCGAGTGTGCAGCCGAATTCTTTTATCTTCTTTTTGTGACTGTATTTCTTTATGTCGAAAAAAAGCTTTCTGACGAGTGAAAACCCATTGCTGTGGATACCGCTGGACGCCAGCCCGATCAGTACGTCGCCGTTCTTTATCTTTGAACCGTTAATGATCTCTTTTTCAGACACAGCGCCTACAGAGAATCCGGAAAGGTCGTATTCGCCCTTGTCATAGAACCCCGGCATTTCCGCTGTCTCGCCGCCTATTAGGGAGCAGTCTGCCATAATGCAGCCTTTCGCGATACCCTTGATCACATCAGCGGCCTGCTTTGTGGAGAGTTTGCCGGAGGCGAAGTAATCGAGGAAGAATAGGGGCTGCGCGCCGCTTGTGAGGATATCGTTGACACACATCGCGACCAGGTCTATACCAACGGTATCATGCTTGTTCATCATGAAGGCGATCTTAAGTTTTGTCCCAACGCCGTCCGTACCGCTGACAAGTACCGGGTCCTTGAATCTTTTTGTGTCGAGCTTGCAGAAGGCACCGAAAGATCCAATGTCCGTCATAACATGCGGTTTGAATGTTGAGCGCGCGAGTGGTTTAATAATGTCTACCAGTTTGTTGCCCTTGTCTATGTCTACCCCTGATTTCTTGTAAGTAAGTGCCATGGTTTTCCTATCATAAATAAAGTTTAGTGTTCATATTTTCTCTTTGTCCGCCTCGATCCTTTTCAGGGCAGCTTCAGCGGCCTTTTGTGCCGCGGCCTTCTTGGTCTTTCCGGCCCCTTCACCCAGAAAATTGTCGTTGATAAAGACATTGACTTCAAATGTTTTACTGTGTTCAGGGCCTTCTTCCTTGTGAGTTACGTAAGTTGGCAGGATCCCGAACTCTGCCTGCGCTATTTCCTGAAGTTTTGTCTTAAAATCAAATACTAATTTGTTTTTTGTAAAATCATCCATTTTGCCTTTTAGCTGATCAATGACAAATATTCTTGATCTTTCGTAGCCCCCGTCGAGATATATTGCAGCCAGAATAGCTTCAAAGCCGTTTGATAGAAGGGAGGGTTTTTCCCTGCCGCCCGTGAGCTCTTCGCCTTTGCCGAGAAGAAGGGCTTTGCCTATATCGAGCTTTTCCGCGATCTCTGCCAGTGTCGATTCCTGAACAGCATATGCCTTTATTTTCGAGAGGTCCGCTTCTGTGTATTCAAGGTTGGCGGAATAGAGATGTTCGCTTATTATTAGTTCGAGTACGGCGTCACCCAGGAATTCCATGCGTTCATTGAAGAGGACATGGCTGTCCTGTTTTTCATGCGCGTATGATTTGTGAGTTATGGCCTCTTTTAAGAGGGCCTTCTTTTTGAAAGTATGACCCAGGGCCTTTTCAAGACTGATCAAATCTCTTGATGATAATGCATCCATTAGTTCCCCCGAATCCAAAAGAGTTGGACATTGCTATATTCAGGTCAAGTGCTCTTGCCTTATGAGGTACATAATCAAGATCGCATTCCGTGTCAGGTTCGTCCAGGTTTATGGTAGGGGGTACGATCTGGTCCCGCAGACTGAGCGCGCAGATAACGCCCTCTACGCCGCCGGAAGCTCCAAGAAGATGTCCTATCATTGATTTTGTAGAACTTATACAGAGCTTATAGGCATGGTCCTTGAAGACAGTTCTGATCGCGTTCGTTTCAAGTTCATCTCCGTACTTTGTCGATGTTCCGTGTGCATTGATATAATCGATCTCTTCAGGGGCGATTCCCGCATCCTTTATTGCACCAGCCATACACTTGGCTGCTCCTTCTCCGCCCGGGCCGGGGCTTGTTATATGGTACGCGTCCGAGTTCAGTCCGTAGCCTATCAGTTCACCGTAGATCCTTGCGCCCCTGTTCATGGCATGCTCCATTTCCTCGAGGATCATAATGCCGGACCCTTCACCCATCACAAAACCGTCCCTGTCCTTATCAAAGGGCCTGCTCGCTTTTTCGGGCTCGTCGTTCCGTGTGGAGAGCGCCTTCATTGACGCGAACCCTCCAATTCCAAGAGGTGTAATGACAGCTTCCGCTCCCCCGGCGATCATTGAATCGGTTGTGCCGTACTGTATCAGCCTGTATGCCTCACCGATCGAATGGGTACCGCTCGCGCATGCCGTGGCAATGGCGGTATTAGGGCCTTTGGCGCCGAATCTGATCGAAATATGTCCGGCGGCAAGGTTTATGATCGTCATTGGGATAAAGAAGGGAGAGACTCTTTTGGGACCCTTTGCAAGGAGCGCTTCTTTGTAGCGCTCGATCGCCGGAAGCCCGCCGACGCCGGCGCCAACAATGACGCCTGTCTTTTCAGCGTTGGAGTCGGTGATCTTGAGGCCGGAGTCCTTCATTGCGAGTGTTGATGCGGCAAGGGCAAAATGGATGAACCTGTCCATCTTTTTCTGCTCTTTGGGCTCGATAAAATCATCGATCTCGAAATCCGGTACTTCTCCAGATATCTTACAGCTAAATTTCTCTGTGTCAAAAAGGGTGGTCTTCCTGATGCCCGAACGGCCTTCGAGGAGCCCCTTCCAACTTTTTTCTGTCCCTGTTCCGAGAGGGGTCACCATGCCCACCCCGGTTATTACGACTCTTCTTTTGCTCATAAAATTATAGGGTAATGCTCTATTTTCCGGATTTATTCTCGATGTAGGTAATTGCGTCCTGGACCTTTAATATTTTCTCTGCGTCTTCGTCAGGGATCTCTATATTGAAAGCCTCTTCGAAAGCCATTACGAGCTCAACAGTGTCGAGAGAATCTGCTCCCAGGTCTTCCACGAATGAAGCATCCATGGTTACTTTCTCAATATCAACTCCCAACTGTTTTGCTATGATCTCATTTACTTTTTCTCCTACTGCCATTTAACACCTCCGATTTTGAAATTTAAAATCTTATTTAGTTGTTTTTAGATTTTGGAATTCAATTATACATATTTGAAGATTATTTTCCTACATATACATTCCTCCGTTCACATGAATGACCTGTCCGGTTATATAGTCAGAGTCAGCGGAAGAGAGGAATATGACGGCATTTGCTACATCCCCGGGCGTTCCGAACTCACCGAGAGGAATTGCTTTGTGCATCTCGTTCTTTACTTCATTAGAGAGGGCGTCTGTCATCGCGGTTTGAATAAATCCAGGGGCCACGGCGTTTGCCCTTATGCCGCGGCTCGCGTATTCCCTGGCAATTGTTTTGGTAAGGCCGATCAGTCCTGCCTTGGATGAGCTGTAGTTTACCTGGCCGGGATTGCCCATAAAGGCCACAACAGAAGAAATGCTGACGATCTTCCCAGACCGCTGTTTGGCCATTATCTTTACGGCTTCCTTGCTGCATAAGAATGAGCCCTTGAGGTTGATGTTGATGACAGCGTCCCAGTCTTCCTCATTCATTCTCATCAGCAGGGTATCTCTTGTGATCCCGGCGTTATTTATAAGGATGTCGAGAGAGCCGAATTCTGTTTTGAATGTATTGAATGCTTCTACCACATTTGCCTGGTTAGAAACATCCAGTTTGAGTGCAAGGCTCTTAACTCCCAAGGCTTTGATCTCATCTGCCGTTGCTTGGGCGCTTTCGATGTTGACGTCCGCTATGCCGATCCCGGCGCCTTCCTTTGCCATTGCCAGGGCTATGGATTTTCCTATTCCCTGTGCTCCACCCGTAATAAAAGCGTTTTTGCCTTCGAGTTTCATTTTGCCTCCACCTTGAGAGATTGTAAATGCAGATTTATGGAACGAGATATTATAAAATTTCGGCTTTAAATAGGCAACCTATAAAGGTAAATATAATTTAGGTAAAATGTCCTTATTATGTAAAGATCCGCTCATATGTATGTACCACAGGCATAAGTCTCATTGAAGCGGATGCTACGCTCCGCTTAATTCGGCTATACCTCTTGCGGAGAATATGCCTGAAGCACCCCTGTGAATAACTAACAAATGCAGGTAGTTACATATATTGACATAATATATAGCATTAATTCAATAACAGTAATGATCAGCTTTCTAACCGGATTAATAAAGCATGAATCTTGTCTTTTCAGCATTGCCCGTGCTATAAACTCTGGATGAAGATTGAACGTTCCTATTACACCCCGAGGGCATTGTTGTTATTTCCATTCCTGGTATCTGTATTGATCATGTCTCTTCTGACCTCCTGCTCCCGGAACGATATGGTAAAAGAATATTTTGAGCTGCACGGAATGAACTATCCGGTTGATGTTATCGGTATATCAATGTTTAGTATCGATTATGCCGGTATTGCGCGGGACGAGCTGACAGCGCCGGGCGTCAGGGAGTTTGTAGAAGAGGGGATAATGTTCATAAAGCTGGACCTGCAAAAACAGAATCCCGCTATATTCATGCATGGAACCGCCGCGATAAGGGCGGACAAGGCCGTATTGTACAAGGCCGAGACAGGGGACATAGGCCTGATGGTAAGGGTGACCGGGTATGGTCAGGGGGAACCCGCTAAGGAGATCGAACCAGGGATCGAGTGGGTGGGTCTTAAGGAGCGCTTCTGGAAGTACGAGAATTACGCGTATTATGTCCGCAATGAATTATACATGTGGGAGTTCGGCGGATGGCTCTTTAACTGAACAGATAAGGTTGCTCTTTCCCACATAGTGTCTGCCTGTTCTGCCGGATAAAAATGGTGGACGGTAGGGGATTCGAACCCCCGACCTCTGCGTTGCGAACGCAGCGCTCTCCCAGCTGAGCTAACCGCCCGATTATACTAACAGCTCAATTGACGCTTATCTTTTGGTTCGGTTATTATAACAGTTGCTATCAAAAGGCTAATCTAATATATCATGATTAAATTTAAAACTAAAAGAGCAAGGATAATGTTCTCATGCGGGATCGCTGTTCTTAGCATTGCCCTCATATTCTTTCTTTTGAGGGGGCCGTACCTCTCGAATTTTACCAAGAGGCTCATTATCCCGACACTCGAGAACGCCACAGGGGGAAGAGTCATTATCGGCCAGGCGGCTATCAACCTTTTTCCTTTCTATGTCCAGGTGAAAAGCGTGAATGTCTTCGATAAAGACGGCAACCAGCTTCTCTGGATCACAAAGTCGCGTGCCTACATCGATTTGTCCGGGCTTTTCACCAAAGAGGTCAGGATCAGAAAATTCTGGTGCAAGGAACCGAGACTGAAAACATCCAGGGAGGAACTGGATAAGGTAATTCAGAATGTAAAAGACTATATTTCTAATGAGGAGACCGGCGACTACAAGGTCACTCTCTATAATGTTGAACTGATGGATGCTGAACTGGCGCTTGAGGATATAAAGGAAGAGAGATCTTTTTCAGGGAACGGCATGTCCTTTAATATGACGGTCAAGAATAATTCCCCCCAAAAGAAAACTACAGCCAGGTTCTTATTCAAAGAAGTTAAGGTTAAACTTCCTGAACTCTCCGAAGTCAGCGGATCATTTGAAGGATCGGTGAAGATGGAGAACAACAGGGTCGAGATCGTTGATCTGAATGTGAAGTCTGCGGAATCTACCCTGGATCTGGCAGGTGAGTTGTTTCTGTCCCCAGATAGCCGAGTGAGGAAGGGGGAACTTAAAGGTAAGGGAAGTATACATGCCTCTCTATTAAATGAGCTTTTCGGCCTGAAACATGAAAAGGAAGGGGTGCTTTCCTTTGAGGGTAAGGTTGGAATGGTTTCTGATAAGGATTCCGGCTGGCCCGCGTTTGTGCTTGACCTGAAGACAGACAGCAGTTTTTATCTGGAGACACTTATGGATTTACTCGATGTTAAAAAAAACATCACGGGATTTGTTTCGGTCAAGGGAGATGTCAAGGGCAGGTTTCCCGACGTTGTCGGGAAAGGTTCCGCAACGCTTAAGAACGCAGTATTTGATGGCCTTGCTCTTGATGACGCGGCCGGAGAGGTCGAGTACGGGAACGGCAGATTCACCCTTAATGATCTTACTGCGCATGCCTATGAGGGTAAGTTTGGCGGATACGCGCATATTGAAGTGCCGGACGGTGATTATGCTGTTACTGCGGATGCTGCGGATATAAACAGTCTGAAATTGTTTAAGTACATAGGGTGGGAGCCCCCGTTCCCGCTTGGCAGGGTCAATGGTGATTTCAGTCTGAATCAAAAAAAAGGCCGTGATTTTGAGCTTACTGCAGACCTTGGTTACCTGAATGAGGCACGGGATGACCTGGATGTCCTTGACAGGCTCAGGACCATAACTACATCCCTTAAGCTCAAGGGGGATATGATCACACTTGGTGACACGGTATTTTCTACATCACGCTCGAAGCTCTTCCTCAAAGGCGGGATGGATCTGGAAAAGGAAACGCTCTCTCTCGATCTGCGGCTTGAGACCGAAGAGGTCAATGACCTGACGGCTCCTTTTTATACAGAGTTCGGGACAGCCGGAACATTCAGCGGAAGCGCCGGAGGCTCCCTCATGGATCCGGTAATATCCGGGAGACTCGATCTGGGTGCCGGCAGAGTGCACGGCATCCCTGTCTCCGTGGCGTCTGCCGAGCTTAAGTATAAAGCCGACTCCCTTGTCATCGAAAATCTGAAGGTTGAACAGAACGGGTCGTCCAGCAGCCTTTCGGGACTGATAGAGTTCAGAGGGGCGGATAAGCTCTTTTCCTTCAAGTCGCCTTATTTCAGAGCCAGGGCCACATTGAAGAACGCCGGAATAAAACAGTTTGCCGACCTGTTGTCCAAAGACGTTTCTGTTGACGGTATTGCCAGCGGGACTATAACATTCGAGGGAAACACCGAAAAGTTCATCGGTACCGGCGACCTTATAATTGCGGATGCCGTTGCATACGGACAGGACATCGCAAAAGCAGAGCTAAAGGCAACATTCCTGCCTGACCGGATAAAGATTCACCCGCTTAATGCGTATCATGGTGAATCAAAACTTATTGCTGAGGGCACGGTCTTTTATGACGGGAAATTCGATTTCTCGCTTTCTTCCAAGGACTTTGATACATGTGACATCAATATGATAGCTGACTATCCTCTCGGTGCCAGGTTCAGCAGCCTGAATATGGCCGGATCCGGAACGATTGAGAAACCGGACATGAAATTCTCGGGCCATATGATCGAAAGCTATTTAAAAAAGAAGGAGATAGGTACAGGAGATGTAGAGGGAACCTTCAGGGGCAGGGACCTCAAGTTTAAAGGTAAGTTTGTCGGAGGGCTTGTTTCTGCCGAAGCCAATGCTTCATTTTCGGGGGCACCCTCCTGGAACGCTGTGATAGACATTAAGAAGGGCAGATATGACTTTCTCCTTTCCGGCCTGATCGATAATGCCCCCGATGATATTTCACTTTCCCTCCAGGGCGGAGTTACGGTCAGATCAACCGGCGGCGGGCACACGGTAGAATCCAGATTCGGCCATCTCGGTCTGAGCGTCTGGGGGTATAACCTGATAAACAATAAGGACGTTGTCCTCGATATCGTGAACAGGAAACTCTTCATAAAGTCCTTATCATTGACGGGTGATAACACCGACGTAAATGCCTCCGGTTCGGTTGAATTAAATGATAGCTACAATGTCATGTTGAACGGGAATGTGGATTTCAAGTCTTTCTCAACGGAAAGCGAAAAGATCAGGTCATTGAAGGGGCAGGGCGCTTATACTTTGAATATTATCGGGAAATGGGACGACTCCCCTGAGATCAATGGTGAAATAAACGTTAAGGATGCGACAGCGGTATTGACGGATATGACATACAGGATAGGCCCGGTTAATGGAAAATTTGTTTTTGACAGGAGCAATGTCACCTTCGATAAGGTGAAGACCAGATTTGCCGGCGGGACAGTGGATATGTCCGGTGTCGGTTATCTGAACAAACTCTCAATTGAGAAACTATATGTCTCCGCGGTCCTGAGTGATATTAAGGTCAGGCCCTTCGAAAGAGTGAATATCGAGCTCGGCGGGCATCTTTTTTATGAGACCTCACCGGAGGGTGCGAGCTTTACGGGTAATATAGATATCAATAAAGCGAAGTATGAGAAAGACGTCGAATTTGACAAGTTGATCCTCGGTCTCAAGGAGATGGAGGGGAAGAAAATTAAATATCCCGAGTTTATACAAAAAACGGCGCTGAACATCCATGTCGAAGGAAAAGAGAACATACTTATCGACAACAATATCGCGAAAACACCTGTCAGTATATCCATGAACCTTATGGGTACGGTTGGACAATACGGGCTGATAGGCAGGGTCGAGGCTATTGAGGGCAGCATATACTTCAGGAACAACGAGTTCACTATTCTCAAGGGCAGCAGCGTCGAGTTTATCAGTCCTGAAAGCATTGTCCCTGTATTTCATATACTTGCGGAGTCTTATATAAGCGATTACTACATTAAGCTTACCCTTGACGGTACTACGGACCAGTTCAATCTTACACTCTTCTCCGACCCTCCGCTCTCAGAGACCGACATGCTCACACTGCTTACATTCGGTCAGTTCAAAAAGGGAATAAAAGGTTTCGAAAGCGGCCTTGCCGCAAGTGAAGCCGCGTCCATACTTACCGGGGACCTGAAGGAGGCTGTCGAGTCAAGGTTCAAGAATATCACGGGTTTTGAACGTTTTGATATTGAGCCGCATACCGCTGCTGCCGGCGCGTTCGGTCCGAAGATCACCGTCGAGAAAAGACTCATTGAAAATAAACTCTCGGTCATATATTCAACTTCTGTGGGGACGACCGAAGAGAATATTATCAAACTGAAATATAATGTAAACAAGAGTGTTTCTGTTATAGGTTCGAGGGACGAGATCGGAAGCGCTGGTGTTGACCTGAAATACAAATTTGAGTTCAAATAAGATGATGAATTTAAGAACAAAGACCATAATAGCCGCCGTAATTATAATGTTTTTTTGCGTGCTTCCTGTGTCCGGCGCTTTTTCAGGCACTACGATCAGAAAGGTCGAATATGTCGGCCTGACTCGTATAGACGGAGAAGAGCTGACCGACATAATGTCTATAAGGGCCGGGGATGTTTTTGACAGCAATATCCTTCACAAGGCTGTCAAGAGGGCTTTTAAAAAAGGGGTGTTCAGAGATATACGTGTAGAATCGGAGGTCTATGGGGACGGAATTAAACTGAGGTTCGTTCTGGAGGAGATACCCCTTATCAGGAAGATCATTGTGAATGGGAACGAACATTTCTCTTCCGGCAGGATCAAGGACATCATTCCCTTCAGAACTAAAGAGGACTTTATGGAGGAGCTGACGGCAAGTGCTGAGTCGGACATTATCCATTTTTACAACAGAAAGGGTTTTGCCGATGCCAGGGTCGAGATCGTTCCCAAAGCAGAGGGAGAGACTTCATTGGTCGATCTGTTCGTGAACATAACCGAAGGCACTCCGCTTGTTATAAATAAGATAGAGACAGATGAAAGCGCAAAGAAGCGTATGAAATTGTCAGAGGGGGACATCTTTGACAGGGATATTCTTGAAAAGGACATAAAGAAGCTTATCGGATACTATAAGTCAAAAAACTATATAGATCCGGTTGTGGGGCCGTATGAGTTCATGGACGGTATTCTTGTGGTCCCCGTGAAAACGGGCCCGAAGCTGGAACTGATCTTTAAAGGCAACACTGTGTATGACAACGATGAGCTGGAGAAAGAGGTGTCTTTTATTGATGACCGGACAGTGACCGAAGATATCTTGAGGGAAACGGCTGAACGTATCAGGAAGCTATATCTTAACAAGGGATATTATTATGCGCAGGTCGCTTCCGGCATTGAAAAGGGGAAAGGTTACATACGGGTATCCTTTATTATTTTTGAGGGCAAAAAGGTCATCCTGAGAAAGGTGGACCTCGAGGGTGTGAGCTTTTCGAGGGATGTTATCATGGATATCATCTCACTTAAGGTCAATAAACCCTATGACAAGACCATGTTAGAAAGTTCCATTGAATCGTTGACAAGGTTTTATAACGCGCTCGGTTACCTGAATATGTCCGCAAAGGATGTTGTGGAGGAGTTCGATGAGAAAGGCGGGATGAATGTCAGATTCGTGATCGACGAGGGCATACAGACACGTATTAAAGAGATAATGATATCCGGGAACAAGGGTATTAGCGAAGATGAGATAAGGAAGGCGGCCGATATTTATATTGAGGCGGCATATAACCTGATAGATATAGGCGATGCCAGGTACAGGGTGATTTCCCTTTACAGACGGCATGGATATGTTGATGCGGTCGTTGATGTTGAAAGCCGGGTCAGCGGGGGAAACGCGCTCCTTGATCTCAGGATAACTGAGAACGAGCCGTCGGTTGTCGGCAAGGTGATCCTGCGCGGCAACTATAAGACAAAGCCCAAGATAATAAAAAGGGAATTCGGCATTCAGGAAGGCGACCCGTATGATTTCGAGAAGCTACTGAAGATCAAACAACGTTTGTACAAGCTCGGTATTTTTAATGAGGTATCGATCGATCCGTACGATACAGGCACCAACGCCGGCGGCAGCCTCGTTAAGGACGTTATTGTAACTCTTAAAGAAGGCAAGCCGGGGTCTGTGGAGGTTGGTGTGGGTTATGGTGAATATGAAGAGTTCAGGACCTCTGCCGACATAAGATACAGCAACCTCGGAGGATATAACAGGGAAGTCGGGCTGAAGGCGGAGTACAGCTCGGTTGAAGAAAGATATGTGTTTCATTTCATGGAGCCGTGGCTCTTTAACAGGTCCGACCTCACTTTTAATATGTTTCTAATGCAGGAAGCGGCAAGAAAGGTAAATATCGACACCAACGATGTGCTGTATATGATAGACAGGCGCAGCTTTCTGTTTGATATAGAAAAAGAGATAACCAGCAGACTAAAGGCCAATCTCAGCTACGAATATGCTTTTATAGACACAAAAGATGTCGTCCCCGGAATTATCCTGACCAAGGAAGATACGGGCACCCTTGGCATAGGCAGTGTCTCAACCTCAATGTTCTATGATACGCGTGACAATCCGTTCAACCCTGAGTCGGGTTCGATCAACGGCATAGTCCTGAAGGTTGCATCAAACGCGTTCCTTTCGGAGACTGAATACTTTAAAGGTACGCTGCAGAGCTCGTGGTACTTTAGATTGATGAAGAAGGTAGTTTTCGCAGCTTCAATAAAAGGAGGGGCGGCCTATGCGTTTGGAGGCGCCAAGGAACTGCCGCTTATCGAAAGGTTCTTCCTCGGAGGCAGGACCACTGTCCGGGGTTATAGTCATGATACTCTCGGGCCCAAGGGCGGTAATAATGATCCTACCGGCGGTAACGCGTTCGCGCTTGTGAATGCAGAGCTCAGGTTCGATGTTGGAAAAGGGTTTGGCCTTGTTACCTTTGTGGACGGAGGAAATGTCTGGAGGCTGGTCGATGAGGCGGGCACCGAATTGAAATATACCGCGGGGGCCGGATTGAGGTACAATACACCGGTCGGACCCTTAAGGCTTGATTATGGGCGCAAACTCAGGAAAGAAAACGGGTTAAGCCAGGGAGAGGTCCATTTCAGTTTCGGACACGCATTCTAATCATGAGGAAGAGATTATATGAGACAATATGTCTGATCTGCCTGATTGTCATCGCATGCGCTTTTTTTGCAAGGAATGCAGACGCTGAACTCGTTGAGAGAATAGTCGCTGTCGTGAATGATGAGGCGATACTCTTGAGTGAATTCAAGACTGCTTTGCGGCTGGTGAAAGAGAGCGGTAAGGAGGTGAACGAAAAAGAGATCATTGACGGGATGATAAACGAGATACTGCTTCTCGAACAGGCGAGGAAATTCAGCTTTGGAAGGGATGCTGTTGATGCCGAACTTTCTAACCCTGAAAAAGTCATAAAGAACTATATAGATAAAAGGATCAAGGCGCTGATACATATCCCCTTCAGGGACATCGAGGCATATTATTTTAATAATCTGGAGAAATACGGGGAGAGAGATCTTTACGATGTGAAGGGTGAGATCGAAGAATATCTGCTTAACAGGTTGCTCGAGATAAAGATACAGGAACATATCGATAAGCTAAGGGAAGACGCGAGGATAAGGATACAGCTCGATTGAGATTTGCATGTAAGGGCGTTTCGCGAAACGCCCCTACCATCTTAATTCTTAATTGATATCATGACCGCTGATTCGTCGCATTCCGGGAACTTGTGGCACTTGAGGCATTCGCCCCATATCTTCTGGGGGAGGGTGTTCTTGTCTACTTCTTCAAATCCAATTTCTGTAAAAAACTCGGGAGCGTAAGTAAGTGCGAATACATTGTTTACTCCAAGTTTCTTTGCTTCCTTCATGCATTGCCTTACCAATTTTTTGCCGACCCCGATACCCTGATACTCTTTTGAGACTGCAACGGACCTGACCTCTGCAAGGTCTTCCCATAGGATGTGGAGTGCCGCTGCCGCGACGATGGTGTCATTGTCGATATAGATATAAAAATCGCGGATATTTTCGTATATCTCGTTCAGAGACCGTGGAAGCATGTCATACTTTTTGGCAAACCTCTTGATAAGGTCGTGTATCAATTTAGCATCATTGACAGTTGCTTTTCTTATGTTCATTCTTTACTCCGGATATATAGCTCTGCCAGTATACCTTCTAATAAACCGTAGTTGCTTACTGTAATATTATAAAATTTGGTGATCTGCATTAACTTAAGAAGTATAAGTGTTCCCGGCACTATAATGTCAAGCCTCGAAGGCTCGAACGGGAGAAATTTACTTTTTTCGGAGGTCGTGGCCCTTGATAACTCGCAGTACATTCTATTCACGTCTGTCATATTCAGTTTAAAATTATGTATCCTTTCGTGATCATATCTTTCAAGGCGTTGTACTGCCGCTGCCAGTGCGGTTATTGTGCCGGCAGTACCTATAAATACCGTTTCTTCCGGTATAGGTATGGGAAGGAAACAGATAACAGATTCCAGTTTATGGGAGATCTCATATTCAAGCAGCTTAAGGTCAGCGTCCGAGGGCGGGTCGCTTTTCATGTATTTATCTGTGAGATAGACAACACCGAGATCGAGGCTCAGGACAGCAGGTGCTGCATTATCCCCGGTAAATATCAGTTCAGTACTGCCTCCGCCTATATCTAACATAAGGCACGGCCCAGGCCTGTTGATATCAATGGCCATGCCTGCCGCGGTGAGCCAGGCCTCTTTTTCACCTGTGATGATCTTCATTTCAAGGTCGGTTAAATCTTTTACCTTATTTATGAATTCCAGGCTGTTTTTTGCTTTTCTGAGCGCGCTTGTGGCTATTGCAAGGACCTTTTCAGTCTTGTGCTCAGCAATTAGATCGGCAAATTCCTTTAGGGCTTTGATTCCTCTTTCCTGTACCTCTGTATTGAGAAGGCCGTTTTCGGAGATGTCCTCACCAAGTCTCGTTATTATTCTTTTGGAACATATCTCATCGAATGAAATAATGTTTTTATCTTGGCCCGGACGTACTTCTGCGATCAGGAGCCTGAAGGTGTTTGTTCCGATGTCGATAGCGGCATAGGTCATATCTGTCTTATAGGTCTTATCAATAGGTCTAATATGTCATATAGGACTTATAAATGGGTCCTATAAGACCAATGGGTCATATAAATAAAGGCTTCTTTGAAGCCTTTATTATCCCATTGTCTTCAGCCCTTGAGATGAGCTCTGATATAGCTTTTTCGCCTTCAGCACCTATGTCGATCGTAAAGTCGTTGACGTAAAGTTTTATATGGTCCTTGATGACGCCGTCCGAAAGTTCCTGGGAGTGTTTCTTGATGTACCCCATCGGCTCGAAACGGTTGTTGTATGAATATTCTATGCTTTGTCTCAGTATGTCCTCGACCTTGAGGATGAGCTCTCTGCCGAGTTCGCGTTTTGCGAGTATGCCGCCGAGCGGGATCGGCAGGCCGGTCTCTTTCTCCCACCACTGGCCCAGATCGATCACGCGGCTCAGGCCGTATGAGACGTAGGTGAACCTGCTTTCGTGTATTATCACTCCCGCGTCCACATCTCCGTTCGCGACAGCGTCCATGATCTCGTGAAAAGGCATGATGATAAGGTTCGAGGAGTTAACAAACGCCCGGTCGTAAAGCTGAAGGAGCAGTGCGGCGGTTGTGAGTTTGCCAGGGATCGCAATCTTTTTGCCGCGCAGTTCTTCCATTGTATGTCCGTCCTTTGTGACCACGATGGGGCCGCAGCCTCTCCCGAGAGCGCTGCCTGACCTGAGTAAAGCGTAGTTGTCGCGCATATGTCCAAACGCGTGATATGAGATTTTGGTAAGGTCGAGTACCGCGTTCAGTGCCCTCTGGTTCAGTGTTTCGACATCAAGGAGGGTTTCTTTGAATTCAAGCCCGCCTGTGTCGATCTTCCCGTGTATCATCGCGTAGAAGATGAACGTGTCGTTGGGGCAGGGCGAGTAGCCCAGTGTTAGTTCTTTCATGCTTTCTTGCTTCTGTAATCCTCTATCGCTTTGTGAAGCGCGTCGGCGCCGAGGTTGGAGCAATGCATCTTCTGGGGCGGCAGGCCGTCAAGCGCTTCTGAAAGGGATTCTTTCGTGATCTTCATTGCCTCATCAAGTGTCATTCCCTTTGCTACTTCAGTGACCATGCTCGATACGGCAATTGCGGCACCGCAGCCGAATGTCTGGAATTTAACGTCTGTTATTACGTCGTCTTTGACCTTTATAAATAACTTCATTGCATCGCCGCAAACAGGGTTTCCTTCTTCACCGATCCCGTCCGCGTCAGGCATCTCTCCCACATTTCTGGGATTTGTGAAATGGTCCATTACTTTTTTGCTGTACATGAGGGGTCCTCCGTTTCTCCCCATCCCCTGGAATAAGGCGAGATCTCTCTCAGCCTGGTAATTACCCTGGGAAAGGTTTTATTAAAATATGTTATATTTTCTTCTGTTGTTCCTTCGCCTATCGTGAATACGACCGAACCCTGCGCCATGTGCACAGGTGTGCCGATCGAGAGCAGAACAGGTGATGATTTAAGGGCCTTTGAGCTGCATGCCGATCCGCTGGCCGAGTAGATGCCATTGCCAGCGAGGAGCATGAGCATTGCCTCCCCCTCTATAAACTCGACCACAAAGCTTGCGTGGCCCGGGAGCCTCTGCTCTGGATGGCCGGTCAGGATCACGTTGCTTATCTTCAGGGCGTTCTCAATCATGCTGTCTCTGAGAGGCTTGACATGGTTTATGCGTTTCTCCATGGCGCTCTTGGCCATTTCAGCGGCCTTGCCCATACCGACGATCGCCGATACATTCTCTGTCCCGGCCCTCCGGCCGCCTTCCTGTATCCCGCCGTAGATGAGCGGGACTATCCGCACTCCCTGTTTTACATAAAGAGCGGCAGCTCCTTTCGGTCCGTAGAACTGGTGAGCGGCAATCGTCATAAGGTCAATATTCATCGTCTCTACGTCTATTGGTATGTTGCCCGCTGATGCGACTGCGTCAGTATGGAAAATAATACCTTTTTCCCTTGCAATCTTTCCTATCTTAGCGATCGGCTGAATAGTGCCGATCTCCGGGCTTGCGTGAATTATCGAGATTAGTATGGTCTCGTCGGTTATTGCTTTTCTGACTTCCTCCGGATCGACCAGTCCGTGCTTGTCGACCCTGAGATATGTTACGACAAAACCCTGTTTCTCGAGGAAACGGGCAGAGTTCAGGATCGAGTGGTGCTCGACTTTCGAGACTATGATATGTTTTCCCTTGTCCTGGCTGGCATATGCGATTCCTTTAAGGGCGAAGTTATTAGATTCAGCCCCGTTCGAGGTAAAGACTATCTCCCTGGGAGTCGAGTTGATGAGCGCAGCTGTCTGGGCACGTGCGTTTTCAATGGCCTCCCTCGCTATCATGCCCAATTCGTACATGCTGAGCGGGTTCCCGTAATTCTCCTTCAGATAAGGCAGCATTACATCAAGCACATCAGGATGGAGAGGGTTCGTAGCTACATGGTCCATATATATATTCTTCATTATGACTCCCTTATTTTCTTTATGTAAAATTTGTAATGGTCGTTCTCTTCATATATACCGAGGAATTCGTTGCCGGTCTTTTCACACCATTCGGGAATGTCCTCGATAGCGCCCTCATAATCGGTCAGGATCGAGAGTATCTCACCTATTTTAATTTCCTTGACCTGCTCGTCTATTGTCAGCAGGTGCATCGGACACATCATATAGATGATATCTGTTTCCGCGTCTGCCTTGAGAGGTTCATTTAAAAACATATGATGATCGCTGTCCAAATTATGTGAATCAGCCAATGACATATTCTATCCCAGTAACTTTGTCTCTTCATTTAAGAGATCGTTCAGATTAATTGTATCAAGAAAATTCTCTATCTTCTCGCCGAGTGATTTCCAGAGCAGTCTTGTCACGCATCCTTCCACTCGCTTGCACTCCTTTGCTGCAGGGTCAAGGCAATGTGTAATGGCAACCGGTCCTTCGAGGGAGTTCAGTATCATTCCAACGCTTATCTCGGTCGGCTTCCTGTTGATAATGTATCCTCCACCCGGGCCTTTCCGGCTCTTTATAAGCTCTGATTTGCGCAGCCTGTTCATGAGCTGTTCCAGGTAGGAGACAGAAACACCCTGTCTTTTCGCAATTTCCTTTATGGTCATAGTACCCTTGTTATAATTCTTTGCAAGCTCGAACATTGCTCTTACACCATATTGTCCCTTTTTTGATAAACGCAGCATATTTAATTATATATAATACCCTACTGAATTTGTCAAGTATTCCTCTATTATGTATTCTAACTAGTTGATTTGTAAGGTGAAAAGCTTGTTGCAGAATAGATTATTTCTCGTAGATCTGCTTGATCCTTGTGTATGGATCACCTGCATTGAGCTCAGGGATGTCAGCCGGCTCGGTAGAAAGCATGGTATTGATGATATTCAGACACATGTCTGCTGTCCGGCCTTTTTTTACAAAGACAAGACCGCCCGGGAAGTATATGTTATTGTTTGACCGGAAGGTCTTTGCAGCAGAAGCCGAGAACCTTTCGAAGAAAGTCTCTCCATCACAGCTTAGGGGCCTGATAATGATGTCTGCCTTTGAAAACGCTACTAAGGTAGACTGAAGATCGTCATTTTCCACGAAGATCATATCTTCGGACAACTTGCCTCCGGTTTCCTCGATAATGCGATTGAACTTTGAAGCCTGTTTTTCTGAAAACGATATTACAATCCCTGTGCCGGGCGGGAAGGGGTTATCGTTGATCAGTGACATGAGTATGTTAAAGACATAGGAAGGATACTTAACATTTGTAAACATTATGACCTTATCTTTGTCCTGCAGTTTCTTGAGATTGCGGGAAACGTTCTCCTTTTTCTCCTTTTTCTCCTGTGGCATATGAACGAAGGACGGGATGAGTTCAAAATTTGATTTCTTCCTGTACATGGAAGCGACTTCGTAAGTGTCCCTGTCATTGTATATGATCTTGTCCGCAAAGAAAAAAGAGGTGTTGAGCGTTTGTGTGCCGCCAAACGGGCTCCTCATCTGTCCAAGGATCGAAAATAATTCTGAATGGAACGTGATGACTGTCTTCAGGCGGAAGAGTTTACCTGCAAAGATCGAAGCCATAAGCTTGAGCAGGCCGACGCGTAGGTAGCCCTTTGTCAGGAAGTGTACAACATCTTTCTTTCTTGAATGGTGCAATAATTTACGGACAAAATTTAGAAAGCTCTTCGAATTTATTATCTTTTTGTTGCTGGCTGGGTTCCCGGAGATATTCAGGACTGTGCACTTGTGGCCGTCATTTTCGAGCCTGTCCAGAAGCGACAGGTTGTGAAGGTTCTCTTCTTCATATGGGGGTGCAAAATTTCCGATCAATAGTATTCGCATGGTATTTAGACTCTTTCTATCAATGGGCCTCGCCTTTTAATTGTTTCAATGAAGAGATGCCTTCCTCTTCCATGAAAGACGTGATCCCTTCAAGTATTTCCATTGTTATTGCCGGATTGATAAAGTTGCCTGTGCCGACTGCGACTGCGGACGCTCCGGCGAGCATGAACTCGATAGCGTCCTCTGCCGTTGTAATGCCGCCCATGCCTATGATCGGGATCTTGACGCTCTTGTAGCATTCCCACACCATCTTCAGAGCAACGGGTTTTATGGCCGGTCCCGAGAGACCTCCTATAATATTCGCAAGCTTCGGTTTTCTGGACCTTATATCAATGGCCATTCCTGTCAGGGTATTGATCGCTGATATGGCGTCCGCCCCGGCATCCTCTGCTGTCTTTGCCATCAGACCTATATCCGTCACATTTGGTGAGAGTTTTACTATTAATGGGAGGCTGGTTGCCTTACGGACCGCCATGATAACCTTTGACGTTACCCTTGGATCAGTACCGAAGATGGACCAGCCCGCCTGTTTGTTCGGGCATGATATGTTCATCTCGAGAGCGTGTATGCCTTTTGTCGCCCCAAGTTTCGCGGCGGCTTCCGCGTACTCGGGGATCGAGTCGCCGAAAAAATTAACTATTACAGGTACCTTTACCTTTTTGAGGAAAGGGAGTTCATTTTCTATGAAACTATCTATGCCTATGTTTTGCAGGCCAATGGAATTAAGCATGCCGGAGGCTGTCTCTACGATCCGTGGAGGCTGATTGCCCTGTCTCGGTTTGAGAGAGAGTCCCTTTACGACCACTGCGCCGAGCCTGCTGATATCAAAGAACTCCGCATATTCCCTGCCGTAACCGAATGTGCCTGATGCCGTCATGACCGGGTTCTTCAGCTTCAGCTTACCTATGTTTACTTTTAGAGTGATTGTCTTTTTCTTCATTTATTAATTTTTAACTCTTAATTATTAATTACCAAACAATTTCATTTAATGGAAATACAGGCCCTTCTTTGCAGACACATTTAAGACCCCTGGTTGTATGTACAACACAGCCGAGGCATGTGCCTATTCCGCAGGCCATGCTCTGTTCGAGCGCGGCATATCCCTTTATTCCGAGTTTGTTTGTGAGTGCGGATAGTGCCTTGAGCATTGGTTTCGGCCCGCAAGCGTATATTGAGTATTCGTTGACATTAATTGAACCTGATTTTAGAAACTTCTCGAGCACCTTGACGATGTTCCCCTTTTTTCCTGCAGTGCCGTCATCCGTGGCTATCACCGGTCTGATGCTGATGTCCGCAAGGTTTTTTTTGCAGAGAACCTCTTTCCCTGTTCTGGCCCCATAAAAGAGGAGCGGCTGTTCCAATCCAGGAGAGTTGACGATCGAATCAGCAAGCCCGAATATGGGTGCGATACCCAGCCCGCCTGCCACAAGGATGTTCCTGTGTTTGTTATTGACCGGGAAGGTATTGCCGAGCGGTCCGATCACATCCAGAATATCACCGGGTGTTTTGTTACTAAGTATAGTAGTTCCTTTACCCACGACCCTGTATAGGATCTGAAAACCGTTCTTTGTCGAACGGTGCAGGCTGAATGGACGCTTGAGCAGTGGATCAAGTCCGCTTTCCACAGAGATCATAAAAAAATTGCCCGGTCTGTTTTTCTTTATTTTTTTAAGAGGACTCAGCGTCAGCAGATAATGATCTTTAATGAGTCTTTTATTCTCTGTTACAACTGCCTTGAATAGTTTACTCAAAACGTATTTCCAGGACCTCATATTCAATTGTTTTAGCCGGTGCCTTGACGATAACTGTGTCGCCTTGCTCTTTACGTATGAGGGCCTTGCCGATGGGTGAGTGGATGGATATTTTACCGAGTTTGATATCCGCTTCCTCCGGACCGACAAGTGTATAGGTCTTTTCCTCGTCAGTGTCCACATCAAGAAGTCTGACTGTCGCGCCGAACGAAATATGCTCATGTGATATTTTTGAAGTATCTACCACATTTGCAAGAGCGATCTTGTGGTCGAGCTCCTGCATGCGCCCCACTATAAAGGACTGTCTTTCCTTTGCAGCGTGATATTCAGCGTTCTCCGAGAGGTCGCCGTGCGCCCTTGCTTCAGCGATCGCCTGCACGTTTGCGGGACGGTCAACCTTCTTGAGCCTGCTTAGTTCATCTTTGAGTTTCTGGTACCCTGCCGGGGTCATAGGTATTTTCTGCATTATCTAATCTCCAGAAAAAGTTTAACAGAATTGGAGACTTTTTGGAAGATTTTGGGTTATCCCAGATCCACCACCAACATATCGAGAAGCTATGTTGCAGGCTTTTTCAGGGGGTCTCAAGCATTACTTCATCAAAAAACGCCCCGGAATGGATCAGAATGCCGTAAGTTACCCGATGAATCTACCTGGAATTACCGATTCAACGGACACCTGTCCCGCTATTTCCATATTCCCTTAATAATGTCTTATTACATTAATTCCTTTACTCAGCCAGGCACTGCTGCCAACCGGGCAATTCTCTGCCTCATCTCTATCAACAAAGCACTGGAAGGATGATTCCCTGATATCCTTACATACAAACAACGGGAACGTTCCATCACCCTTGCCGCTATATTGATTATTCCGAAACGAATCGCTTTCATCCGCTTATTTATCCATGACTTTCCAAGCACCAGTCTTTTC
>BDTS01000101.1 GCA_002897915.1 bacterium BMS3Bbin09 | reverse complement strand
AATTCCACAGACTCATGCCTTGTTTCTTGGGAAAATGGAAGAGACAGGGTCAGCCCTTGAAATTGTACTTCATATTACCTTCTTTCATGTTAATGTAATCATTGATGAATGTCCAGATAGATAAATACGACCTTGCGGTGATCGGGGCAGGGCCCGCCGGTATGATGGCGGCATGGCGCGCATCTGAATGCGGGGCAAGAGTTGTTATTCTGGAAAAGAACGATTCTCCTGGAATAAAGCTTCTGATGACCGGCAAGGAACGCTGCAATATCACCAATGCCGAGACTGACGCGAGGAAGTTCGTGGAGGCCTATGGGAAGAACGGGAAGTTTCTCCTGAACGCGCTTCACAGGTTCGGGGTACAGGAGACGCTCGATTTTTTCCATGAGAACAATGTAAAGACAAAGATCGAAAGGGGCAACAGGGTCTTTCCTGAAAGCGACAGGGCAAGGGACGTGCAGGAGGTATTTATGAGGCTCATAAAGGATAAGGGTGTTGAACTCCGCACCGGCTGTATGGTGAAGAAGATCGGTTTTTCGGGAGATGAGATAGAAAAGATCATACTCGATAATGGCGAGGTCAGGGCGAATAATTATCTTATCTGTACAGGGGGGCTATCTTATCCACGGACAGGTTCGACCGGCGGGGGTTATAAGTGGGCTAAGGAGATGGGGCATAAGATCATCGAACCCGAACCCGCTCTTACGCCAGTGCTGGTAAAAGAGAAATGGGTGAAAGATCTGGAAGGGTTGAGCCTCAAGAATGTAAGTGTCTCTGTGTATCAGAAGAACAAAAAAAGGGACGAACGCTTTGGCGAGGCACTCTTTACCTTTAACGGCCTGAGCGGGCCAGTGGTCCTTGATATGAGCAAGTCGATAGGGAAACTGCTCAGCGGGGGAGAGACCGAACTTGTGATCGATTTTAAGCCTGCCCTGGATCCGGGGGTCCTGGAAAAGAGGATACTGCGGGACCTTGAAGAGAACAGGAACAGGGCAATAAAGAATATCCTTTCCGGACTGCTTCCCAATAAACTTATTCCCGTGGTCCTTGAACTCTCAAAGATAGACCCGGAGAAAAAGGCCCACTCCATTACAAAGGAGGAGCGCAAGAATTTGCGGATGCTCTTAAAAGAGTTCCGCCTGACAGTGAAGGGCCTGCTTGGTTTCAGCAAGGCGATTATTACCACCGGTGGGATAAATCTGAAAGAGGTCGATCCGAAGACCATGCGATCAAAAATTATAAAGAATTTGTATTTTGCCGGTGAGGTGCTTGACCTGGATGGGCCAACAGGGGGATATAATCTGCAGGTCTGCTGGAGCACCGGTTATCTCGCGGGGGAGAGTGCGGCGACAGAATTAATTACGAATTAAGAATTACGAATTACGAGAAATGTAGGGGCACGGTGCCCGTGCCCTTTTCGGACGATATTTTTGTAGGGGTACGGCATGCCGTGCCCCTACTTTAACTTGTTCTTATAATGTATAGTATCTGTAGTGAAATTTGAAGAATTGAACATCCACGAAAAGATTCTCGAAGGGATCAAGGCCGCCGGATTTACCAAGTGTTCCCCTGTACAGGAAAAGACACTGCCTTCTGCGTTGAGCGGTAAGGATATTGCTGCCCAGGCACAGACAGGTACCGGCAAGACAGCAACCTTTCTTATATCAATATTTTCCAGAATGCTTGATAAGCCTCCAAAGACCCCCGGTACTTCGCCGCGCGTGCTTATTATTGCGCCGACCCGTGAGCTTGTGATCCAGATAGAGGCTGAGGCAAAACTGCTGGGCAAGTTCGGAGATTTCAAGCTCGTTTCGGTTTACGGTGGTATCGATTATCAGAAACAGCGTGATGAGGTCTCCCAAAAAGGCATAGACATGCTCATAGGCACGCCGGGACGGCTTATAGATTATCTCAAGCAGAAGGCCTATAACCTGAACAGGACCGAGTTCCTCGTGATCGACGAAGCGGACCGCATGTTCGATATGGGTTTTATAGCCGACCTCCGTTTTTTATTGAGGAGGTTGTCTCCATATGACAAGCGGCAATCCATGCTTTTTTCCGCTACCCTTTCGAACAGGGTGCTTGAACTATGTTATGAACACATGAACCTGCCGGAACAGTTCTCTATTACACCCGAAAATGTAACGGTCAAGATGATCGAGCAGGAGCTTTATCACGTTGGCAAGTCAGAGAAGTTCGGTTTCCTGCTCGGGATATTAAAGAGTGAGCCGGACGGACACTTCTTGATATTCTGCAATACCAGGGTCGTGACCGATAGGGTCGAGGCATTGCTGAACGCGAACGGTTTTCCATCGGCCGGAATAACCGGAGGGCTTCCCCAGGCGAAAAGAATGAAAGTGCTCTCAAAATTTAAGGATGGTACACTGCATACCCTTGTGGCAACGGATGTGGCGAGCCGCGGGATACATATTGACGGGGTGACCCATGTGATCAATTATGACCTTCCGCAGGACTCCGAGGATTATGTGCACAGGATCGGAAGAACAGCGCGGGCCGGGGCGAGCGGAAAGGCGATAGCCCTTGCATGCGAATCGTATGTTCATTCGCTTCCTGATATAGAGGACTATATAAAACAGAAGATTCCCGTCATACCTGTCACGGATGATATGATCGTCACTGAGTACCGCAGGAGGGTAAAGCCTCCTCTGAAGAAAGATATTGTGCCGGGAAGGTTCTCATCAGGTAATAAAAGCGGGAGACCCGCAAGGAGCAGCCGTCCGGGAGACTCTTCGAAATCCGTAAAAGGTAAAACTCCCTACAGAGGTTCAAAGCCGAAGGGCCCCAGGACAGGGTCAAGAGGCGGAAGCGGTAAATAAAAACAGGGACAAACTTTCGTCTGCCCCTGCCTTGCAATCCAGTTTCTACGATCGGTACCCAGAGGGCATAAGTCTCATTGAAGCGGATGCTGCGCACCGCTTAATTCGGCTTTACCTTAAGACTTACTTGCCGGCTCCTCTTCGAATTCAGCCTCAACAGTATTTTCGTCGGTCTCCTGCGCCTGTTCCTGCTGCTGCTCTGCGCCGCCGCATGATCCGTCGCCGCATCCTCCTGCTCCCTGTGCTGCACCGGAGTCTTTGTATAACTGTTCGGCTATCTTGTGGGATGCCTCTGACAATGCTGCAACAGCGGTCTTTATCTCTTCCGCGTTCTCGGAGTTGTCCTTCTTGTTCCTGCATTCCGCGATCGTGTCTTCTATTGTCTTCTTGTCCGCTTCAGGCACCTTGTCTGCATTTTCACTCAATGTCTTCTCGACTGTGTAGATCAGGCTGTCCGCTTCGTTCTTCGCCTCTATAAGGGCCTTCTTCTTCAGGTCCTCGTCAGCGTGGGTCTCGGCGTCTCTTACCATCTTATCGATCTCTTCTTCAGAGAGTCCGCTTGATGCGGTGATGCGGATCGAGTGTTCTTTGTTCGTCCCGAGGTCCTTTGCCGAGACATGCAGTATGCCATTGGCGTCGATATCGAATGTGACCTCGATCTGCGGAACTCCCCTCGGTGCCGGCGGAATGTCTACGAGCTCAAAGTTTCCGAGCAGCTTGTTGTGTGCTGCCATCTCCCTCTCACCCTGGTGTACCATTACACCGACCGCGGGCTGGTTGTCCGCGGCTGTTGAGAATACCTGGCTCTTCTTTGCCGGGATCGTCGTGTTCCTCTCGATAAGTTTGGTGAATACACCGCCGAGTGTCTCAATGCCGAGTGAGAGCGGTGTTACATCCAGAAGCAGTATGTCCTTTACGTCTCCCTTGAGTACTGCTCCCTGGATCGCCGCGCCTACTGCCACAACCTCGTCAGGGTTTACGCCCTTGTTCGGCTCTTTCTTGAAGTAATCCTTTACTGCCTGGGCCACTTTCGGTGTCCTTGTCTGACCGCCTACGAGCAGTATTTCATCAATATCCGATGTTGAAAGGCCGGCGTCCTTTAATGCGCTTTTGCATGGCTTGAGGGAACGTTTTACAAGGTCGTCGGTCAACTGCTCGAATTTTGACCTTGTGAGTTTGGTGACCAGATGTTTTGGTCCTGACGCGTCCGCGGTTACAAATGGCAGGTTGATCTCTGTCTCTGCAGCTGTCGAGAGTTCAACCTTTGCCTTTTCAGCTGATTCCCTTAATCTCTGTAAGGCCATATTATCATTTCTGAGGTCAATGCCCTGGTCTTTCTTGAAAGCATCTATCATCCAGTCCATAATGGTGAGGTCGAAGTCATCCCCGCCGAGGAAAGTATCACCGTTTGTTGATATAACCTCGGTAATGCCTTCACCGATCTCGAGGATCGATACGTCGAATGTTCCTCCTCCAAGATCGTACACAGCAACTTTCTCCTCTTTCTTCGAGTCAATGCCGTATGCGAGCGAGGCAGCAGTCGGTTCGTTTATGATCCTGAGCACGTCCAGTCCCGCGATCTTTCCGGCATCTTTTGTAGCCTGTCTCTGGCTGTCATCAAAATATGCCGGGACTGTGATGACCGCTTCGGTCACGGTCGTTCCGAGATAATCTTCAGCAGCCTGTTTGAGTTTCTGGAGTATCATCGCAGAGATTTGCGGCGGTGAATAAGTCTTGCCGTTTATCTCTACATGTGCATCTCCGTTAGACGCCTCTACGATCTTGTATGGAAGCTTCTTTATTGCGTCCTTTACCTGGGCGGATTTATACTTTCGGCCCATAAGGCGCTTGATCGAAAAGATCGTATTTTCGGGGTTTGTGACCGCCTGCCTTTTGGCGACCTGTCCAACGAGTCTTTCATCCTTGTCCGTAAAAGCTACAACAGAAGGTGTTGTCCTCTGTCCTTCCTGGTTCGGGATAACTACCTTTTCTCCGTTCTGAACCACAGCGACAGCTGAGTTCGTTGTTCCAAGGTCTATTCCAATTACGTTTGCCATTTTTGTTCTCTCCTTTTCTGATATATATTTTTAGTTTTTTGTAAGCTGTTAGCTGTCTTTACGCATTCCCTTCATCTGAATGAAAAACCGGTATTTTCCCTATGTCCTTCCCTTCTTCCAAAAGCATCAGCATCATATCCGCATTCATGCTGTGTACAGATGAAGATTCTCTTTTTGCTGCATCCTTATGACCGTCTTCGCTTTCGATATCTTCTGCTGTAAGAAAGTCCGGTGATCTGCTTGCCATTATATTTTCTCCCTCCTAAGTCGTTTATATATTTGCAAGACGGATGCCAGAATTAAGTATTTAATAAAATTAAGGGGTTACATTGAGGAGAAGAAAATAAGGAGGACAGAATGGCCTATTAAATAGCAGGTCATTCTGTCCCATAGGACGTTTTGGCTTAGTTGTCCAGTGCCTCGGCAGCAATGCCGCATGAATCAAAACTCTCGAGAAAAACAGGATGCGGGTCAGCAGGGCAGATGGCATACAGGTCCTTCACAAATTTCACCACATAATTGGCCATACGGTGCTCCATCTGGGCGTCGCTGTCCTTGAAGATAATAAAATGGATAAATGTCGTAGGGTCCTCTTTTACCTGGAGCGACTTATACAGAAGCACTCCCGGCTCGTTCTCCCGGACATTGGATATCAGTTCATTGATGATCTTCTTAGCCTCATCAAGCTTGTCCTCATTTACCTTGAACGGGATCATTACATATTCTTTCATTTCTAACCTCTCTATTTGTTATTTAAACTACACTCTTCCTTACATCTCTCAGATAACGGAACAATATCCTGAACGCCTTCGGGGGCTTATTCTCCTTTTTTTCTTTCAGAGCATTACGGACGAGCTGTGACAACTGCTGCCTGCCTGCTGAAGGATATTTTTCGAGGATCTCCTCCATAAGCTCTTTGTTGCCGGCAATGAGTTCATCCCGCCACCTTTCGGTCTCCTTAAAATCCATCGCCTTTTTATAGCTTCCCGACTCTATTTCATCAATGGCTTCCTGGATAGACGCGGAATCTATGTTACGCATCAATGTGCCGATGAACTGGATATGTCTTTTTAACGCGCCGTGCGACTTGATGTTCCTCGCCTCTTTCACGGCATCCAAAAGATCTTCCGATATATCAATGTCCGCGAGCTGATCAGCGGAGAGCTTCACGAGCTTTTCCCCGAGCTTCTGGAGGGCGGTGGCATCTTTTTTCTTTTGGGTCTTACTTATATATTCCATATTCAGTACGTTTATTGACCTCCCCATCCCTGCCTACCGGCAGGCAGGCATAGAGGGGTTATGTTTTAGAACATCTCATATTTTGCGAGCCTGCCGTCAAGTCCGCCTGTCTTCAAAGGTTTTTTCCATGTCGGCTTCAGCCCGATCTTTTTGATGAACTCGCGTTCGCCGAAATAAACATAGGCGGTGGAGCCCTTGCACTTTTGCTTCAAAAAGTCCCCGAAAGACTTATAGAATTGGTCCAGGTTCTCCTTTTTCCCCATACGGATACCGTAAGGGGGATTTGTGACAATTATACCGTTCTCGAGGCCTTTGGACTTATTGAAATCCAGTATTTTCAAGTTTACTTTCTTTCCATATTTCAGATTGTTTAAATTCGCTTCAGCCATTCTTATGGCTTTTGCTGATGAGTCGCTCCCACTAATGCGTTTGTCCGGCAATCTCCTGATCCCGCTATCGAGTTCCTTTTTAACCTTTGTCCAGACAGCCTTATTATAGTCCGGCAGATATTTAAATCCGAAGTGTTTGCGGAGTATACCCGAAGGCATTTCGCAGTAATGCATCAGCGCTTCGGCAAGCAGAGTGCCTGAACCGCACAAGGGATCGTAAAGCGGGACAGATCCGTCCCATTCCGAATATCTTATAATAGCAGCGGCAACGGTCTCCTGCATCGGCGCCTCAATGGCATCTTTCCGGTATCCTCTTCTGTGAAGGGAGCCGCCGGATGTGTCAAGGCTGATGAGCGCCTCGTCGTTCTCTATGTGGAGGTTCAGCCATATGTCCGGGTCCCTTGTATCGATGTTCGGTCTTTCTCCCGAGGTCTCACGGAACGAATCAACAATACCGTCCTTCAGGCGCAGGGCCGCGAATTTGGAGTTCCTTATCTTGCTGTTGGATACATTGCTGAATATCGCAAATGTATTTTTCGGAGAAATGAAGTCAGTCCATTTTATCAGCATGGCCTTCTTATGCAGCTGGTCAGTGGTGTGGCACCGGAACCATACGAGCGGAGCGAGGACCCTTGAGACAAGCCTCGAGGTGTAATTGATGCGGTAGAGTGTCTCCTTGTCCGCGTCAAAATATATCCCCCTGTACACGGAGCTGACGTTGTCGGCCCCGAGTTCAGAGAGTTCCTGTACCCCGAGTTCCTTTATTCCGTCCGCGATCTGCGCGAAGTAGCGGTTATTTTTCTGGTATTCATACATATAGCTGAGTTGAATAGATGAAATTATATATTCTTACGAAACTTATGCCTGTGGTATAAGATCACAGACATTGTAACAGATTTGAAGAAAGTACATAGTGCAATAGAGCAATAGTGTAGTAGTAGGGGCAGGTCCCTGTGCCCTTTGGATATGCACCTGCCCTCGTAGGGGCACGGCATGCCGTGCCCTTACATATAGATGTCAGCCTACTCCTTGAATTAAGCACCGTAATAAATATACAATAGTTATCTTTTTAAAGCGGGCGTAACTCAGTGGTAGAGTATTAGCTTCCCAAGCTGAGAGTCGCGGGTTCGACTCCCGTCGCCCGCTCCATTAATATCAGTTTAAGGTAATAGCTATTCATGTCAAAAGGCCTTATACACGTTTATACCGGTGAAGGAAAGGGCAAGACCACTGCTGCGTTCGGTCTTGCCAAGAGGGCAACGGGCCACGCCAAAAAGGTCCTTATCCTCCAGTTCCTGAAAAGCAAAATGCAGGACTCGGGTGAGATCATCTCTGCAAGGAAGACTGGCATAAAGGTGATAAGGTTTGAGGACCAGACCACACCACTTTTCGATCCCAACGTAAAAATTGATGACCTCAAAAAAGCGATCAAGGATGCTGTTGCCCTTGCCATTAAGGAGATAAAGGGCGGTTCGTACGATGTTGTGATACTCGATGAGTTCAATACTGCCCTCGGTTGTGAATATGCTGAGATGAAGGACGCCAAAGCCATCATTGACGCGAAGCCGGAGGGGCTGGAGCTTGTATTTACCGGCAGGGGCGCACCAGAAAGATTGATCGAGCTTGCTGATTATGTGACCGAGATGAAGATGATCAAGCATCCGTTTGAGAAGGGAGTTAAGGCAAGGAAAGGGATAGAATTTTAACGACTTATTTAACCCTTGCTGTAAGTTTGGCAACCTGAAGTACAAGACCTTTCAAATTAGATGTCCTGGCCCTCCTGAAATATCCTAAAAGTCTGCTTTCATCTACAGGTAAATAAGACATAACCTCTTCAGATACGACATTTTTTTCTTTCCTGCTATTGTCAAAAAAATATGACACCGGTACATCCAATGTATCAGCGATAACTTGAATATTTTCTACATTCAGCTTATTCATCCCGTTTTCATATCTCTGGACCTGCTGATAAGTAACCCCAAGCTTTTCAGCAAGTTCTTCCTGGGAGATGCCGATTTCTCTTCTTTTTTTCTTCACATTATCACCGATTTCACGGCTCGTCTTTATCTTCTTTGCCTGCATAGCAATAAAATACTAACATCTGAGTCCCATATTGGCTACAATGTAAAAGATGTAAAAAATACTTGTTATTTACCACCTTTAAAGTGTATAAATAAAAAAGCATATAACCTGAATTGGAAGGAACAATAAGTAACTTGACTCCTGAAGAGCGGCAGAAGCATGCATACAATCTACACTATCGGCACGGCATGAAGTGGCGGGAGATCGGCGAAGAACTCGGCGGCGTCTCGGTCACCAGGGCAAGAGCACTTGCCAATTCATATGAACAAAAAAAAGAAGATATAAAAAAGGCTGTCACTGTATGGGAGGAAAAGCTGGTTTTAAGATGTAATGGGATGGGAGTTGTCGACTGCCTGCGGGATTTAAATCTGTTAAATAACCCTGAAAGTTTGGTATTGGCAGGGCCAAGGCATCTATTGAAAGAGAAAAAAATGAATAGAAAAAATCTCTCTGCTATCGCAGACCTGCTTCAGGAGTTTGGTTATGTGAAAGACGCAAGGACATGGCTCGGCTCTAAGCCCAGAAGACGAACCCATTGTCCGCATTGCGGCCGTAAGATATAAGAACAACAGGCAGGTTCTCACCTATTACCCTTCTATTTCTTTTCATGCAATATTTCGGTCAATATAGTAAATTAAAAGGGATTTCAAGAATAGAATAAAAGAGATCTTCGAGGATGAAGAGGAAAGCGAACGATGGATTGCCCCCTGCAGATTTGCGATGGGTAACAAGCTTCCCCCCGCGGATTTGACGTCCCTTATAGTTTTAATGCTTAAAACTACGTAGGGGACTAACAAATCCAGGATGCGGGGGCTTCGCAATTTCCAATTGCTTGGGGGGAATGCACCGACATGGACAGTAATAAAATAGTTGACCGCAGTAATATTAAAAAGATCATCTCTGGCCTGCAGAACGAAGGCAAAAAGATCGTATTCACGAACGGCTGCTTTGATATCCTTCATGCCGGCCATATTCGCTATTTGAATGAGGCCAAGAAAATGGGAGACATCCTCGTGCTTGGTCTCAATGCTGACAGATCGGTCTCGAGTATAAAACCCGGCCGCCCGGTAGTCCCGGAGGCACAGCGTGCAGAGGTCCTTTCCGCGTTATCAATGATTGATTATATCGTCCTTTTCGATGAAGATACCCCGTATGAACTTATTAAAGAGGTAGGGCCGGACGTGCTCGTTAAAGGCGCTGACTGGGAAAAGGAAGACATTGTCGGGAATGACCTTGTTAAGGAAGTCAGGACGATACAGTTTGTCGAAGGCGTTTCTACCAGTGAGATAATAAAACGGATACAGGATCTAAAGTAAGAATACATTTGCCGTACGCTGCGCATCGTTCGACGGTCAATTTAATTTTTTATATGAAACAGGGGCCTTGATCTTATGAAAAGAGAGCAGTGGAACAGTCAGTTCGGTTTTCTTTTGGCAGCAGTAGGTTCTGCGATAGGGCTTGGGAATATCTGGCGCTTCAGTTACATGGCTTACAGCAATGGCGGAGGTGCGTTTCTAATACCCTATATTATCGCTTTGTTGACAGCCGGGGTCTCACTCCTTCTCCTTGAGTTTGCTATCGGGCATGAACGCATTGGTTCCGCGCCTCTTGCTTTCGCCAGGATAAATAAAAAATGGGAATGGCTTGGATGGTGGTCAGTTATTTTTGTGATGTTCGGCATAGAGCTTTACTACAATGTAATTATTGCCTGGTGTATAAATTTCTTCTTCTACTCCTTTGACCTCAGTTGGGGCAGCGACCCTAATACTTTTTTCTTCAAGGAATTTCTTCAGCTTAATACTGATCCTGCAAATATCGGCAATATAAGGACCCCGATTTTAGGATCGCTCATTATAGTATGGTTTCTCAACTGGATCATTGTATTCCGGGGAATAAGGAAGGGCATAGAGTTGGCAAATAAAATATTCATGCCCATGTTATTTTTACTGACCGCTGTGCTGGTCCTGTGGGCTGTAAATCTTGAAGGTGCTTCAGACGGAATTAGGGCGTACCTGACGCCTGACTTTTCTAAGCTCTCTGAGCCCAAGGTCTGGATCGATGCTTTCAGTCAGATATTCTTCACTCTGAGTCTGGGCTTCGGTATCATGATAGCCTATGCCAGCTATCTGCCGTCAAAGGCAAACATTACAAAGTATGCTGTCCTGACAGCTTTTATAAACAGCGGGTACTCTATTTTTGCGGGTTTTGCAGTATTTTCGGTGCTGGGCTTTATGGCTGCATCGCAGGGGAAACCTATGGCTGATGTTGTAACTAAAAGCATCGGCCTTGCATTTGTGGCTTATCCACAGGCTGTAAGCCTAATGCCCGGAGGTAATATTTTCGGCGCTATTTTCTTCCTGAGTCTTGTAATCGCCGGTCTTTCATCCTCCATTTCAATTATCGAAGCATTTACCTCAGCGGTTGTGGATAAATTCAATGTAAACAGAAAACATCTCGTTACCCTTATATGTGTTACAGGCTTTCTCGGATCAATTATATTTATTACACAGGCAGGGCTTATCTGGCTTGATATAGTTGATCACTTCCTGACTCACTACGCGCTTGTGATCGTAGGCATCGGAGAGTGTCTGATCGTTGGGTGGTTTTTCCGTACAGAGACTCTCAGAAAGCATATAAACAAGATATCATCAATAAAGATCGGTGTATGGTGGGACTATCTTATCAAGGTTTTTGTACCACTCGTTCTTGGTGTTATTCTGATCGGAGACCTGTACATTGAACTCAAGAACCCGTATGAGGGCTATTCATGGACGGCGCTGATTCTCATAGGCTGGAACTGGCTGCTGCTCACATTAGTCGCTGCCTTTTTCATGGCCATGCAGCCATGGAAAGATGACAGCCACAAAGCATCCGGCAGAACCGAACATTGAGATTTCTGTGTATCTCGGAATATAATTATATAGCTGAACTCTGCTATAATTTAAAAAGAATTAACAAGGTTAGGTCAGCAAAAAAAGTTTTGAAATAATGGGAACAGCTAATAGAAAAGAATGAAGAAAATAATATTCTGTTTAATAACGGCTGCAATTTTTTACGGTTGCATGATAACACAACCCGTACTGGACGGGTCTATGCCCAAAGGCGAAACTTGCTTATATGAATGCGAGATAAGTTACGAGCAGTGCAAAATGGGCTGCATTGAGTCGCTGGACGGCTTTGGGGAATCAAGCTATAAGGAACAGTGCAAGTTCAACTGCGAGAAAGACCTGAATGGATGTAACGCGGTATGTAGGGAGAATTAGGATCTATATAGTTCGATACTGGTTTTCTTAACCTCTTCGAGTTTTTCCCGTGCCGCGCCTGAATCTATAGCTTCAGATGCCTTTTTGATACCATCATTGAAATCTTCAGACTTGTTACCAGCGATAAGTGCTGCTGCAACGTTCAGAAGGACAATGTCTCTTTTGGGGCCTTTTCCCCCTTCCAGTATATTGATCGTTATCTTTGCGTTTTCTTCGGCAGTGCCGCCGATAAGGTCTTTCTTATTGGCCTTTTCAAAGCCGAATTCTTCGGGAGATATCGAATAAGTCTTTACCTTATCTTCTTTCAGCTCGGACATCCTGGTTTTATCGGTAGTTGTTATCTCGTCGAGTCCGTCTTCACCATGGACCACAAACGCATGCTTTACACCGAGGTTGCCGAGAACCTGTGCGAGGGGTTCCGTGAGTTTGTCGCTGAAGACCCCCATCACCTGCTGTTTGGCGCCAGCAGGGTTTGTGAGCGGGCCGAGTATATTGAATATAGTCCTTACCCCCAGTTCTTTCCTGGGGCCGATAGC
>BDTS01000100.1 GCA_002897915.1 bacterium BMS3Bbin09 | reverse complement strand
CGGGGACACTGGACAGGGACAAGCTTATAAGTATACGATCAGCCGGTATAAACAGAATAAGCATCGGGTTCCAGTCATTCAATAATGATGAACTAACATTCCTCGGAAGGATACATACAGGGTCTGAAGCCGAAGAGGCGGTCAGGCTTGCAAGGGACTCGGGCTTTGAGAACATCGGAATAGACCTGATATACGGGATACCGGGACAGGATATTAAATCATGGAAGAGGACGCTCGAAAAGGCAGTCAGTCTGAAGCCTGACCACATATCCGCTTATGAACTGACTGTAGAGGAAGGCACACAACTACATCAGAAGATTAATAACCCCTCCTTTCGCCTCCCCTTAGATAAGGGGAGGAAGGATATGCTCAATGAAGAGCTGATCATCGAGATGTATGAATATACGATCAAATATCTAATGTCAGCAGGTTATCTCCATTACGAGATATCGAACTTCGCCCTGCCCGGCTCTTTCAGCAGGCACAATCTCAATTGCTGGGACAGGGGCGATTATTACGCTGCCGGAACAGGTGCCCACTCCTTTGTAAATGATACAAGGTCGTATAATACGTCCGATCTCGACAAATACCTGAGGCTTGTCTCGGAAGAGAAAAGCCCTGTCGAGCACTCGGAGGTAATAACCCATGAAAAGGCCATTTCCGAGGCAATATTTCTCGGCCTCCGAAAGACCGCAGGCATAAATATAGATGCCTTTTCAAGGCGTTACAACATGAACCTTCCAGTACTTTATGATAAAGAGATACATGAGCTGCAGGAGGCCGGACTGGTCGTGACCAATGTGCCTGTCGGCAGGCAGGCAGGCTCGGAGTGCTCGCATGAGACCAATATCAGACTCACTCAAAAAGGGCTCTTATTGTCAAATGAAGTTTTTGTTAGATTCATATAAAATAACAGTCTGAGAAGTTAACCATTAGAAAAATAGAAAATTTAATGATCAGAGAATTCGAGCCAAAATGGATAGCGTGGGAGATAACAAGGAGGTGTAACTTCAATTGCGTGCACTGCCGTTCATCATCCGAGATGGAGGCCAAGGGGCATCCAGACTTCCCGACAGAAGAAGCATATAGAGTTCTTGACGACATAGCTGGTTATGCAAAACCTGTCATTGTTCTTTCGGGCGGAGAACCCCTGTTGAGAAGTGATGTCTTTGATATCGCGAAATACGGGACCAATAAGGGCCTGCGCATGTGTCTGGCAACCAACGGATCGCTCGTAACTGAAGAGAACTGCCTTAAGATGAAAGAGGCAGAGATCAAGATGGTATCACTCAGTCTGGACGGTTCAACAGCTGCAGTACATGATAATTTTAGAAATCAGGAAGGCGCCTTTGACGGCGTCATGAACGCTGCTGAATTATTCAACAGACACGGCATCAAGTTCCTTATAAACTCTTCTTTTACAAAACGAAACCAGGACGAGATTTCCAAGGTCTACAAACTCGCCAAGAAGCTCGGCGCCACCGCATGGTACATGTTCATGATAGTACCTACCGGCAGGGGTGAGGATATGATGAACGAATTGATCTCAAAAGAAGATTATGAAGAACTGCTCGAATGGCATTATGAAATGGAGAAAGAGGAAAAGGACCTGCTCGTAAGGCCAACATGCGCGCCCCACTATTACAGGGTGATACTTCAGAAACAGAAAAAGGACGGGGAGAAGTTCGAGCGCAGGAGCCTCAAGTTCTCGACAGGCGGAGCCAAGGGATGCATAGCCGGACAGGTCATTGCTCTTATAGACGTTGACGGCAACGTCCTGCCTTGCAGTTATTTCCCAAAGTCCGGCGGGAACATAAGGGAACAGTCCTTCAAGGATATATGGGAAAACTCTGAGCTTTTTCTGCAGATGAGAGATTTCAAGAAATACAAGGGCAAGTGCGGTTCCTGCGAATATATAAACGTCTGCGGCGGCTGCAGGGCAAGGGCATACGCCGTGACCGGCGATTATCTGGACGAAGAGCCCTTCTGCGGATATATCCCGTACAAGATCAGAAAAGCTGAAGAAAATAAGAAATAGGCAATGGGAAACTGTCTCAAAATTTCTAAATCGACAAGAAGTTATAATGTATGATTAAGTCTAAGCCTGTACTGTAAAAGAGAACTTAAAGCAGAAAACCCTATGGAAGTTGTCGAGATAGAATATTTCTCAACAATTCCCAATTTCTATTGCGTCAATTAATTATGAAATCGTAATTACAATTTGGAGGAATAATGAATGATACATTTTTGAAGGCCTGCAAAGGAGAAGAAGTTTCACATACACCTGTCTGGATCATGAGGCAGGCAGGGAGATACCTGCCCGAATACCGCGCAATAAGGGGCAAGGCAGACTTCCTCACAATGTGTAAGACTCCTGAACTTGCGGCAGAGGTGACGATCCAACCAGTAGATAGATTAAATGTAGATGCCGCCATAATGTTTTCAGATATACTTATTCCGTGTGAAGCAATGGGACAGAATCTCTCGTTTGAGGAAAACAGGGGCCCTATGCTGGATCCTGTCAGGGACAAAGAGACAGTGGACAAGCTGTTCGTTCCCGACCCTGAAGATACAATGGGATTTGTTATGGACACGATCCGTTTACTCAGAAAAGAGCTTGCGGGCAGAGTGCCTTTGATAGGCTTTGCAGGTGCACCCTTCACAACCGCCACATACATGATAGAGGGAGGGACATCTAAAAACTTCCTCAATACCAAGATGATGATATACCAGAACCCCGCACTCTATAAGTCCTTCATGGATAAAGTAACTGCAACGATCACAGAGTATCTGAAGGCCCAGATAGCCGCAGGCGCGCAGGCCGTGCAGATATTCGATACGTGGGGCGGAATTTTCTGCCCGGCTGACTTCAGAAAACACGCATTATCTTATGTTCAGAAGATCATCAAGGACCTGAAGGAGTGGATGAAGGGCCGCGGCGAGTCAGTGCCGGTGATCTATTTCGTTGGTTCAACAGCAGGCCTGATTGAAGAGATCAAGACCTCCGGGGCCGATGTATACGGCATTGACTGGAAGATCGATCTGGACGCCGCGATAAAAAGACTCGGTGGTGACGTTGTGGTCCAGGGTAACCTTGACCCGCTCTCTTTATTCCTCCCCAAAGAAAAAACGGAAGAGAGGGTAAAGGACGTCTTGAACAGAGGGTCATCCGCCCGCGGGCACATCTTTAACCTCGGCCACGGAGTCGTCCCCCAGACCCCGCCCGAGAATGTCATTGCACTGGTAGAAATGGTCCACAGGCTAAGCGCAAGATAATATTATGCTTCTAATGATAAAATATTAGATGGACTTTATCACTCAATGGTTTCAAGGCAACCTGGATATTGTATTCTTTATTTACGGCCTTGCGTTTATAGTAATGGGGATAGTGATCCTCGTTCACCCAAAGGGAGACAGTGAATTTACTATCGCCAATACCCTGTGGCTTTTAGCCTGCTTTGGTCTGACCCACGGATCAAATGAGCTTCTGGATATGTGGTCGATTATTAAGGGAAGAAGCGATCTTCTGGATGTAGTCCGCTGGTTTGCACTCATTACTTCTTATGTTTTCCTGTTTGAATTCGGCAGAAGGCTTTTTCGTTTATCCATATCATCTTCTTCTGGCTGGCAGACAAAATTGTCCGGTCTGTTAGTCTGGTGGCTCCTGCCTTTACTCGGAATATTCATACTGATTCCTGCTGCTATATCAAATGATTTCTGGAAGATCGGCAGCATCAATACAAGATATTTTCTGGGTCTCATAGGAGGCCTTCTTATCGGTTCAGGCTTTTCTTTATATTACTCGGCCAATAGAAAAATATTAGAACCGTTAAACGTAAGAAAATATTTTTTAATTGGAAGTATGGCTTTTATTATTTATGGTATATTAGGCGGTCTCGTTGTTCCCAAAGCAGATTTTTTCCCTTCTAACTGGCTGAATACAAACTCATTTTTCTCTACAGTCAAGATTCCGGTTCAAGTGTTCCGCGCAATTTGTGCAATTGCCGCCACATGGGCAGTGGCCGGTATGCTCAAGATATTCAACTGGGAAATACGAACTAAACTTGAGGATGCTCAAAAGGAATTAAAACAACAGTTAAGAGAATCTGAAAGAAAATTCATGGAAGTTGTCGAATCATCATCTGATATGATCCATTCCATAGACACAGACTGCATCATTATTTATTCCAACAAGAAGGGACATGAACTTCTTGGTTTTTCGAGAGAAGAAATTATCGGCAAGCACTTCAGTGATATATACAGGCTTGAAGGATGGGAAGACACAGAGGTTATAATGAAAAAACTTATACATGAAGGTTCAATGATCATAGACAACGCCAAAGCCATCAGGAAAAACAAACACAAAATAGATATTGTGCTGTACTTAATGGCTATGTATGACTACAATGGAGAATTTCTCGGGGCAAGACTGAGAGTCAGAGATGTTTCCGAGAGAGCAAACCTGGAAAATGAACTTAAGGCAAGGGTTGAAGAACTTGAAGAGTTTTATGATATGGCAATTGGAAGAGAATTGAAAATGGCTGAACTGAAAGAGATAATTTTAGACTTAAAAAAGGAAGATTAGTATATGAGAGAACACATGCTTGCTATTTTTATTGCTCTTTGCGGGTGGGTTGTCCTTATAACATTTTCACTTAATGAGTATGCCTTTCACCCCTTTATTTCGTTCAGGAACTTCATCTTTCCTGAAGAACCTATGGATATTATCATCCGCATGATTATCCTGAGTGCCCCGATCGGCTCAACCATAACAGCCTATCTGATAAACGAAAGAAAAAAACTGCTCGACAAAACCATCCTTTCCGAGAACCAATTAAAACAGGCCGCAAATGAATGGCGGATGACATTTGATTCAATACCCTATGGCGTCTTCATCACTGATAATAAATTAAACATTATCAGGGCAAACAACTATATTACGGATATTTCGGGCGCACCTTTTCATAAATTGATTTCCAGCATGAAATGCGGTACCACTGTTTGCAAGCAGATAGACCCCATAATAGACTGCCCCATCAAAAAGGTGCTGAAGACAAATAAAACGGAATCAGCTGACTTCTATGACCACGACAACGGCAAAATTTACATTGAAAGCATCACCCCTTTGACACATAAGGGTACTTATACTACCACTTATATTCACGTATTGGTCGACGTTACAGACATCCGGAAAAAAGAAATAAAGATCACCCAGTCAAAAAACGCCTTTTTTAATATGCTCAAGGACCTCGACGCTGCATATAAAGAGCAAAAAGATATCTATGAATGCCTTGTTGTTGCTTTATCAAACATAATAGATGCCAAAAGTCCATGGACGAGAGGTCATTCATTGAATGTTACAGAGCTTGCTGTTTCAATAGCCAGAGAAATGAACCTTATGGACAAAGACATTGAAACCCTGAAAACAGCGTCTCTGCTGCATGATATAGGGAAGATAGGGGCATACGATATGGTTCTCGATAAGCCGGATATGCTCGATGAAGATGAAAATACTTTGATCAGGATGCATCCCGCTAAAGGGGAAGAAATGTTAAAACCAATAAAAGGATTTGATAAAATTATTTCCATAATCAGGTCACATCATGAATGGGTGGATGGAATGGGTTACCCCGATGGACTTAAGGGTGATGATATACCTCTTCTTGCCAGAATACTTTGTGTTGCCGATTCATATGATGCAATGATATCTGACAGACCATACCGTTCCGGCCTCAAAAGAGAATTTGTAATTGTAGAGCTCAAGAGGTGCGCCGGGACCCAATTTGATCCGCAGATAGTCGAGATATTCTTAAAGGTATTAGAGAAATAAACATCGAATGACGGCGCAGAATAAATACAGGTCCAGCATGTTCGTTAATATAATCTGTTTGGAGGAAGTTATAAATGACTGAAAACGATAACAAAAACTTGTTCCACAGCCATTTCAAGTCCTACATTTGGGTTGTTGCAGCAGTATGGACGATAATAGTAGCAGTATCACTGGTATGGAACCTGTGGTGGTCTATTCCAAAAGAACACATCCTCATCATGTCAGCAGTACATGTATTTATGTGGGTCCTGGTTTTGTGCGGGATCTTTGTCGGAGGAAGAAAACTTATCCGGACAGACCAGATGCGTATTAGAGCTGCAAAGGAGATGAAAGACCTTAACACGGAACTGTCCGTCCTTTTCACGATTTCTGCGGCGATCAGCCGGACAATAGATCTTAACGATCTCCTTTCCAGTATCCTGACCACCATTGTAAAGATCGATATTTTCAAAGTTGAACCCAAGGGCGGGATATTCATTCTTGAAGGCAACAGGATGAAGCTTGTTTCACACCTTGGGCATACTGATTCTTTTCTTAACACGCATAAAAAGATGAGTATCGGTGAGTGCCTCTGCGGAAAAGCCGCTGAAACAGGAGCGATCATTATATCCAAAAATTGCATGGACGACCCCAGACATACCATCGTATATCCCGGGATGACACCTCACGGACATATTATTATTCCTCTCAAATCTAAAAACAAGGTTGTCGGCGTGCTATATCTTTATCTCGAAACAAATTTCGATATGGATGAAGCTAAATTGGGCATGTTCACGTCCATCGGGGATCAGATCGGTTTAGCTGTAGTCAATGCGAGACTATATGAGAGAACCAAAAGATCTTCGCTTCACGACCCTCTTACCGGGCTCGCCAACAGGCGTTTTATGGCCATCATTCTGAAAAGGAACTTTGCCAACTCAGTCAGGTTCAAGAGACCTCTCTCAGTGATCATGCTCGATATAGACCACTTTAAAGCATACAATGACACGCATGGGCACAATAAGGGGGACAATGCACTCGTAGATGTTGCAAAAGTACTTCTGAAAGAGTCGAGAGAGATCGACCTTGCCGTCAGATACGGGGGGGAAGAGTTCCTTGTCCTGCTTCCTGAGACGGATCTGGAAGGCGCCCGTGACGTGGCCGAAAGGATCAGGCAGACCATTGAGGCAACAACAAATGTCACCGTAAGCCTTGGTGTCACATCCTATCGTGAAAAAATGCATCAGGAGGAAATTGTCATCAAGGCTGATAAAGCCCTGTATATGGCAAAAAATAACGGCAGAAACCGTGTTGAAGTCAGCAAATAGCCCCGTCCCCAGGTAATAAATTTGACAGACAAAAATCAAAAGATTATAGGTATCGTTCTACTTAACCTCGGAGGCCCGGATTCACTTCAGGCTGTCCGCCCGTTCCTCTACAACCTCTTTTCGGACAGGGAGATCATAAGGCTCGGCCCACCTTTTCTCCAAAAGCCCCTTGCATGGCTCATATCAACACTTCGCTCAAAAAAGGCAACAGCAATGTACAACGAGATAGGCGGCAAGTCCCCTATCCTCGACATCACCAATGCGCAGGCAGAAGTGCTCGAAAAGGCATTGAAGACGCATACCGCAGGGGCGCACAACTTTAAAGTTTATATTGGGATGCGCTACTGGCACCCGTTCATGAAAGAGACCGTTAACAATATCCTCAAAGACGGTGTCAACAGGCTTGTGGTGCTCAGCCTTTATCCTCACTATTCAAAGGCAACGACGGGCTCCTCTGTTGATGACTTTAAGCAAGCAATAAAAGGCAAAGATATTAATATTAAATATATTGAAGAATGGTACGACTTTCCGGCATATATAGATTCTCTCGCAGACCTGATCGCCGGGGGGGCAAAGGAATTCAGAGGGAGCAATTTCGATATCCTTTACAGCGCCCACAGTCTGCCGCAGTCATTCATCGACGAGGGAGACCCTTATCTCGACCATATTAATATGACCATCAAAAAGGTGAACGAAAGGCTTGCGCAAGAGCCCTACAATATCACTAACCTGAAATGGCGCCTCTCATTCCAGAGCAAGACAGGTCCAGTAAAGTGGCTCGAACCTTCAACTAAGGAAATAATTATCAAACTCTCCAAAGAAGGCTGTAAAAACCTGTTTATAATCCCTATCAGTTTTGTATCGGACCATATCGAGACACTATATGAAATAGATATTCAATACAAGGCGCTTGCGGAAAAGAACGGGATAAATCTCAAGAGATGCGCCTCTCTCAACACCTCTGATAAATTTATATCAGCACTCAAAGAGATCATAATTAAAAAAGGGCTGGGGGACAGAGGATAGAGGAGAAGGAATTTTAATGAAGAAAATTAGTGTTGTAGGCGGCGGGATATCCGGACTGACAATCGCATATCTGCTTCTGAATAAAATGCCGGAGCTTGATGTCACTGTTTACGAGGCGGACAACAGGCCAGGCGGAAAGATATGGACCGAACAGGCAGACGGTTATCTTTGCGAGCGTGGAGCTAACGGGTTTCTCGACAACAAACCAATGACCCTTGAGTTATGCAAAAGCCTCGGTATCGAACCGGTCAGGAGCAATGAGAATTCAAAAAAACGTTTTATCTTGTCGGGTGGGAAGCTCAATGCACTGCCCGAATCACCCCTTTCTTTTATTAAATCAGACCTCCTTTCATGGGGCGGCAAGATCAGACTAATTGGCGAATTAATCGCACCAAAGGGTCCTGACGATGAGACAGTGGCTGCCTTTATAACAAGACGTCTGGGGAAAGAGGCCCTTGAAAAGCTCATCGACCCTATGTGCTCGGGCATATACGCAGGGGACCCTTACAATATGAGCATGAAGAGCTGTTTCCCGAGGATAAAGGAGCTGGAACAAGAATACGGCAGTCTCATCAAGGCACTGATCCAGATCAAGAAACAGAGGAAAAATGAAAATGTGTCGGCCGCGCCCGCAGGCAACCTGACCTCTTTTTATGACGGCGCACAGACTATCACTGATGCACTTGCCCAAAAGATCGGTGAGAGACTCCGTCTCGGTGTTCCAGTCCAGGGGATTTCAATGGAGAATGGCAGATACCAGGTTCATACCGCAAATGATACAGAGAACGCGGACATCGTGGTCATGGCATCACCCGCATACGCATCATCGGGAATGATGAAAGACATGGACACAGAACTTTCCAAAATACTCTCGGACATCCCCTACCCGCACGTATCAGTCGTCTGCTTCGGATATAAAAAAGAGCATTTGACACACGGATTGAACGGCTTTGGTTTTCTGGTCCCCAGCATAGAGAAACGCAGGATACTCGGCACACTATGGGATTCGAGCATCTTCCCGAACAGGGCATCCGGAGAGACTGTGCTTTTACGGACAATGATAGGGGGCGCAAAACACCCTGAAATGAAAGACTATGATGATAATAAGATCTCTGACATTGCCTTCGAAGAATTAAGACCTCTGCTCGGCCTGAAAAAAGACCCGGACATGCTCAGGGTCTACAGGTGGGAAAAAGCGATACCTCAATACATCCCCGGCCATATAGATAAGCTGAAAATGATCGATGAGCATATGAAGAAATACCCCGGCCTGTACCTTACAGGCAATGCCTACAAAGGCATCGGCATTAATGACTGCGTTATGAGCGGGTACAGGATCGCTGATGAGATATTAGATAGCATTCAGGAATGATCCGCAAAAGGAATGCTATTCAGATGAAGCTTCTGTCCCTGTATCGCCCTCTTCAAAAGTATAGATCTCAAGAAGTGAAAGACTCAGTGCGGCTATCAGCGGCCCGAGGATAAAGCCGAGAAAACCGAGGAAGTTAATACCCCCCAAAACGCTGAAGAATACAAGAAGTGTATGGAGCTTTGTCCTGCCGCCTATTACCATTGGCTTGATTATATTATCAATTGTGGTGATAAGAAGCACACAGTAAACAAGAAATCCTATTCCCATGGCAACACTACCGGAGAGGATCAAATATATCCCTGCAGGCAGCCATATTATAGTAGATCCAAAGAGCGGTAAAAGCGAGAATATCGCGATGGAGGTACCCCAGAAGACCGGAGACGGAAGGCCGAACATGTAAAAGGCTATCCCGCCGAGTATCCCCTGTGCCACCCCAACTGCAAGACCCCCGTAGATGGCCGCTATGACCAGCTCTTTTACACGGTGCTCAAGCCTGTCTTTCTCCTTTTCAGTAAACGGCAGTAGACCCTTAATGAAACTGGTAAGGATATTACCGTCTTTCAGGAAATAAAAGATCGTGATGCACATTATAACAAAACTAATTATCATGACCAAAGCGTTCTTGAAAATATTCTTGGTATGCTCAGCAAGGCCCTTCCCGATCGATTTCAGGGTACTTACTGCACTCTCCTGCAGATTAAACCCTTCGAACAGTCTGGACGAGCTAACCTTTTCAAATACACCGGCAAGCCGCGGAGATGATTCGATCCTTGTAAGCGTCTCAAAACCCTTTGCCTCAATAGTGCTGTATATATCAGTGATCTCATGGACGAGCGACTTCGCTACATAAGAAAAGGGTCCTAGTATCACTACAAGTATAATTATGAGTGTAAGCAAAGATGAGGCCCATGGTATCTTGATATATTTAAGGAAAAGCCGGTAAAGCGGATAAAACGTAATGCTCAAAACCATGGCCCATGCTATCGTGATAATGAAAGGACTGAGTACCCTGTAAAAAAGATAAAAGAGCACTGTAATGATCGCAAGAGAAATTGTCTTTGATAGCCACTCGGTTTTCATGGTTTTTTATTTGAAGTATTTTACCAGCAATTGAAAGATATTTGCTATTTACTTTCTTATATTATTATTTAAGCACCCTCCCCGGCATGGCCCCTGTTATCCTGCCTTCAGCAAGAACAGGCTCACCATTAACAAATACGTAATGAATGCCTTCAGGCCTTCTGAACGGGTCATTGAAGTCAGCGGTATCTATTATTTTCTCAGGGTCGAACACAGTTATGTCCGCAAAATAATCTTTTGCGAGTATCCCGCGCTCCTTAAGCTTGAATATGCCCGCGGGCAGTCCGGTCATTTTATGGACCGCCTCTGGAAGTGTCAGCATCCTATCTTCCCTTACATACTTACCGAGTACCCTGGGGCAGCTCCCGAACCCCCTCGGATGGGGCTTCCCTTCTGCAGTAACGCCGTCATAACTCCTCGCAGCGCTGTCCGTCCCTACAGCCATATAATCACGCTTCATAATGGAACATAAATTCTCTTCACTCATCAGAAAGAATATGGCCCCGACATTCAGGTTCTCTTCCAGAAGCAGATCAAAGACCGTATCGATCAGCGGCTTTTTTCCGATCCCGGATATCTCCGCGATACTCTTGCCCTCCATCCATTTATTTCTGGTGCCCGATGTTGAAACGACTATCTTCTCCCAGAAATCGCGCCCGGAAGCCTCTGGATGCTCTTTCAGAATATCTTTGACAAGCCTGTCCCTTTCGGACCTGAGCCTTTTGAGCTCTTCCTTGCGACCGCCTTCAAATGCCCATGAAGGCAGAACAGCGTCAAGATCAGTGCTGGAAGCAATATACGGATATCTGTCACATGTTATCTTCAGACCTTTTTCAGCGGCCAGGTCCAGTGTCTCAAAGACCCCTTTAAGCTTATTCCAATTCTTTTCACCGCTCGCTTTAAGATGTGATATATGAGCCTGTATTCCGGACTCCGACGCGATATTTACGACCTCCACGATCGATTCCATAAGCATGTCACCCTCACTTCTCATATGAGTTGCATATATACCCCCATGTTTTGCTGTCTCACGAGCAAGGTTGATTATCTCTGAAGTGCCTGAATATATCCCGGGTGGATAAATGAGCCCGGTCGAAAGCCCCTTTGCACCGGCATCCATGGCCTCCCAAAGCAGCCGGACCATTTCATCCATTTCTTTTTCCGAGAGCTGTCTGTCCGAATAACCCGCAACAGAGGCCCTGATATTACCGTGACCCACGAGTGTAGCAAAATTAACGGCTATCTTTTTCTTTTTGAGAATTTCAAAGTACTCGGGGAAGGTGTTCCACCTCTCTTTAATATGCAGCTGTTCAAGGTCCGACTCCCTCTGTTCAAGCGCAGGACCGTAAAGAGGGGCCGCTGACATGCCGCAGTTGCCGTTGATCTCGGTCGTTATGCCCTGGGAAACCTTACCTTCCGCCCTTCCATCAGCAAGCAGCACGAATTCGGAATGCGCATGTGTGTCAATAAAACCCGGGCAGACACAAAGGCCCTCGATATCTATCGTCCGTGTAGCACCAGCGCCTGAAAGATCATCCACGTCTTTAATACGGCTGCCCTCGACAGCGACATCGGCCCTCACCGGTTCTCTTCCAGTACCATCAACAACCATCCCGTTCTTAAGTAAATAGTCGATCGCCAAAATATTATCCTAACTGCCCTTTTCTCCATTCTCAGGCATAGATCTCTCATTAATATCCGTCATCTCTTTGGCCTTCTCAAGGCTCCTCTCAAATAATGTGGTCAACAATTCTACGGAAAGTTTGATCCTTCCTTTTATCCCGGCCTTATCAGGGCTCCTCATATTCCTGTAAAGCTCAAGGGCCTCATTGTAAATGACCGGCAGAAGACGGAGGGTAAGCGACATTACATAGACAAGTTCCTGGACAAAGCTTATCCTCCCAACCGGCCCAAGAAGCTCGTTCATGGCGTTTATCAGGTCCTCTGACCTGGTCGAAGCGGTCAATACCTTTGCGCCGGCTATCAATATAAAAAGCCTTAACGTCAGCATGCCCCCGCGCCTGAGGCCTTCATCCGTAATACCGAGGCCGAAGACATTATAAATGACGTTTCCTTCCTGAAAAAGGACATTACTTATGAATGTAAAAAACATAAAGACCGTTATAGGGAAAACACCCCGTTTAAGAGAAGATAGAGGCACCCTGAATGCGGAAGCAAGTACAATGAGAAGAATGAAAAGGCTGACCTCAAGAGAGCCTGAAATATAGACGGTAATTACCAGTAATATATAAAGCAGTATCCTGGCCTTTGGACTAAAAATTACCACAGGCCTTTTTCACAATTCTGACAATATATTTATAAACATTGGAACATCTCAAATAATTCATATCTTCTCCTCTCATCCCTCGGAAATACTATTTACAACAGGCTGCACAATAAGTGTTGATTCCGAAATGTATGCATTGACCCCTTTTGCGATCGCCTCAGCTACCTTGTCTCTGTACCTGTTATTAGCAAGCCTTTTTTCTTCATCACGATTACTGATAAAAGATATTTCTACGAGTATCGAAGGCATCTCGGCGCCCACCAGGACATAAAAAAGCGCGAACTTGACCCCATGGTCCTCTATCCTGTGATAGTCCTTCTTCAGGGTGTTAATCATCGCATTCTGGACATTATAGGCTAGCCTCATCGACTCTTCCTTCTTGTTGCTCCTCGCAAGGTCCTGGAGTATCATCTTTAGACCGCCCTGCTGCTTTTTCATTTTCCAGAGAGGGATACCATTCTCTCTCGCCGCGACCTTCATTGCCTGGTCCTCGTTAGTCCAGTTAAGAAAATATGTCTCTATCCCCCTCGCGCCCCTTCTCTTGCTGGCATTGGTATGAATAGAGATAAATAGGTCGGCCTTACTGGAATTTGCAAGCTGCGTCCTCTTGTTCAGCGAAACGAACCTGTCCCTTGTCCTTGTATATATAACATTTACACCATGCTTCTTTTCAATTATCTTTCCAAGCTTCTTACCTACACTCAAAGTAATGTCCTTTTCCCGGAGCCCCCTTAACCCAACTGCTCCAGGATCTTTACCACCATGCCCCGCATCAATAACAACAGTCCTGATATTATTCATGAACTTGTTCCCTGGCGTTTTTTTAACTTCCAGAGGTTCAAGTAGAAGCCCGCCTTTTGCCTCGCCTGCATAAACATCTACGACCAGCCTGTGAGGATTTTCGAGTAAATACGCGGAAAAGTCTTTGGAGTTTTTCAGGTCGATCACGACCCTGACAGTGCTCTTGTCGAACTGGGCAAAGCGCACGTTATTAATAATATTGTCCTTAACATCAAGCGAAGGTATGTTGTTTTTGGATAAGGAGCAGTTTTTCAGATCAAAGAAAATGCGGTCAGGGTTGGCAAGGCGGTTCCTGGTAAAATCGATATGGCCGTCCAAGTCAACTACGACCCTTGTATGGCTCTTATATGAAAAGTAGCGGACGTCCTGAACAGAGGTATGTTTTGATGCCTCACTGGAGCAGACAAAAAGCATCAATAACAAAGACAGTATAAATACTTTTCTCATTCACTTATTTTTAACCAATCACTTTTAAATGTCAATGTTAGATGACAAAAAAATGCGGGGCACCCTGTGAGCGTCCCACATCATACCAAAACATTATTGAAATAACTGGTCCCGCTGTGATCAGATATTATATTTCTTTTTCAAGCTATAAACAGAAGGCCGGCTAATACCCAGCACCCTTGCAACCTTTGAAATATTGTTATTGCAATAGCTCATGGCCTCTATCAGTTTCTGTCTTTCAAGGGAGTGTCTGACCTCCTTCAGTGACTGTAAGGCCGCTATCTCAACCGCCGGGACATCCAGGTCAAGGTCAGCAGGTGTTATTGTCATGTCTATGGACATCAGCACCGACCTTCTTACCTTGTTTATGATCTCCCTTACATTGCCGGGCCATTCATAGCTCCTCAAGGCATCCGTTGCCTCATTTGAAAATGTCTTTTTGAGGTTCATTTCCCTGGAGAACTTATTAAGGAAGTATCTGGCCAGTATCAGCTTATCTTCATCCCTCTCCCTTACCAGAGGAAGATGAATATTATTAAATGCATCCAGCTTGTAGAAAAGATCCTTTCTGAATTTACCCTTCGAAACAGCCTGCTTAAGGTTTGAACCGGTTGAGGCAACAAGCCTCACATCAATCTTCTTCGCTCCCTTAGCGTCGAAACCTTCAATGGTCTTATCTTCAAGAAACTTCAAAAACTTCTCCTGATGATCTATAGAAAGGCTCCCGATCTCATCAAGAAAAACCGTCCCGCCGTCAGCGTATTCCAGTTTACCCATTTTATTCTCACTGCCGAAGAGTTCCGCTTCGAAGAGGCTGCCCGAAAGCGCCTCACAGTTTATCGGGACAAAAGCCTTGTTCCTGCGCTGACTTCTCTCATGTATGGCAATCGCGGTCAATCCCTTACCAGTACCACTTTCACCGGTCACAAGAACAGGAATATCAGCAGACGCCACCTTCCTGATCATAGAAAAGACATTGAGCATCCCCTTGCTTGAACCAACGAACTCTTCGTTGATCTCGAGATTCTTCCCTATCCCAAGTATATCGACATCCACGTAATTGAGGACCTTGCAAATGTCCTCAATCGAAAATTCCTTACTCTTCGCATCCAGCCTCTTAATAAACGCTTCTTTTTCATGTTCGAAAATATAGTCCTGCGCGTGAAAATTCAGGCCCCAGCCGCATCGATCACATTTTCTAAGCTGCCGGGAGTGTTCCTTTCCACAATAAGGACATGAAAAGTCTGCGTGCAGATTATCCTTAATATAATCCCAGAGTTTTAACTTTGCGTCCCTGTTTATATTAAAAAATCTTGTCGCAACCCCGCCCTTTTCAAAACGAAGCAGTTCCCCCAGTATCTCAAACTCTCCATGTCTCGGAAGATCATATTTCAGACTGACGATCTTGTTTTGAGCAGCCGGGAAGTCATAATTGATGAATCCGCCGCTGAGACTAAGTGAAGTGAACTTTGATTCGGTTTCTATAACCCCTTTACCACCATTATTATCAATGATCAGGCTAACCGGCAACTCAACATCACACCTCACATCTAACCTTGGCATACTATATTCCCCCTAAACAATATTTAAATAATTGGATTTATTGAGAACGCTCTTCTAAAGATAGCACAACCGGAGAAAGCTTGTCAACGATTTTTACATAAAAATCACAGATAAAACCTTTAATAATACGGGAGTTAGAGAATAAATTGGTTACTGAAAAATACAGTAAAGCAGCTATGCCTGAGCGCTCTGCACAAGGACTGGTAAACATTTAAGGCATACATAAAGCGGTTCTCCCCTGTAAATGCATGAGAGCAAAATGACCTCTTCACCGGCAACACCGCAATTCAGACACTTATGCTCCATTACCGTCCTCTACAAGCTTCTTAATGTCTGCGACGACCTCTTCAGGGTCCACATTATGCATGGTCGATCCAAATGCGATAGACTCTACGTTTATTCCGGGGCAGGTAAAACATCCGTTCCCAAAATACTTCCTGATAACCTCCTCTGCTCCGGGGACCGCCTTGATAACATCCCCGATGAAAGAATCTTTGGTAACTTCGATCTTTGTTGTCATTATTTTCTCCTTACTTGTCCCCGTGTCTTAGATTTGACCAGTAGGGCAAATCTGCGGGGGATGAAATTAATTAACTCCTTAATCATAATTTACTGGAAAACTGGAATATCGTCTATGATTTGAATCATAAGGAGAAAAAAAGTTATAGGGGGGGCAATAGTGGTTCCAGCATCGACAGCCAGTCTGATTGCGAGCCAGGCAGTATCACTCTGAATACGATGCCGGAGTAGGGATCAATATCAGATATTGAAATACAATGATATCTTAAGAACTAATACCCTTCTTCTTCTCTTCAAACTCCTCTTTATTTATCTCACCGCTTGCATATCTCTTATTCAGGATATCCAGGGCGGTCTCTGTTTTTCCCTCACTTTTTGTACTGCCCGTAACCGCCTTAACTAATAAGACGATCCCCCAGATGACCAATGCCCAGAATATAACCATAAATATCCAGCCAAATCCTCCCATTCCCCATCCACCAGACCAATGCATCATAAAACCTCCTTTTTCAAAAAACTACCTATAACCTTGCCTTCCTACCACAACTGCATCATTTCAACTTTTTTCTGTGTCTCAAGCATCTGATCATGAAGTTTCTGCATATCTTCCTGCGAGACCTGACCCTGCTTCATTATTCCGGACATTTGTTTTAAATGTCCCGACATATTGTCCATAATATCTGACATTTTACTCATACTGCCGGGGTCTATTTTACTCTGCATTATATCTGACATCTTCTGCATCAGGCCGCCCATCTGGCTCATGTTCAGCATCATCCCGCCCATTATCTCATGTCCCTTAAGCATCATACCGCCCTGTTTCATATTCCCCTGCTGACCATCCATCATACTGCTTCCCATCTGTTCCTGGCTTTCCTGCCCTCCCATCATGCCTCCGCCCATTTCAGCATAAACGAATGGAACTACCAGTAGACTTATCAACAAGATCATAAAATATACTTTTTTCATTTTAGTCCTCCTTTTTTATTGTTTTTACTCATTATAGAATCTCTGGACTCATTGTTCAATAAATATTAATGCGGTAACAATCCCCTTAAACAACATCCTCTTTTTCGTCTTTTCCAAATAAAGCTTCTTTGGTCTCCTCGCATTATTTATGGACAGATTTCGTTTTTATTTTGTACCATGCCAAATGCTCATAATAACTGGACCAGAGCATCCCAAAAGTGAATGCAAACATCAGTTCCTCAAGGGGCACCCCGGCAATCAGGATTCCCGAAATAGCGGAGAGCATCCAGACGCGCTCCACAAACCCCGGAAAGAACAGCACGAGCGGGAAAAAATACACAAAGTAGAAAAGCGTAAAGATAACGCCACTCACCCATATCTTCATCTTTAGGTCCGGCCTGCACCATAAAGCCGCGAGACCGCCGATGAACATGGACAGGCTCGCGCTGTAAATGGGATTCAGGTCCGTCAGGAAGTATAGGAGCGCGAACATGATGTATGGCGAAACGAGCGTCCAAAAATGGAAGCGGTGATGGCGGTCATGCCGTTCGATCGAGTCCATTTTTTCGTGCTTAACCTTAAACAGAAGATCATAAATGACGATCCCCATGCCGCCGATGGCAAAAGAAAAAAGCAGGCTTTCAATATCGAAACCTGTCTTTTGGGCCAGGTCGAATAGTGATGGCGGATTCCAGTATTCGGGTACGAAAATAGGCTCAGAGAGACCAAACAGCATGGTAAGAAGGCTTGCCCGAAGTATCCGCGTCCGCGCTGTGCGGTAGAACGCAAAGACAGCAAGCCAGACACATAGAAGACCGAGTGACCATACAAACCAGACTAAATTTTCAGTCAATTTTCACCCCCCGGATTCAGCGTGATTAATGACTTATCAGATCTTTTCCCGCCGCAGTCTAAGGGCATTGCCGATTACAGATACAGAACTCAAACTCATGGCAGCGGCCGCGATAATAGGGCTCAGCAGGATACCGAAAAATGGGTAAAGAACACCCGCCGCAATGGGAATGCCGAGGGCATTATAACCAAAAGCGAAAAAGAGGTTCTGTTTGATATTGCGCATCGTCGCCCTGCTGAGAAGCCGTGCTCGAAGAATTCCTCTGAGATCGCCTTTTACGAGTGTGACTCCGGCGCTCTCCATTGCAACGTCAGTGCCAGTACCCATTGCAATGCCGACATGGGCCTGTGCAAGCGCTGGGGCATCGTTGATGCCGTCCCCTGCCATGGCCACAATACGTCCTTCATCCTGGTATTTTTTAACGGCATCAGCCTTCTGGTCCGGAAGCACCTCGGCAACCACATCGTCAAGACCGAGTTTTTTAGCAACAGCTCGGGCCGTCGTAGCGCTGTCACCGGTAAGCATTACAACTTTGACGCCGTCTTTATGAAGACCGGCAATTGCTTCAGCGCTGGTTTCCTTAATGGGGTCCGCCACTCCAACCAGTCCGGCCGCCTTTCCGTCCACCGCAACGAACATTACAGTCTGCCCGTCAGAGCGCATGGCCTCTGCCCTTTCGGACAGAGCACCCGGATCGATGCCCATATCATCAAGGAGTTTGCGGTTACCAAGCAATATCTTTCGCCCTTTCACAATGCCGGTAACGCCCTTGCCGGTGATCGACTCAAATGACTCTGTATTTGTCAGACTAATATCTTTCTCTTCAGCTCCTTTTACAATTGCCGCTGCAAGGGGATGTTCACTCCCCTTTTCAAGGCTGGCCGCAAGATATACAATTTCCTTTTCATCAAATCCTGCTACAGGCACTATTTCTACGAGCTTGGGTTTTCCAACGGTCAGCGTTCCTGTCTTATCAACAACAAGGGTATTCACCTTTCTCATTTCCTCAATGGCCTCGGCATTTTTAAAGAGCACACCCGACGTTGCTCCTTTTCCGGTAGCAACCATAATGGACATAGGGGTTGCGAGTCCGAGGGCACAGGGACATGCTATTATGAGTACAGCAACCGCATTTATGAGCGCATAAACAAAACGGGGCTCAGGACCTATCCATGCCCATACGATAAAAGTTAATACAGCAACAGCGATCACCGTCTGTACGAAATAACCTGCAACGATATCCACCAGTTTCTGTATGGGTGCCCGGCTCCGCTGGGCCTCGGCCACCATCTTAACGATCTGTGCCAGAAGTGTATCAGCCCCAACCTTCTCCGCCCTCATGATCAGTGAGCCCGTACCATTGATAGTAGCTCCGATAACGCGATCACCAGACTGCTTTGACACGGGAATGGGCTCACCCGAAACCATGGCCTCATCAACAGAGCTTGCCCCTTCCGTAACTATACCGTCAACAGGGACCTTCTCACCAGGACGTACGCGAAGCAGATCACCTGGAATTACATGCTCAAGGGGAATATCTTCTTCTTTCCCGTCTCTGATGCGTCTTGCCGTCTTTGGAGCAAGGCCGAGAAGGGCCTTGATGGCCGCACCCGTTTGACTTCGGGCCTTCAGCTCAAGGACCTGTCCGAGAAGAACAAGCGTCACGATGACTGCCGCGGCTTCAAAGTACATGCCTACTTCACCGCTCTCACCCCGGAACGACGCAGGGAATATTCCGGGGAAAAGCGCGGCTATCACACTGTAGACATATGCAACGCTGACACCGAGCCCGATCAGGGTAAACATATTGGGGTTCCGGGTTACAATTGACTGCCAGCCACGTACGAAAAAGGGCCAGCCGCACCAGAGGACAACAGGCGTGGCAAGTATAAGCTCCACCCACCTTCGTATATCCATTGGAATCAAACTTTCAATTTTAGAACCGATAATTAATCCGCCCATCACCATAATTACCAGCGGGGCAGTAAGAACAGCGCTTACCCAAAACCGCCTTGTCATATCGATAAGTTCAGGGTTCTTTTCTTCCTCCTCTGAAACAGTCATCGGTTCAAGAGCCATACCGCACTTGGGGCAGTTACCGGGCTCATTTTGAACTATCTCCGGATGCATGGGGCATGTCCATTCTGTTTTTGAAGGTGCTATGGAAGGGGTAGCAGGTTCAAGAGCCATACCGCATTTAGGGCAGGACCCCGACCCTTCCTGCCTCACTTCGGGATGCATCGGACAGGTAAAGATCTCACCCTTTTCCGAAATCTCTGCTATTACAGAAGGGGCCTCTTCAGTGATAAATGAATCCGGGTTTTTGTCAAATTTCTCCTTGCATGCCTTTGAGCAAAAATAGTAGATAAGTTCACCATGAGTGGATGTGCCTGCAGCATCCTCATCTTCAATCGTCATTTTGCAAACAGGATCAATTATTTTCATCTTCACCTCTATTATCTGATGTCATTCATTTTTTGAGCATCAGCTGCGGCTGTGTTCATGACCGGATGATTCTTCAGTAAACTTGTCCGGTTCTTTTTCAAACGTCTCTTTGCAGCCTGCAGAGCAAAAGAAATAAGTTTTGTCTTTATACTCTGTCTTACCCTCCGCTGTATTTTCATCAACAGTCATCTTGCATACCGGATCCTGAGCCATAATCTCACCTCCTTTCATAAAATAAAAAGCAATAACTCCATTCGTAACATAATTCTCTCACTAAGTCATGTTATTGTCAAGATAAATATGGGACCAAATGCCTCTTCACCTCTATACCCCTCTTATCCTGTTCAACTGTCTTTAATCAGTGACAGCAACCTCCGCCTTTTTTGGTCGTGCTATCATCTGAAGAACACGAATCTGTATGCCCTTTGTGATGGTCAGGTCCTTCTTCTGAATGTTCAACATGTTTTCCGTGTCCTCCCCAAAAGTACATTCCTACGCACAGTGCTGCGACCAGCAGCAAAATCCAGTTATTAAATATCCATTCCATGATTTACCTCCTTTTTTTGCGCCTAACTTCAATTTATATTATTCTTTCTACCTTTAATGTAGCACTGAAATGCGAATGAATAATGAAGATATTTTGAAGAATATGTGAAGAGGCGATATATTTTATTTGCCTTTTATCCAAAACATAGTAAAATGATTATTAATAGAACAAAGGAGAATATGTTGTGGATATCATAAATTTTCTGACCGATCCCTGGCCGTGGTGGTTTGCAGGAGCCATGGTCGGACTTTTTCTGCCATTTTTTTACTACCTTGCCAACCGTCCTCTCGGCGTCTCTACCGGATACGGCAACTTCTGTAAAATAGTAGTGCCTCACACGAAACTTGAGGCATTAAATACTAAAGCCTATAAGGAAATTTTTACCTGGCGGGTCTTTTTCATCATCGGGATAATACTGGGCGCCGCAGTCCCAAAGATCCTTTCAGGCGATTTCTCTCTCATTACTGAATTTGCCAAATTCAACTCAACCGTAACCGCGTCAATACCATTGTCAGGATTGTGGTTTCTGACCGGAGGAATTCTTCTCGGGCTGGGTTCCCGTATCGGACATGGCTGCACATCTGCTCATACGATCAACGGAATTCCCAACTTTGCATCTTCGGGGTTCGTTGCTTCTGCTTCATTTTTTGCAGGAGCAATTCTTATAACAAACATCATTTACCGGTTAATTTTTTAAGATGAAAAAACCATATTTATATATATTCCCGGGCATGATCTTCGGCTTATTCTTATCAAAAGCTGAATTCTCCAATTATGACCTGTTCATGGAGATGTTTCTTTTTAATGATCTGAGACTTTTGTGGACTATGCTGGTAGCAATAGGAGTTGCAACAGTCTCAATGACCTTATTAAAGAGATTAAAACTTACTTCTCTTTCAGGTGAACCTGTCCAGGCCAAGACAAAGCCGCTTCACAGAGGAACACTTATCGGCGGATTGATCTTCGGGCTTGGGTGGGGAATGAGCGGGGCCTGACCCGGGACCGTGCTCGCCCAGTTGGGCGAAGGAAAGGTTCTGGCTTTGTTTACGTTTACAGGCATTATCGCGGGCACGTATATATATGCACTTATCTTCCCTCAATTACATAAATTAGGGATACCGCTGGAAAAATAGAGGAACATTCCTTTGATTATTTAAAAGGTCTACTCCAAAAAAAAATTATGCATTTAATCATTTCTTTTCTGCTCAACTTGCTTTTTTATCTCTATAAGTTTTCCTTTAACGGTATCCAGTTTTTGCATCACTTCACGAAGTTCCTGCTTCCTTTTTCTAACAGAGGACTCGCCTTTTGATTTTTCAGTCATTCCTTTATTGATGGCGGAGGAAATGCCCTCGATCGTCGTCTCGATCCTCTGGAGCATTTTCCACCTGAAATCATATTTGCTTTTATTAAGCCTTTCGGTGAAATCGAACCTCATCCTGCCGCCCTGTTTGTCTATCATCTCAAGCATGAACTCCCTTGAGTTTTTAAGGAATATCCTGTCGCTTATAAACCTGGGCAGGGCGAACGTAAATGACCGGGTAATAAGCTCAAGCGACACGGGTTCATTCCTGAATTTATAGTAGAACCGTGATTTCATGGACCATAATTCCTCTGACCTGAACACCTCAAAGGGAATGGAAAATAAATCAGAAGAAAATTTAAGGAGACCGTCAACAGTATCATATATCTTCCCGATAAACCTCTTGCATACAGCCTCAAAGGTATCAGCGAGTTTTCCGTCTTCCTTTGACCGCCAGTTGTTGCAGGCATTCTTTACCTCGCTGACGACATACTCTTCAAGGACTTTATAGAGCTGCCTGCTGGAAAGGTCTCTATTGTCTGCAAACAGGGACTCAAGTCCCGGCAGCAGATTTGAGGCAAGCTCTTTTTTGAAACTTTCAAGGTCTTCATCAAGGACATTTTTTACAATCCGGGCGACTTCTCCGTCAAGGAGTATATCAAAGTCCTTTTTGTCCTCCAAGACATCTTTTTCCCTGTTCTCGAACATCTCTATCTTCTTTTTAAGTTCATCTACAGGCTTAGCCAATGATTTTATCTCAAGCTCAAGCTCCAGCCTTGCCTGCGATAAAACCCTTAACAGTGTATTTGATACTGAAAGGATCAACACCCTGCCCTTTTCCTCTATAAGGAATTTATGAAGAAGCTTTTCGAACGCGGGGAGATAAGACCGCTCAAGGATTTCATCCGAACCCGACAGTTTACCGTCGAGCGCGAGCTTTGCAGAAACAGGGAATATTCTGATATCAGAATCGATGCTTTCCTTTAAGACATTTCTGGAGAAGTCGATTGATTCCTCAAGGTCTTTCGGTCCGACATAATCCGCTTTGTTCTGAAGGAAAAAAATTCTGTCAGAGTATTCTTTTACGTCAGTTAAGAAATCAAGCTCCGCCCGGCTTACAGGCTGATCAACGGACAACAGAAATAACGCCGCATCCGACTTCGGTATATACTGATACGCAATGTCCGTATTGTGGTGATATACAGAGCCGACTCCAGGGGTGTCTATGAGCTGCACACCGTCCTTAAGATATTGAGACGGATAGGTAACTACGACCTCGCGGACATCCTTTTCATTTTTCGGATTTCCTTTTTCCGTTACATATAAAGGAAGGGTTTCAGGCCTGATCTCTTTTACTGATCCGTCATTCAGGAAGACCTTGATCCTTAACGCCTCACCGTATTTAAGAATTGTCGCAATGGAGGTAAGGGGCACAACAGCTGTGGGCAGGATCTCCGCGCCGAGGAGCGCGTTAATAAGGCTGGTCTTCCCTCTCTTAAACTGGCCGAGGACTACGAGATTAAAGACATTATTCTTAACCTTATCTCTGAGGTCCTCACAGGGGCAGCCCGGTATATTTTCAATGACGAGCATGTCGTCGATGCACTTTAAAAGCTCTTCTTTGAAATGGGAATAATTATCAGGCATTCTGCCTCCAGAAATAAAAAAGCTCCTACATTCCATCCAATGGAATCAGTAGGAGTTATCAGCCCTGAAGTAAGAGCAATTAAGCGAACCCCATCGCGTGTCTTTAAAATAACACAATTAATTTGCTATAGCAAACCAAATGGTTATCAACAGCGATTATCACCTTTTACTTAAGTCCGCATGAGTAAAACACAGTCCTTAAGCAAAGATCGCTCTTTCTTATATATAAGAATAAAAGCCGGGGTAAGTATATGATATAAATCATAAAATAACTCAGGAATCATGCCCTTTACCTCCCGATTCGATCAACGCCTCTTTTTTGCGTTTGTAGACACCCATAACAGTCCATATTAATATGAGCGCCAGCACACCCAAAACTATGGTCATACAGTGTCACGATTTCTCCGCATGTTTATCTGTATTTCCCGTTCATCACGAGGCATATTTATTATTACCTCAGTCCCTGAACCTTGTTTACTGTTTATGATGATTTTCCCCTTATGCCCTTCTATAATTTTCTTTGCAATAGCCATGCCGAGTCCTGTACCCGAACTCTTTTTTGTATAAAAAGGAATGAAAATATTTTCGAGGGTCTCTTTGTCCATCCCCGCACCATGGTCTTTAATCCTGATCACCAGGCTGTCTTTTTCGAACTCTGCCATGACATCCACCACACCAGTTTTATCAGATGCTTCTATAGCATTATTCACCAGGTTGATCAACGCCCTCAGTAAATGGGATCTGTCAATTGAAATCGTACTAATTTCATCAGGCAGATAAACTGAAAGAACTACTTCCTTTTCATCGGCCTTCATCTTACAATACTCCAATACCTCGTTTATAACATCAGTGATACCCGTTTCTCTGAAATCCATGTTGTGTGGTTTTGAGAAATCCAGCACATCATGAACTATTTTTTCCATGTCCTCTGCTGACTTGATTATCGCTTCTGATGCAGTGTCAACATCACCCTTCCCCTGATTTAAACGTCTTGCAAAACCTGAGATCGAAATGAGAGGGTTTTTCAGGTCATGGACTATTGCTGCGGAAGCCTGACCGAGCCCGGCAAGATAACGGTCTTTTTCCGCCTGTTCCCTGTTCCTCTTCTCACGGTCAACAAGATATCCTGCAAGGAAGGCAAATGTACCTGAAAAAAGGCCATGCAGCAGTTGGTTTGCAACAAAAGGGGTTGCATTGGTCCAGTTCATTATTACATGGGGAAAATAGATGAGCGATATAGATATATATACAATAACAGCGCCCCTCAATCCAAATGTAAAGGCCGACATCAAAAGAGGTATATAATAAAGCTCGGCAAAAACATTATGCAGATCACGAATTCCCGGATTTGTCGAATAGTGAAGATAAGAAATTAATATTATGGATGCAGCAATTAATACCAGGAAGATCCTTTTCCGGTTATCTGGATCCTCTTCAATCATTCCGTTTGCCTTATTAAAACTTCTATTCATAGGTTCTTCCGTTTCTGTTTGAGAATGTAATGCCTTGCCGCCAATGCGGCCTTGGCCCCTTCTCCTGAAGCTATTACGATTCTCTTTCCAAATGCATTTGTAACATCGCCCGCGGCGAAAATTCCGGCATGGGAAGTTGAACAATCAGAATTAATGATAATTTCTCCCCTGTCATTGAGATCAATAAGATGGGATATCAATGCTGTATTGGGTTGAAGGCCTATGGCGATAAAGACCCCTTTAGCCGGTATCTTAACAGTGTTCTCTGTTGCCACTTTTCGAATAGAAACTCCGGAAAGGGTTATATCTCCCACTAATTCAACAACATTGTATCCTTCAAACATGGCAACATTGCCAAGTTTACTGACGCGCTCAACAACCACTGCATCTGCTGTAAACTTAGAAGTTGAAATAAGAGAAATTTTCTTTGCAACATTGTTAAGGTTTTCGACCATCTGAAGCGCCGAGTTGCCGCCGCCGATTACTGCAACTTCTTCTCCATAAACAAAAGACATGTCCTGAATGTTTCCGTAAAAAACCCCTTTACGCTGGAACGTTTCCTCACCAGGCACTTTAAGCCTGCGTCTTGTCATTCCAGTTGCAACTAATAAGGTTTTCGCGAAATACTTTTTCAGTTCAGAAGTGGTCACGTTAAAGCCGCCTTCCGCAGGCTTGATCTTTTCCACTTCAGTCATCACATGATCTATATAGTTTGAATGAATAAGCTGATACTGAAATTTATCTATGAGTTCAGGGCCGGTAATAAAATCATAACCCATATAATTTTCGATCTTTGTGCTGTCTACTGCCTGTCCCCCAAGGTCCCTGGTAATGAGAAAGGCATTCATTCTTAGAGTAACGGCATAAACTGCTGCCGTTAATCCTGCCGGGCCTCCACCGATAATTATCAGGTCGTAGGAAGTACGCGGTATTTTGCAGGTTTTTTCTTTCAGAAATCTTTCTTTACACCCTTCAGAGCAAAAATAATGAATAACTCCATCGCACTCCGCGGCAATTGCAGAGTTTTCGTCAACCTCCATATTGCAAACAGGATCTTTTTTCATGGTTCAGTTATCCCCTCTTCTTAACTTTTCTTCGATTATAACAATACACAAGTAAAAGTCAAAGAAGTTACATTAAACGTTTATCATTGATCCGGTTGATTTATGATATATGTAAAATTTAGAGTAAATATGAATACACTTTTATCGTTAAACTGCAATTTCATATAATATTCACAACTTTGTATTAAGTTTTGATTAGAATATAATCATTATTAAATCAATTAAGGAGGGGCAAAATGACAGAGATAACCTTAAAAATCGATGGCATGACCTGCCAGCATTGTGTCATGAGCGCCAAAAAGGCAGTAGACAGTGTCAGCGGCGTAAGCTCATCAGATGTCTCAATAGGTTCTGCAAAGGTCACCTATGACGAGAACAGCGCGGACAGGGAAGCTATTGTCAGCGCCATTCAGAACGCGGGCTATAAGGTGTTTGAATAAAAAAAGGGCAGCTATTCAAAAAGAAGATAGCTACCCTTTTGCACTAATAATTTTTATTACTCTGGTGCTTGTTCGTATATCTTCCATTGAAAATCCATCATCTCTTTTTCAAGTTTCAGGCGGGATTTTCGTGTGGTATCAGGATTCCTTATAGCCTCTGAATATTCAAACTTTTTGTTAAGCAATTTTTTCCTTAAGTCCACTGTTTCATCCAAATATTTCTTATATGCTTCCGGGGAGTATTTGCCGCCCATCATTCCGGAACCACCCATCATGCCGCGCATCATCCCGGAACCACCCATCATCTGTCGGCATGGATAACCACTGTCATAAGATGATCCGCCTGTTTGCTGCTGACTCTGGCCACCCATCATGCCCTGACCACTGCCCATATGACCCTGGCCCATCTGGGCAAAGCCATAAGTTGCCGTTAAACCGATAATTAAAATTGTTATGAGAAGTATCCGTTTCATTTCACAGCCCCTCCTTTATTAATATAATATTTACCTCTATAGTATTTTAATACTACATGTTTCACCCCCTGTCAATACAAAGCACATTTACCGTTATCTCGAAATTGCGGCAAGTTTTTCTTTAAATTCATCTTTTGTTATTTCATCTGCTGCATACCTTTTCTTCAGGATATCTTCAGCTGATTCTTTTCCTGCTGCTGATGTATTCCCCCCTAATACCTGTTTAAAAATGTAAACAATTCCAAGTATTACCAAGATCCAAAAAAGAATCATGATTATCCACCCGAAGCCTCCAGAACCCATTCCTACAAAGTTTCCCCAATGCATCATATCATTATCCTCCAAGCAACTTTAGTTGCGCCGCCCCCGCAGTTTAGATTTGTAAAGTCCCTTACGTAGTTTGAGAATCAAACTATAGGGGACGTCAAATCTGCAGGGGGCAAGTTCATAATCATTTATTTCATGACCTGAGAATATCATGTAATTACGAAGAGAATATGAAGAAAAATGAAGAAATCTTACATGACCGGCCCAGCATCTATTTCCCCATCAACATCGGGCCCTGGTAGATCATGCCGGCTTTATAGTCTTAATCATATTGTAAGCAAATAGGGCCGCCGCTACTACGGACAGGAAAGAAAATACAATAAGCGGGACCCCGGATTCACCCCTCAACATAAAGGGCCAGCTTACCGCCATACCGATGAGGCCGGCATTCGCTACCCAGAACTGTATGTTCATAATCCTGGGGCTGTGAATAAACGCCCCGCTGAATTTAGGCAGTATATGGTACCCCACCCCATAAATCATCATTGACATAAAACCCAAAAGGTTAAGATGAACATGCACAGGGATATAATACAGCGCCTCATCCGGCCATAAGAGTAGCGTAAACCCGATCACAACGCCCAGAACAAAATAAATAACACTCATCCTTAAATACCAGACGATCACACGTTCCATCTTCCAAACCTTTCAGTTAAAGTTAAAACCTTATCTCCCCGGACATACGGTCAGGGGCATATTATCAGGATCAGCTTACCTGTTCAACTGACTTTATTTCAGGGATCTCTTTCTTAATAGTTTCCTCAATAGCGTTTTTGAGGGTCATTGTTGACATCGGACATCCGGAGCACGCACCCGTCAGCCTTACCTTCACAACACCATCGTCCCGCACCTCCACAAGCTCAACATCGCCTCCATCCCTCTGTAGCATGGGTCTTACCTTGTCCAGAACAGCTTCAACCTTTTCTTTTAACATTATATTTCTCCTTTGATGTATATTTTACTGTATATTAAAATTAAGTCTATGATTTTAATCATAATTTGGTCAACAATTATCTTTTGTACCACAGGCATAAGTTTCGTACGAATAGATGAAATCAAGAAATTTCATCTATTTAACTCAGCTTTATATTTGACAAAGCCCCATACTTCTATTAAGATTTATTCTCATAAATCTTTTTTGATAAAAATTGTAAAAACCCTAAATCATTAATAAAAATTGCATTTACAAGACCTTATATTAAAGCTTCATGCCTTCTGGGCCAGAGAAGGCTGTGTGATCCACCAGCCGTATGATATCGAGGTGGGCGCCGGCACATTCAATCCCGCGACATTCTTCAGGGTGCTCGGACCAGAACCCTGGAAAACCGCATATGTCGAACCCTCCAGAAGACCCACGGACGGCAGGTACGGGGAAAACCCAAACAGGCTACAGCACTATTATCAGTATCAGGTCATACTGAAACCCTCACCACCCAACACACAAGAGCTTTACCTTAAAAGCCTCGAGGAGATCAATATCAACCTGCTCGAACACGATATACGGTTCGTCGAAGACGACTGGGAATCACCCACACTCGGGGCCTGGGGACTCGGCTGGGAAGTATGGCTCGATGGTATGGAGGTCACACAGTTCACATATTTTCAGCAGGTGGGGGGCATTGAGCTGAAACCCGTATCCGTGGAACTCACTTACGGTATTGAGCGTATCGCCATGTACCTCCAGGAAGTCGACAATGTGTACGACCTGAAGTGGAACGACAATATCACGTACGGTGACATACACCATGAAACAGAGATACAGTTCTCCAAATATAATTTTGATATGGCTGACACTGATCTGCTCTTCAGTCTTTTTGAGAAATATGAAAAAGAGGCGTTGAGCATGATAAAACAGGGGCTTGTCCTGCCTGCATACGATTACTGCCTCAAGTGTTCGCACAGCTTCAACCTGCTGGACGCCCGCGGCGCCATAAGCGTTACCGAGAGGACTGCTTATATCGCAAAAGTCAGGAACCTCTCCAGAAAATGCGCTCTCGGCTATATGAAACTGCGGGAAGAAATGGAATTTCCGTTGTTAAAAAAATGAAATCTTTATTAATAGAAATAGGATCAGAGGAAATACCCGCAAGGTTCGTCCCAAAAGGATTGGAACTGCTAAAAGCTGATCTCACCAAATTTTTTGATGAGTCTTCAATAAGCTACGGTACGATCTCAGAATACGCGACGCCAAGGCGGCTGGCGCTGCTTATAGATGTAGCTGAAAAACAGGAAGACAGGACCATTAGCTCAACAGGTCCTTCCAAAAAGGCGGCTTACGACAAGGACGGCAACCCGACAAAAGCAGCCACGGGTTTCGCAAGGTCCCTGGGGATCGATGTCAGCGAGCTAACAATCAGAGAGACCGACAAGGGAGACTATGTCTCGGCCACTGTAGAGAAAAAAGGCAGCCCAACAATAGATGTGCTTTCTGAAGAACTTCCAAAGATCATATCATCCCTCAAGCTCCCGAAGTCCATGAGATGGGGCGACAGTTCCCTGCGATATTTCAGGCCGATACAATGGATCCTTGCAACATTGGATAACAAGGTCATTCCTTTCGAACTCAACGGGATAAAGAGCGGAGACGTCTCGTACGGGCACCGGTTCCTGTCTCCGAAAGCCGTGAAGATAAAAGAGAGCGGCTCGTATCTGTCTCTACTAAAAAAGAACCATGTTATCGCCGACTGCAATGAGCGGAAGAACATGATTTCCAAAGGCATAAAGGAAATAGAGTCATTAGCTGGCTGCAGAGCCATTGAGGACGAGGAACTGCTCGAGACCGTCACGAACCTTGTTGAACACCCTACTCCGGTACTCGGGAATTTTGAGGACAAGTATCTCTCTCTTCCAAAAGAGCTGCTGATCACGGTCATGAGATCTCACCAGAAATATTTCGCGATGGAAGACGCCGAAGGCAATATGGCGTCATCTTTCATTGCCATAAGCAACATGAATACCGCGATCAATGATACTGTTAAAAGGGGCTCGGAGCGCGTGCTCCGGGCAAGACTTGAGGACGCCCGTTTCTATTTTATAGACGACCAGAAGAATAAATTATGGGACCTGATCGAAGAACTCAAGAATGTGACCTTCCAGGAAAAGCTCGGGAGCGTTTACGACAAGGCAGAGAGGATATCTTCCCTCTCAGCCCATATCGCTGACAGACTCAACCCCGCCCTGAAAGAAAAGGCACAAAGAGCCTCAATGCTCTGTAAGGCCGATCTCGTAACCGGAGCAGTTGGTGAGTTCCCCGAACTGCAGGGCTATATGGGTATGACCTATGCCAATATTTCCGGCGAGGAGAGCGATGTGGCAACCGCAATAAATGAACATTACATGCCGAGGTTTGCCGGGGACTCGTTGCCTTCGGAAGAGATCGGTACAATAGTCTCACTTTCGGATAAGCTCGACAATATCGCCTCCTTCTTTTACCTGGACATGATCCCGTCCGGGTCAGAGGACCCCTTTGCCTTAAGGAGGCAGGCGGCCGGGATAATACATATATTACGGACCACAGACTATCCCGATTCTCTCAACTCACTTATAGAGGCGTCACTTAAGGGCCTGGAAACCTCGGAAGAAAAGAGAACAGAACTTACAAATTGTATCCTGCGCTTCTTTGCCCAGAGACTAGAGGGCATCCTGATTTTAGAGGGGCACAGCTATGATGTTGTCAATGCCGTATTATCGACTCTAGTGTTAAATCTCAAAGACATAGAGCAGAGAATCAGCATCATTTCCGAACTCAAGAACAATCCGACTTTCCCAGCCATGGTTGTCGCCGCAAAAAGAGTCTATAATATTCTTCAAGAAGATCAGGATAGTGAAGTCAATGAAAGTCTGTTTACCGAGGAGGCTGAGAAAGAATTATTCATAGCTGCCAAAAATGTTAATAATGATTTAGTTGCAGGGGATTTTAATCTTCTCTTTAAACTTGAAAAACCGATCGATATATTCTTTGAAAAGGTCCTTGTAATGGACAAGGATGACGGGATAAAGAATAACCGTCTCGCATTGCTCTCTTATGTCAGGAGAATTTTTAATTCACTGGGGAATTTTTCCAAAATTATCGAGTAGTAGATCAAGGCACGGCTTCCCAATCAACAAAACACCTTTCAATCTCATTTCTTGTTTTTCAGGTAATCTAACAGGTCACCGCCTGATTGCTTCAACAAGTCTTCAAACATCTTCATTTCGAGAGGCTTGGAATAGAAAAACCCCTGTATATATTCGCATCCCAATTTTTTCAGCTTTTCAAGCTGTTCCTCAGTCTCCACACCCTCTGCTATCACCTTCATGTCAAGACTGTGGGCCAAGGTCACAATTGCCTTGACGATCTCAAGGTTGTCTCCATTTGAACCTATCCTGGCGATGAACGAACGGTCTATCTTTAATACATCGACAGGAAAGCCATGCAGGTAACTAAGGGACGAATACCCGGTTCCGAAGTCATCGATATACAGCTTAACTCCCAGTCCCTTTAATTGAAGTAACAACGGGGCCACCATTTCAGCACTTTCCATAAGGATACTCTCTGTAATCTCCAGGATCAGACTGCCTGGATCGAGGCCTGTCTTCCCAAGCACATCCTTTATATGTTTTACAAGAGTAGGCAGCAGTTGCTTGCTCGAAATATTCACACTGACCGTCAACGGAGGATCGAAGGGGAATATTTTCTGCCATCTGCTCAACTGATGAGCTGCCTCTGATATGACCCATTCACCGATAGTCACGATAAGTCCGGTTTCTTCAGCGGTCGGGATAAATTCATCGGGATTTATGAGCCCTTTTAGCGGGTGCTGCCATCTAATAAGACCCTCTACACCCGTGATCTTTCCGGTCTTCATTGATATGATAGGCTGATAATGAAGCCTGAACTCTTCCTGATTCATCGCCTGCCTCAGGTCCGTCTCCAGCTGCAGACGGGCAACCGCATTGTCATACATACTATTATCAAAGACCTCATAGCGGTTACAGCCGTTGGCCTTTGCCTGGTACATGGCTATATCAGCATCGCGCAGAAGGTATTCCGGATTTTCATATTCCTTCGAGCTTAAGGCTATCCCGAGACTTGCGGTAGCAAATATCTCCTGTCCGTCCAAGTCAAAAGTAAGACGCAGTTTTTCGAGAACCCGTTCGGAGATCTGGATGGCCTCCTTCACGTCCTTAAGGTCTTCAAGTAGAATTGCAAATTCATCTCCGCCCAGACGCGCGATAGTGTCCCCAGGCCGGAGGCCCTCTTTAAGCCTCTGGCTGATTGCGACAAGCAGTTTATCACCGGCCGTATGACCGAGACTGTCGTTCAACACCTTGAACCTGTCCATATCGAGAAAGATTACTGCAAACAATTCATTACTCTTCCTCTTTTCACGGTCGACCGCATGCGTGAGACGATCCATGAAGAGAACTCTGTTCGGGAGACCTGTCAGGGCATCGTGCAGCGCATCAAAGATCAGCTGTTCTTCGGTCATCTTCCGTTCCGTAATGTCTGTGATCGACCCAGCCATACGATAGATATTTAGTATGGCGTCACGTACGGCAAGTCCCCGTACAAGAACCCAACGGTACGTCCCATTCTTATGCATAATACGATGCTCGCTTTGCAAATTCGGCGTGTGTCCGTTGATATGAGCAGCTATCTCCGTTTCAACATGCATACGGTCATCTGGATGTATCCGATCGAGCCACTCAGCCGGATTGTTTTTGATCTCGCCCTCTTTAAAACCAAGCATTGACTTCCAGCGGGAAGAATAGTAGATATCATTGGACTTCATGTTCCAGTCCCAGAGACCGTCATTGGCGCCTCTGGCTGCTAGCATATAGCGTTCTTCACTTTCCCTCATGGCCTCGTCCGATAGCTTACGATCGGTAATGTCTCTTATATATTCAATAATATGCGATACGTTCCCCTCTTCATCAAATATAGGATATGTATGGATCTCGAGCCATATCCTTGTGCCGTCGTCATAGGTTATAAGGTTCGCTCTTTCAGCGGGGTCGGCCGAGAGAAACGTCGCCTTGACTATACATTCATCGCAGATCCTGCTCTTACCGCGGGTGGCCTCATAACATTTTTTTCCAACGAGCTCATTGATCTCTTTTTTCTTAAGCTCAGCGTATGCCTCATTGACCCTTACTATCTTATAATTGTTATCGATGATACAGAACGGGTCTCTTATGCTATCAAAGATCGTATGAAGAAACTTCCCTGATTTGATCACCGCCTCTTCCGCCTGCCAGCGCTCTTTGGTCTCCTGCTGTATCTTCTCGTACCCCTCCTTGATCGCAGTGCTCATCTTATTGAAATGGCTAGCAAGCTCCCCGAACTCGGTCTTATCCTTAAAGGATATCGTTGTCCCGAATTTCCCTGATGAGATCATCCTGGTAGCATTAACAAGTTCCTTGACAGGCTTTGTCACGGACTTCGTAAGAATTATGGCGACAATAATGCCCAGGACAAAGGTCACTACAAGAGTTATCACAAGAGCTGTCTTTGCGTGATTTATCTTTATGGATGCATAGGTAGTCAATTGCTCTATACTCTGACTTGCATTATGGGACATATTCTTTGTAAGTGTAATGAGCTTCTCTCCTGTTTTTGCCGCGTTAGATTTCAGTTCCGCCATTCTTACGGGATTCGCTGAGACTGTTATGTAGTAGCTAAGGGCATTTTCATAGTCCTTGATAAGAGACTGGACATTCAGTATCTTTTTGTCGAGGTTCGGCGGATGATGGCATGAAGAACATTTACTAGCCGCGTCCTCAAGGTTCGCCGCATTTTTGACAATGGCATTGAGATTTGTCTCAAAAGGGGTCTTGACAGTGTAAAGGTCCGACTGGACGGTCTGGAGATTGATCAGCAGCGTCCGTCTCAGTTGTTCAACCTCATGGAGTTTGATAATGCGTTCCAGCTTCGCATTATTATCCTTTATATAAATAGATGCTATGATCGCGCCGAGTGTGAAGAAAAGAAAAAGAGCGAACAGTGAAATAACTATCTTACGTTTCATTTATAACTGTTTCTCCTCATTTATACGTGTATTCATAATTCTTAAGATCAATACCGGCCTCTCCGGCAATATCGAATACCGGAGCATAATCGTTTTCACTGGTCTCAATGAAACGTTCGGCACCGAACTCTTTCAGCACCTTGATGCCATTCGGGTCTCTGTCCATTTCGAGCAGAACACGCTTAAGTTGTTCTTTGATCGCAAAAGGCATTTCCTTTCTTAGACCAAGACCGTTATTGGGCAGGTCGGGTGACTTCGCGATCACTACTAGTTCATCATTTACCCGGGGATCTTCAGCGGCCAGAGAATCGAATGTTATGTTATTGGCGCATCCGATATTTGCCTCTCTTTCAAGGACCGCGTATATTGCTTCCTGATGACTGCCTGTGAAATAAGATTTCTTGAAAAATTTGTCTATGTCCCTGATGCCGGCTTTATTTAAATATGCCATGGGAAATAAATATCCAGATGTCGTAGCCTTATCGACAAAGGCAATAACCATGCCCTCCATATCAGAGGGATCTTTTATGATGCTGTACTTATGTACGAATATATAACCCTGATATTGCTTGACCGGTCTCGCAATAAGCTCTATATTAAGCTTTCTTATAGCCATTGCCCCGGTAAAACTCCCCCAGAAGGCGCCGTCCAGATTTTCGGCTTCAAAGCTCTCGATAATATTGCCGTACTTGGAAAGGAACGAGAATTTTATACTTATCCCGGTCTTACCTTTTATATATTCGCCAATAAGATTGTATTTTTTGATCTGTTCAAAGACATTATGCTCGGGGATAATACCAATCGTCAGTTCCGTTGCGTAAGTCGTCCCCGTAATAAGAAGAAGAAATATGAAAGAGAGCAGAACAGCGCTGAATTTATTTATCCCTGATCTATAACAACCTGTCTTCAATTAAACCTCCACCAGCATTGATAATAGTATATTTCTAACACTATAATATTAATGCATATAATATGCCAACTTAAAAGCCTTATATTTATATGCCTTAGCACTTTTATTATCTGTAATAATGCCAATTATTCAACACAGGATGTGTTATTTTACTCAAAGAATACCCGCTAATTCATTATCGGTGGCAGGCCCTATTACCTTAAATTTTTCATGATTAGTCTTTTTTATATAAGAGTAAGCTTTTTGGGTTTGAATTTAGCTTGTTAATTATGTAAAATAATTTTCTTTGTACTGCATCGTAAATAATATCAATCCAAATAAATTTCATTGGGGAGGGTAGTAATGGCAAAAAAATTAGTCTATTTTTTCGGAGCTGGAAAGGCCGACGGAAACAGCGGCATGAAAAATCTGCTTGGAGGAAAAGGCGCCAATCTGGCTGAAATGGCCGGACACAAAAAGCTCAAGCTTCCTGTTCCGCCAGGATTTACGATCACCACTGAAGTCTGTACTCTTTTTTATGAGAACAAGCAAAAATATCCCAAGGAGCTAAAAGGTCAGGTAGCTAAGGCCATGGCAAAAGTCGAAAAGATCATGGGCAAGAAGTTCGGAGACCCCAAAGACCCTCTCCTTATGTCAATACGTTCCGGAGCGCGTGCATCAATGCCCGGGATGATGGAGACCATACTTAACGCAGGCCTTACAACAAAGACTATTCCCGGACTCATCAAAAAGACGAACAACCCGCGTTTTGTATACGACGCGTACCGCCGTCTGATGATGATGTACTCGGATGTTGTTATGGAAAAGGGTGGTGGTATCGAACCTAAAACCGACCATGACGGTATCCGTCACAAACTTGAGTCCGCGCTCGATGCAGTAAAGAAGAAAAAAGGCTACAAGAGTGACACGAACCTTACGGTAGAAGATCTGATGAAACTCTGTGACCAGTTTAAGAAGATCATCAAACAGACACTGAAGAAACCTTTCCCTGACTCTCCCGAGGAACAGCTCTGGGGCAGTGTCGGCGCTGTTTTCTCATCATGGATGGGCAAGCGCGCGATCGCATATAGAAAGATCGAAAAACTCCCTGACTGGTGGGGCACGGCAGTTAACGTACAGACAATGGTCTTCGGAAACACAGGTGACAACTCGGCAACAGGTGTTGCCTTCACACGTAACCCTGCCACAGGCGAGAACATGTTCTTTGGCGAATGGCTCCCGAACGCGCAGGGTGAGGACGTTGTCGCAGGACTCAGGACACCAAACCCGGTTAACAAGGCCGGAAAGACCAAAGACACCAGGCATCTCCCTTCTCTTGAAGAGAATATGCCGAAGTTATACAAAGAACTTCATAGTTATGAAATAAGGCTTGAAAACCATTACTCGGACATGCAGGACATTGAGTTCACAATAGAAGAAGGAAAACTCTGGATGCTCCAGACAAGGATCGGTAAACGTAACGGACAGGCCGCTATCCGCATGGCGGTTGAAATGGCAAAGAGCAAGCTGATATCAAAAGAGACCGCCATAATGCGCGTAAGGCCGGACCAGATCGATGAACTCCTTCACCCGAGTGTCGATCCATTAGCCGAAAAGGAGGGCACCCTGCTCGGAAAGGGACTTCCTGCGGGACCGGGCGGCGCCATGGGACAGGTCGTCTTTACTGCTGACGACGCGGCGGCATGGGCGAAGAAGGGCAAAAAAGTGATCCTTGTCCGCGCTGAGACTTCTCCTGAAGACGTACACGGCATGCACGCCGCAGAAGCAATTCTTACAGCAAAAGGCGGTATGACCAGCCACGCGGCACTCGTTGCGCGCGGATGGGGCAAGTGCTGTATCGTCGGATGCTCTGAAGTGCAGATAAACCTGCAAAAGAAAAACATGAGCGTCAACGGCAATACCCTCAAGGAAGGCGACTGGATCACACTGAACGGTTCAAAGGGAACCTTCTACGAAGGTCGGCTCAAACTCAACCCGGCCAACCCCGATCACAACAAATGGTACACAGAGCTCATGACCTGGGCCGACAAGGCAAGATTCATCAAGGTAAGAACAAACGCAGAGTCCGCAGACGACTGCAGGACAGCGCTCAAATACGGGGCTGAAGGTATCGGTCTCTGCAGAACAGAGCATATGTTCTTCGGTGCTGACAGGATCAAGGTTGTTAGAGAAATGATCCTCTCCGAAACACTTAAGGGAAGACAGAAAGCACTTGCAAAACTCCTCCCGTTCCAGAGAAATGACTTCCTCGGCGTCTTCAAAGAAATGAAGGGACTGCCTGTCACGATCAGGCTCCTCGATCCCCCTCTCCATGAGTTCCTGCCACATACAGACAAGGATCTCCAATCGCTCGCAAAGAGCATGAGAGTGCCGTTTGCAAAGCTCAAGGCAAAGAACGAATCTCTCCATGAGTTCAACCCCATGCTCGGACATCGCGGCTGCCGTCTTGGTGTGACTTATCCTGAAATATACGCAATGCAGGCTCAGGCTATTATGGAAGCAGCCTGTGCTCTTAAAAAGAAGAAGATCAAAGTCATTCCCGAGATCATGATCCCTCTCGTAAGTCATGTGAAGGAACTTGAAGCAATGAAGGCTGTTGTGATCGAAGTAGCTAAAGAAGTCCAGAAAAAGGCAAAGGTCAGGGTCCCATACACAGTCGGAACAATGATCGAACTTCCGCGCGCATGTGTGACCTCGGATAAGATCGCAGAGGTCGCAGACTTCTACTCATTCGGCACGAACGACCTTACACAAACCGTATTCGGTCTTTCAAGGGATGACGCTGGAAGGTTCCTGCCTTTCTATGTAGAAGAAGGTATTCTCAAAGATGATCCATTTGTTTCTATCGATCAGGCCGGTGTTGGCGCATTCATGAAGATAGCTGTAGAGAAAGGCAGAAAGGTCAAGAAGGACATCAAGCTCGGTATCTGCGGTGAACACGGCGGAGAACCGAAGTCAGTCGAGTTCTGCCACAACATAGGCCTTGACTACGTAAGCTGTTCACCTTTCAGGGTTCCTATCGCAAGATTCGCCGCGGCACAGGCACAGATCAGGAATAAGAGAAACAAATAAGCAGCGATACGCTATGCAATAAGGGCGGCCCATAGGGATATGGACCGCCCTTTTTTATTTCCATATAATGATGATAAAACAAAGGGGAGGTTATTGTCCGGCCGGGAATTTGCGGAACAAA